>NZ_CP024847.1:0-313406 GCF_002892535.1 Aquella oligotrophica | reverse complement strand
AAAGATTACTCAGATATATGATAAATACAACTCAATAAGTTTAAAATTGTTAAGAAACAAAATTCAGCCGTTAAATCATAGTCAATTGAAAAACCACTTAGCTACAGATTTGCAAGAACTTCTATTTGATAAAAAACCAGATTAAAAGATTCATGATAGGAATTCTAAGTCTGAAAATGTAAGCTGGAGTTCTTTCAATAGTTTATTCAAGGTCGAAAATTTTAAATCAATTTCTGCACGCTCGATTCTACCCAAAGTATTAACATTAATCTGACAACGCCAAGCTAACTCTTCCTGAGTAATGCTTTTCTTCATCCTAGTTAATTTTATAAATTGCCCTAATTTAACACTTATATCATCAGCCATTATTATATTTCTTGAGAGATATTATATAGCTAATAAATGTAACCATATTATCAATCAATATCAAAACACTAAAATGGTGAATACAATTATATTTAAAATGTTATTAACCATTAAAATGGTGTAAAATAATATCTGTACCAATTATAAGACAAATAATAAGAGAAGAAAATTATGAATACTCGATTCCTATACATAACCACAATTTCAACTATAATACTACTAGCTTGTAATGGCGGTAGTAATAACCAAAGTTCGGCTCCAGCACCAACTCCAAACCCATCACCTACACCAACTCCGGTTCCTACCCCTGCACCCGCACCAGTACCGAGCCCAGTCTCGCCGACGCCTAGTCCAACACCACCATCGATGGCTACATATTCATATATGATTTCATCAAATGGTAGGGCTACAACAACAAAAATGAACTCAGATGGAAGCTTTACTAATGAATATAATTGGAGTACTTTTTTTGATTTACCAACCGCAATTACCTTTATCAATGGATATGCATATGTAGTTAATTCTGCTAATAGCGGCAGTTTGTTGATAAATTCCGTTTCACGATGCAATACGAATGGGCCAATGCATACACTCTCAGGATGTGAAACCGTTGCCAATGGATTTAACTGGCCACATGGGCTAGCCTTTACTAAAGATTATAACTATGCTTATATTACCAATATAAATAATAGCACTACTTCTTTAAACAGTGGCTATATTTCAAAATGTAGAGTAAATAAATTAACTGCTTCTTTAGAAGAATGTTCTACCACTGCCACCGGGTTCAATTTCCCATGGAATATCACCACCGTAGAAAACAACGCATATATTAGTAGTCCATATACGCGTTCATCATATACTAACACTGGTTCAATTTCAAAATGTCAAATCAACACTAATGGAAATTTAATCCAGTGCGCAAATCTCCTAAGCAATCTTAATCAGTCCACAGGTATTTCTATTTATAATAACTACCTCTATTATACAAGTATAGTTAATAATTCAACGGGAGAAGGAAAGATAACCTCTTGCCAGATTCTGGGAGATGGTTCTTTAAATGCATGTAAAACGGCAGTAAGTAATCTCTATACGCCAATAAATATTGTCTTCAACAATAATCACGCATACATAATAACAAATAAAAACAATTTGTATCCCAGTATTTATATTTGTGACGTGAATATTGACCAAACACTATCCAATTGTAGTGGTTTTTCATCGTCGGATCAATATCAGGCAATCGCTTTTAAACAAATAATCGGATTATAAAGGTATAACAAATACCTATTTAAATAATACTTTCACCTAGTTTATACGCAAAAGCCCGATCATACAATCGGGCAAATATTCTCTAAAGAGCAATAATCATCATAGCGTAAGCTATTAATTCCAAAGATAAAGATATTCAGGATTTGCTTCCAAATTATCGCTTAGCGTACCATTATTATTTACTATTTTTAACCAGCCATTATCAGTTTTACCCGGTACAATTGGATTATTATTGATATGTACAAAGTGAATTCCCTGACTAGCTGGAGATTGGGCATTCGGTGTCTGAGTGTAGGTAATCCCACAAGCTTCTATTGTAGTTCCCGGGGTTAATGTATTTAGCGGATTTGGTACTTCCTGCAATGGCTGTGCCTGGTCATAGCCTGTAGCAAAGACATTATCAGCTGCAATATCATAAAGACTTTTACTACCAGCCTCAGCTAATGGCAGTACCAGTATATGGGTATGTGATAACTCTACACCCTGCATAATATCATTACTACTTTCATACCATGGAGTATCAGTAACTACACCAACTAACAATTTACCACCATTAGCAGTACAGCTCGCTGCATCAGTTTCAAATCCGGCAGGTACGACCGGAGTTGGTGTTGCTGGCGTAGATTCAACAGCAGCTATTGTATCTGTTGTCATTGGATGGTTTTGCTGATTAAATCCTTGGTTACCAACATTATTATTACATGCAACTAAAGTTAAAACTGAAGTAAGAAGAATCGTGATTTGTGCGAATTTTTTCATATGAAACCCCTTGAGTTAAAATTTATTTTTTGCTTACACCGATATTTTACTAAACCAACACCTGTGTGTAAATAACCAATGTCACACATATATTTGTGTAATTTTGCACATATGAAAATTTTTATGATAGATAAAGCCAAAGGGGAACTACCAGACTTCTTTTATAACGTATTCTTTTATACTTAGGCAGGAAAAATTCCCTTTCATATCTGAAGCAACCATGATAAACAGACGTATAGATTATTGCATTTAGCTCAGGTTTAAAGTATAATTCTGTAATAATATAAGAGGAAAGCAATCATGAGTGATTTAATTTATGCAGCCATCTATGGCTCAGTGGTTCTGGTATTATTTGGCGTAACGGGAACTTTTCTATACTTAGCCCAAAAACAAAAATAAGACAATACCAAGCTAGAAGATAATAATAAACCCGGTAAAACTTTACCGGGTTTATTATTTCTAGTCCACATCATGATTCTTTATTTTTGTTATTAATTGCTGATTCAGCCACTGCTGGGGTAGATTCAGCTTTTATTGGAACCGAAGTAGCTGCCGATGGCGGATTATTATTTTTCTTAGGTAAATACAATGGTCCTTTATAACCACAGGCAACTAAAATACCAAGCGAAGAAATTATAACAACAAATAAACGTATCATATACTAATATTAAAGTCAAATACTGTCAGGAGAAGGCGTAAAAGCATCAGAATAGAAATCTGTCTTACCCAATTGCAATTGTGAGCGGGCAACAACATAAAGATTTTCTATCATCGCAACATTTCCGCAGGCGTATATTTCATAGTCACTAAGATCTGTAAAATTCTCCACAATATAATCTGTAACCATACCAGTATAATATTCAGAATGATTACCTTCATTTATACATAGTTTAGCTGTGAAGTTCAATTCTTTTGCCCACTTTTCAAGGAATTCAGTATGATAAAAATCTTCAGCTGTATAATTACCCCAAATCAACTCTATCGGTCGTTGATTGTTAGTAGCTACCATATACTCCAAAATTGATTTTATCGGAGCAAAGCCAGTACCAGTACAGACCATCATTATTTTCTTGTCGCTATTTTTCAGTGTAAAGCTGCCTAGAGGTCCGGTGAAACGCAATATCTGCCCGACTTTTAACTCATTCCATACAGCTTCGGAGAATGCCCCACCTGGGCGAAACCGAATGTGCAATTCTACGCCCCCAGATTCGCTTGGGCTATTAGCCAAAGAATAGCTGCGGTTTTTACCGTTATACATAATATCAATGTATTGTCCGGCATAAAAATTAAACTGCTGATTAGCTGGTAGCTTTAATTTTAAAATCGCAACGGTACCAATTTTATCAATAGCTTCAATTTTTGCAGGCAAGGTACGGATTGGAAAGCCATTAACAAACCCAGGCAGATCTATAATAATATCGCTTTCTGCATGAGACTTACATAATAAAGTATAACCTTCAGCAATTTCTTCATCGGTCAATACTGCTTTATTATATTCAGCTAGACTTATTTCGCCACTAGTTATTTTGCATTTACATGCAGCACACGCACCATTTTTACAGCCATGTGGAAAATTAACCTTAGCCGCCAATGCTGCATCTAAAATAAAATCCTCTGCTTCTGCATTAAACTCAATATTGCTGGGAGTAATTGTTACTTTGAACCCCATTTTAAATACCTTACAAAATTAATAGACTATTGCCGATATTTTAGCATAATTTAATACATTCAACCTGAGCATTGATTTATGTTTTGAATCAATCAGAGCTTTTGCGCTATAATACAACTTTCCAATAACCATAAAATACAGAATAAAATGGACTTCTGTATTAATATAATTTTAAATTGATTAATAATATGCCAAAACTACTTATCATTTCCGACCCAATAGACAAGTTTAATATCAATGGTGATACAACCTATCTCCTCATGTTAACGGCAAAAGATCTTGGCTATGAAATTTATAATTGTCAACCGAAAGAATTATTTCTGGAAAATAATAAGCCCTATGCAAGCGTCAGAACCTTAGAAATAAATCATGGTACAAGTTTAATTCACAGCACATTAGACTGGGTAAATGTAATTGAGGCTAATGAGCATGTGAATTTACAGAACTTCGATATTATCATGGTACGCAATGACCCACCATTTGATATGGAATATTATTACCTAACCCAAATACTTGAATTTGCAGAAAAAGCTGGTGTTAAAGTGGTAAATCCTGCTGCATGTCTGCGTAATTTCAATGAAAAACTAGCTATCCTTAACTTTCCGGAGTTGATCACTCCAACACTAGTTAGTAGAGATAAAAAAGTTATTTTTGACTTCATTGCCAAATATGGTAATTGTGTTGCAAAACCAATAGATATGATGGCAGGACGGGGCGTATTTAAAATTAGTCCAGAAGATCCCAATCAGGCAGCAATTTTAGAAAACCTTACTGACTACTACTCTCAAAGCATAATGGTGCAGAAATTTATCCCCGAAGTAGTACTCGGAGACAAACGAATATTTATCGTTAATGGAAAAATCATTGATTACTGTCTATACCGGATACCTCAAAATGGTCAAATTCGCGGCAATCTGGCTGTTGGTGGCAGAGGAGAAGTACACCGACTTGTCGAAAGTGACTATGAAATAGCTATGCCAGTTGCAAAATGGTTATCGGCACACAATATCTCTTTTGTGGGAATAGATGTAATTGGCAAATGCCTGACTGAAATAAATATAACCAGCCCAACAGGAGCCCAGCAAATCTTTCGTGATACAGGAATCAATGTTACCCGTATCCTACTGGAAGGATTAGCTAAAATAAATTAAATCTTTTCTTACCTGAGTATAATTTAAAGCTAATAAAACCAGTAACGTTAATGGTATCAGAATATCGCTAATTAGAATTGTGCCAGCATTTCCCGGGTTATAATTGTGCAAGAGAATAATTTGCCTAATATGCCCAAATGCTGCGCCCCATAAGAAAATAGCTGTAGCAGTAGTGACTGCAGCACGATAACTCCAAGAGGCAAATGCCGCAATTATTCCTGTAACCCCTAATGCAAGATTAGCAAGCCCAACTTCAAATTCAAAGGAATTAGCCTGCCAACCAATCTGCTGTGAGGCAATGGCCGGGAAAAAAGCATGCATAATAAAGCCCCAAACCCCAGATAATCCTACTGCCATAAAAAGCATTAGTGTAAACAAGCGCTTATGGGTTTGCCCACCACTGAATAATGACAATACAATAGCGGAAATATACATTATGATCGGAAAATTTTCGAGAAAAAGCTTAATTGTCTGTTCAAGCATGATAACCTCCATGCCATTTACTTCAGGACTTTGAGTAGATAAATTCCAAATTGACAATGTTATTTTATGTAAATTTGAAACTTATTGATAAACATATTGTATAATAATTGAAGCAACTTAGTTAAATTATTGATTATTTTATGTAAATTTATATTTATTTAATTCAAAAAATTTATAACATGTAACTGTTTAATATTGAACTATAATTATTTTTTAACATACGTGTAAATTTACAACATATACTATGGAAAAACCCTTGTTTAATCTGCCCGCGTATTATTATTCCCGATTCTATCACTGTTTATTACCTATATTATCCAAATTACCTGTATCCCAGCAAATCAAAATTGCTTCGCGCGGACGTTTGTTTTTTATGCAACAATTTAGTAAACAGAAATTTATACAAACCGATACATTCTCCGAGAATAATCGGTTAAGCAAAACATTATGGGGAATTAAATTTCGCACACCATTAGGTAATTCGGCAGGCATGTTTAAAAACGGTGAAGGTTACGACACAGTTGCCAAATTAGGTGCTGGATTCTACATCGGTGGTACATCGACAGCTAACCCTCGAAATGGTAATAGTAAGAATGGCATTGACTTACCATTTATTAGCCTGCCAAAATCTGGTGCAGCAATCAACTGGCTTGGATTACCTAATCTCGGTGATGATAAACTACATAAAAAAATCATCACAGAGAGTAAGCTCGCTGATTGTCCAATTGGTTGGAGCGTAATGCGTTCACCAGATTACGCTGAAAGCGAAGGAATCGAGCATTTAATAAATAGTCTCTGGCTTTATCATGACAACCCACAAATTGATTTTCTTGAATTAAATGAAAGCTGTCCAAATATAAAAGCTGGCGGCGGAAATATAATTCCCAGAATAGAGCAAATTAGTATTGCTTTCCTACAAAAAAGACAGCGTAAATTACCGATTATTTTGAAAATCTCGAATGATATTGATGAGAATGCCTTAGTCGAAATCATTCATAGTGCAATCAATTTAGGTTTTGATGGGATAAATCTTGGAAATACATCAACAAACTATGTGGATTTAAGACACTGGATTGATTTAGATGATCGTAAATTATTTGATTATTTTACCCAAACGTTTGGTGGTGGAGTAAGCGGTAAAGTCTTAGGTAATAACTCCCTAACTTTATGTGCAACGGCGGTAAATGAAGTTAGGAGAATTAAGCCGCAGCAAGAATTTCACGTTATTCGTAGTGGTGGCATTAACTCCCCAGAAGATATAGTAGCGTCAGAAAAAATCGGTGTCTCATTAAACCAATGGTACACCGGATTCTTTGATAACTATACTCGATATGGTAATAATGTTTACAAAAATTTATATGCAGGCAAATAACTCTAAATAGTGTGAATGAGTTATGCCTTCGGTATTAATTCATCATCAAGTTTTTGTGCACGTAAATAAGCCGGACGTTGACTGATTCGCTCCCAATACTCTACAAATTCTGAACGTTTCTCTATCATGCCAAATTGCATTCCCCATCCAATACTTAACCCGACATAAACATCAGCAGCAGTGAATCTGTTACCAGCTATATATGGGTTATCCATAAGTGCCTTAGAAAGAGCATTTAGGGTAATCTCAAAATTCCCAAAGCCAAGCATTCCTTGTTTTTCAGCAGGGATATTGATATCCAATCCTTTTAATGCAGTAGCTTGCTCCAGTGGACCAGCCGCAAAAAATAACCAGCGATAATAATTCCCCTTCTCTTCAGGTAGCGGTGCCAAACCTGCATCAGGAAAGGTTTCCGCTAGATAAGTACATATTGCAGCACTTTCGGTTACAACCTCTTCTCCATACTGAATAGCCGGGACTTTACCCATTGGATTAATAGCAAGGTATTCTGGAGACTTCATTGCAGCACCATACTCAATCACCTTAGTTTCATAATTAATACCCAATTCTTCAAGCATCCAGCGGACAATCCGACCTCGAGACCTTGGATTTGTATAAAACACCAATTTCTTTGACATAATTTTCTCCAATAAAAATTCAAGTAGAATAATCTATTTTGCAGCTATCCAGCTACCATGCAAACCATGTGGTACTCTCCGTGGCAATTTAACTCTAGCAATTTCCTGCATATTTTTTGCATTTAAAACTACGAAATCACTACAATCGCTAGATTTACAATAAACAAATAATACCAAATAACCATCATCTTCATCATTCGAGCTATCTCTCGCGGTGACAAACGTTGCCTCGCCAATCTCAGTATCAGCTCCAAAATCCGTATAGATAAACTTATTATTAACCAGATCATATTTTATCAGCAAATTAAATCCACCTGCATTATCAGGTTTCTTAGCAACCAGATAAGCAAACTGATACTTTTGTGCACAATAATCAAGATTATAACTAGGAAATTCAACTATCAGACTATCACACAAACATTTATGCTGATAGTGTAAAGTTTCAAGATCAATACTTCCACGATATAATGCTGGTGGTATGTTATTTTCATTTAATGCTGGATTTAAATTTAATTTCTTATGTAACACCATATCAAAGATGATCTTATTATCTTCCTCATAGGCATTAACAAAGTGATAAACAAAGAAACTTGGAATGTTTTCTATTCTGGAGATAGAATAATCACTGCGCTTAACTAAAATAATAGTTACTGACTTATCTGGATAAAAGGCAAAGAACGGCTCGGAACCATCATTCCCCGCAACATTAAAAATTGCTGGCATATCAAAGATAATGATATAGTTTTCAGTAATTAGAAAATCATGAATCATGGTATTCTGAGGCTTCTCAACATCGACCGATTTTATTAGCTGGTAATCTTGATTAAACTCATAGAGCGTCAGAGGAACTCCATAAGTATTGTAAATAAACATATAAATTTGCCCGGTCTTAGGGTCTACCCGGTGATGCGCATTCACATTAAATGGCGAATCTCTACCATCGGGCTGGAATTCGCCGATAGTTGCAAGGTTATTATCTAAAAGGTATGCTGGCGTTGTCTCATACAAAGCAAGTAAATTATTGCCCCACTTTACTATATGAATGCTAGCACTACTTTTACCTGTCTCATCAGTTTTTACATATTTGGGATCAGGAGGGATCGGTAATGCAATGCCACCATAAAGTGCTTTACCAGCCTTCAATTCTGCTTGTAACCCATTCGTCTTGACAAATGCATTCTTATAGCTAACTTTGCCATCTTTAATGCTAATTCGATGTATCATACCATCACCATCAATTGGATAAGTATAAGTATATGGAGTAAAGTATGGGTTTGGTCCATTACGTAAATATTGACCATTTAACTGTGTAGGAATTTCTCCTATCACCTGAGGATCATGAAGTTCAACCTCATCAAGTACTGGCTTATGCCCACCTTCCAAATACGGAGAATTAACTGGGGGTAATTTACGGACATTGGACCAAAAATTCCAGCCCATAATCCAGCCCTGCATTTTTTTATTAAGGAAGAAAGCCAATCCAAGACAAGCTGTATTGAAAACATACCCCAAAACCACGAATTAGCATAAATTTTCTCGGGGATAAATACGGAGGGCAATGCAGAAACTGTCATCATTATTGCCCACATAAGAGTCAGATAATAATTGGTTTTAATAAATAACGGACTTTTCCAAAAAGCGACCTCAACTTCTTCCCTAGCATACTGCAATGTAAAGGGACGTTTCATAATTAAAGACAACCAGACTATTATAGCCAATGCAAGATTAATCACGGCTGCCGGATGAGTTATAGCCCAAGGGAAAAAATCAAAAATACCATTTAATGCAACCAAGATAAAATAAATCGCTGAAGCTAATGGTAACCAAAATCCTTTTTTTAATTGATGCCAGTCAAGAATAACCATCGTTGCTAATGCAGCCAAAGATGCCTCAATTATTTCTTTTGTCGTTGATGCATATAACTCTGAAAATACCACCCATGGAATAAAGCCAAATAATACGGCCAATTTTTTATGCATTCTTTACCCCTCTAAAAAAAGTAGTGTTTTTCGAGATTTATAAGCCAATCATTTTGAGTTAATAAACAGGTATGATCAGGATTATGCTTACTACTTGGTTCCCCTATTCCAACGATATTTAATCCAGCAGCCCTAGCTGCCGTTATTCCAGAACCGCTATCCTCAAATGCAAGGGCTTTATCTGAGTCAACCTCATGCAATCGAATTGCATTCAGATATAAAGATGGATCTGGTTTTCCATATTGAACGCTATCACGACTAAATAAGTAACGACATTTATCTCTGATTTTTAGGGTACTAACCGTATGTTCTACCAATTTACTAGGAGAATTACTCACTATACTTTGGGAAATACCTTTCTGATGAAAATACTCAAATAACTTCAATGACTGAGCGATGCCATGATCAGTGGTGATTCGTTCAATTACATAATTAACCGCCAATTGTTCCCACTCTTTAAATATATGTGATTCAACCTTTTGTTCCTCAGTTTCAAAAAGCAATGAAAATACAGTTTCATTACTTAAACCAGTTGGGTCAATCCTAATTGAGCTAACAACTAATGGATACTTGCTAACAATCATTTTTGTAGCATACTCTGAAGATTCATTATGAAGAGCTTCACTATCGACAAGTGTTCCATCCATATCCCAAAAAATTGCAGATATCTTTTTTCTCATACACTCTTTCTTCTTAAATTCAGAAATTCAGGATTAACCCGATTAATATCAAGCCAATGCACATCAAAAGAAACATTGATCCATAACAATATGATAAATATTATCGCTTACCAAAAAATTGATACAAATACAGCAAGTTATTATAGCTTAATTTGTAGATAAAGACAGGTTTCAATAAATCATTTCCCCTTATCGTGAGTTGCAAATTATCTTCCTAAAAAACCCAAAGAACACCCAAATGCTGACTTTTAGGGCGATAGTTTTAATTTAAATTTCTTATTAATCTGCGTATTTGCAATTAATAATCTGCTATGATAGAATTACGAATTAGATAATTGTAAAAAGATATATAGAAGATGAAAAGATTTATTATGATGCTTAGTTTATTAGGTGGGTATGCCTATGATATACAAGCAGATGAAATTAACAGTCCAACGGTTAATTCAAGATTAGCCTCAAGCTCTGAATTTCCCGAAGAAAACTCTTTCAATAATGATGGCAAGGGTATTAATAGTAGTAAGCCAAAAACACAAAAAAATAACAATAACTAAAAGTTATTACCTACCCTGATAAATAATCCCACCACCTACATTCTAAAGCTATAAAAAAACAATCATAATTTTAGTTTAATATATGTTTTAAGACATAAAATGAAAAAAGACCACTCTGAAGGAGAAGTGATCTTTTTATAAAATAAACCTGGTTTATTAGAAACCGAATTTAACACCACCTTGAATGTTTCCGCTAGAGAAAGCAGTGCTACCAGTAGCGCCCCAATATTCAAGAGAAAGAGCCCACTGTTTAGACAAATTCCACTCAGCACCCATACCATATAAAGCGCCTAAGTTTTGAACAGAGATTGCAGTTCCGCTAGGATTATTATCATAACCAGCGATACCAATACGACCATAAAGATCAAAAGTTTCACCTAGAGGAATAGTACCACGTACAGCAAAATCAGTCAAACCATATTGAGCAACACCAAATGGAACGCTAGAACCAGCTGGAGTAGCACCACCATAGTTAATCCATGCATTAGTGTAACCAACTTCAAGACCAAGGTAACGATTAACGTTCACACCGAAGTTAGCACCAAGGAAATAACCACCACTTTGACCTACTGTACCGTTAGATGCACCAGTGCTGCTGCTGTATGAAGTATTCATACCAATGTTACCAGTAAGGTAAACTGCATTATCAGCGTTACCTGCGAAAGCAGCAAAAGAAGCCAAACCTAATATCGCGCCTAAAATTTTTTTCATAATTCTATTTCCTTTTTGTATTTTGTTCAGACTAATTTATACAATTAGACAACCATTCATTTTTGCTTTGTTTGCCACATCCCTTGCTGTGACTTGACAATAATAGCCAAAAACTACAATTGCCGTTTCCTCTGACGATATTATAAAATAATCACTGACTTAAAACCAAGTCTAGCCATCAAATCTACTGACACTTCATAAATATTTTTTTAAATTTAAATAAATAAATTGAATCAAATTAGTATATTACACAACAAAAACTCGCTGTTGCGTTTTACTACATAATAGCGCAGTTTATTAATCAAATAGCCAATACTTCATGCTTTCCAACCGTTTTCGCCACCATTAAACCATAAAAGCTCTTAGCTAAAACGGCTCCAGATTAGAGATAATAATCAAAAATCTCAATATGCTATAATCACGAGCTAATATTTTTTGTTACGAGTTGTACTTCAGATGATTTTTGATAAACAGTTTGACATAATTGTGGTTGGCGGAGGACATGCTGGAACTGAGGCTGCTCTAGCAACCAGCAGGATGGGCTTAGAGACTCTTCTCATTACACACAATATTGAAACCCTTGGTCAAATGTCATGTAACCCATCAATTGGTGGAATAGGTAAAGGACATCTGGTAAAAGAAGTTGATGCCTTGGGTGGTGTAATGGCCATCGCCACAGACCATGCCGGAATCCAATTTAGAATATTAAATTCAAGCAAGGGACCCGCTGTCCGAGCAACTCGCGCTCAAGCTGACCGAATACTATATAAGGCATATGTAAGAAGTACTCTTGAAAATCAAGCAAATCTGACCTTATTCCAACAAGCAGTCGATGATTTATTGATCGAAAAAGATCAGATAACTGGTATTATGACCCAGAGCGGAATCATTTTCAAGTCCAAAGCAGTAGTATTAACTTCAGGAACTTTCCTTGGTGGGCGAATTCATATCGGGCTTCAGAACTATACTGGAGGAAGAGCTGGCGATCCGGCTGCAGTACGCTTGTCAGAACGGTTACGTGATTATGAACTGCCTGTTGGAAGACTAAAAACAGGAACTCCACCGCGGATTGATGGCAGAACCATTGATTTTAGCAAACTTGAAGAACAGCCAGGAGATACACCCACGCCCATATTTTCTTTTCTAGGTAATCAGGAGATGCATCCAAAGCAGATTCCGTGCTGGATTACTCACACCAACCCACAAACACATGAAATCATTCGTAGTGGCTTTGATCGCTCACCAATGTTTACTGGTGTAATTGAAGGTGTTGGTCCACGTTATTGCCCATCAATAGAAGATAAAGTAAACCGTTTTGCGGATAAGGAATCGCATCAGATCTTTCTTGAACCAGAAGGGTTAACTACCAACGAATACTACCCTAATGGTATTTCAACATCGTTACCGTTTGATATTCAACTAAAACTGGTTCGCTCAATGAATGGACTCGAAAATGCACATATATTAAGACCTGGTTATGCAATTGAATATGATTACTTCAATCCAACATATCTAAAATCAAGCCTTGAATCAAAGCTCATTTCTGGATTATTTTTTGCTGGGCAAATAAATGGTACTACCGGATATGAAGAAGCGGCGGCACAAGGCTTATTGGCAGGTATAAATGCAGGGCTAATGGTGAAAGAACAAGAAAGCTGGTGTCCAATGCGAAATGAAGCTTATCTTGGGGTTTTAGTTGATGATTTGATAACCAAAGGAGTTAACGAACCATATCGTATGTTTACTTCACGTGCTGAATACCGCTTACAGCTACGTGAAGACAATGCTGATTTCCGGTTAACAGAAATCGGACGAAAACTCGGAGTAATCACAGATCAGCAATGGAATACCTTTTGCTATAAACAAGAAACTATCGGAAAAGAAACTGAGCGATTAAAGAAAATTTTTGTTTATCCTGAAAACATTAATGGTACCGAATATGAAGCATTATTCGGCAAACGGATTGATAGAGAATACTCAATGCATGATATGCTAAAACGTCCAGAATTTGACTATCAAGATTTATCAAAGCTACCGGGGTTTATTCCACTAGAATGCAATGATACTCGCATAACTGAACAAGTAGCAATCCAGATAAAATATGCAGGCTATATCGCCCGCCAGAATGATGAGGTAGGTAAAAACCTCCAGCTTGACCAACAAAAGATTCCTTCTAATGTTGATTATGATAAAATAAGTGGGCTTTCCGCAGAAGTTGTACAAAAACTCAAACATCATCAGCCGGAAACATTAGGACAGGCATCACGAATCTCAGGAATTACGCCTGCAGCTATCTCACTCTTACAAGTTTTTGCCAAAAAAGGTTTCCCACGCTTATGATACACCAACACGTGAAAAAAATAAAACGTAAACACATTCGAGAAATTGCGATATATGGGATTGTCGGACTTACAGCTCTCTTTTTTCAAGATTTTGCTTATTGGATTTTACACCGTTATTTCCACGTCTTTCCTTCTGTTTCAATGATTTTAGGAAGTGCAGTGGGAATGTTTATCGCCTACTATGGGCATATTAAATATACTTTTAAAAAGCATCGCTTTTCGAAACGTGAATTTACCAAATTTATGATTACATCAATAATTGGCATGTGTATAAATGTTGGTGGAGTCCGGATCCTAACTAAGATATTCATGTTAGCTCCAGAATATGGCGTGATTCCAACGTTTATCACACCATTTATCAGCTTTTTAATCAGTAAGTTCTGGGCATTCCGTTAAAATTAATCTTTAGGCTTTATCCGCTCAAAGCACTCTTCAATAAATTTAATTAAAGCCTCTAAATTTGCAGATTTATTTTCGGCATCCCGAATCAGAAAATATGGAATTTCACTAAAGGTATACTCTGGAAAAACTTTTACTAACCCTTGACTGGCGGTATCATTTAATAGTAATGTATCCCATAATCCGCCAATCGCATAACCACTATTTACAATCTGGTGGATATTAAGCCCTTCATTACTAAGAATTCTACAGCTATGATTATCAAGCGCAATCTGTTCACCTGTTTTTATATGATTGGCATATAAAACTTTTGTGACAGTGTCATCGCTATTTATCATACCTATAACCGTGTGCGAAGCTAACTCTGCCATTGATTTTGGTAACCCATAACGCTTCACGTAGTCCTTGCTCGCATAAAGCTGAAAATGCGCTTTATGAAGTAACTTTATTTTTACTACTTGTGAAGTTGGTGGATTAGCATTAACTGCCAAATCAAGATTTTGAGTTACCAAATCAACTGCTGAACGTTGATAGATAATATCTAAGGAAATATCGGGATTTTTTGCCATAAATTCACCAATATAAGGGGAAATTACATAAAAAGACATCGCTGGTGGCAAGGCAATCCGGATTCGCTCTTTCAAATTTCCTTCACTAGTACGTAAATTTCTGATTATATTATCAATTGAAAATTTATAACCTCTAACACTTTCATATAACTTATGCCCGGCAACAGTTAATTCAATATTTCGAGTGTTACGCTTTAACAACTGCATACCTAAGGCCTGCTCTAATGCCTGTATTCTCCTTGTTATCGTAGGCTGAGAAGTATTATAGTCCTTTGCGGTCTGGCTAAAGCTACCTAAAGCAACAAGTTTCACAAACATTAATAAGTCATCATACATTATTCTGCCTCTTTGAGTAAATAATAAAGGTTACAAATATAAACAGATTTAAACTGATTAATTTATTCGCACCAAGGTTACCATTATGGCTTTAATTATTATTTTTAATAGTATTATAGCATTAAGCAGCAAGCACTAGCAGCCTCAAGTATTATTCATACATTTTGCGCAGATAAGATGCTTAAAACAGGGTATAATATACAGCTATGAAAAAAAAACTTCTACTAAGTATTCTCTATTTTTCTCCAATCTTTACGACATATGCTGTTGACTTATTTGAAGCATATCAGAAGGCTTTGGTTTTTAATGCAGACTATTTAAAAGCTGTTGCAACTAATGACGCTGGACAAGAAAACCCAAATATTTCGCGTGCGGCAATATTACCACAAGTAAATGCAAATGTTACTTTAAGTGAAAACTATGTCTCAGGTGCAGGGATGTACGCTTTCTACCATCAACCAATATACGGAGCACAATTAAATCAAGTTGTCTTTGATTTTAGTAAATTTTCTACATATACACGC
The DNA here is from genome assembly GCF_002892535.1 of Aquella oligotrophica. Lineage (NCBI taxonomy): Bacteria > Pseudomonadati > Pseudomonadota > Betaproteobacteria > Neisseriales > Neisseriaceae > Aquella > Aquella oligotrophica. The sequence goes on along the minus strand of NZ_CP024847.1, from coordinate 297,608 downwards.
AGTAAATTTTCTGCCCAATTATCAACGTTACAGTTAGAAAATGCCCGACAACAATTAATGGTTGATGTTGCCCAAGCTTATTTTGATGTTCTTTATGCAGAAGATGTTTTATTAGCGACTCAGATGACGGCAAAAGCATTAGAGCAACAATTAATTCAAGCAAAAGAAGCATTTCAGGTTGGCACCGTACCTGTGGTTGATGTTAATGATGCTCAAGCAGCATATGATGCCTCTATGGCACAGGAGCTTCAGGATGAAAACAATTTAATTTACAAGAAAAATATTTTTCGCAATCTCACCGGGCTTAACCCAGATTTGATTCAACCATTGCAAACTGATATTGAGCTGAAATTACCAGTTCCACAAGATTCAAACCTCTGGGCACAAATGGCAGAAAGTGGCAATTTAAACGTAAAAATAGCCAATAAACAACTAGTCATGGCAAAACAGGATATTAGTATTGCCAGATCAGGTCACTTGCCAACAATAAATCTTCTAGCACAATACATGTATCAAGATACTGGTTCTATAGATAATACAAATGCAACCAGCAATCAATTGCAATCAATAATAAATGTTGCCGGAAGCCCTATTTCGAGCTATACTGTTGGCTACGTTGGCTTACAGTTAAGTGTACCAATTTATTCAGGTGGTGAAGTAAACGCAAAAACTAGACAAGCTGCGGCAATATTTGAATCATCGCAGGAACAATTAACCAGCGTTCAGCGTCAAACAGATCAGAATATTCGGAATGCATACTGGAACGTCGCAAATGGGGTAAGCTTTGTGCAGGCGCAAAAAGCAGCCTTAAAATCCGCAAAAACCAAAGTTGACTCAGATAAACTTGGCTATCAAGTTGGTATTCGGAACAGTGTGAATCTAGTTAACGCACAAAAAGACTACTTTCAAACATTCAAGGAATATCAACAATCCAGGTATAAATATCTGTTATCTGAAGTTCAACTACAGTATTTAAGTGGCATGATAGACGAAAGATTTCTTCAACAGATAAATGCAAATATTAAACAATAGATGCAAATTAAGTAAGGCGGTATTAACCCGCCTTACTTAATTTTGATAGCTTTTCTGATTTATCAGAAAATAATACAAAATACTGACTAGAATAACAAAACCAACTAGATTACCTGGTTGCTGCTCTAAAATACCCTGATCCTGCATGTAGCCAAATACTGTCAACAACGCCATATAAGCAAACATCGACCATGATGAAAGTGCCGCCATCACAGATTTTGAAAATCCCCGATAATAAACCGAACAATAAATTACAAAAAATACAACATGAAGAACTAGTGACAATACTAGAGGCAAAAGTCCACACTGTACCAGCAAATAACTTACTGCAATATATGCGATATAGCTACACACAACTCCACCAGGCATACGAAAAGGTCTGACTTCTTCAGGATACATCTTTCTAAGCTTACAAAAAGCAATCGGAACAGCCAAGCATGAAATTAACTGAAAGACAGAGACAACAATCATAATTTTGTCCCAATTATCAAAGAAAACCACTAGTATCATACAGAAAATTAAAGTTGCTGCAATAGAAAGGCGTGAAATGCCATGAATAGGATGCTCTTTGGCAAATACTGAAGGCATTTGTCTGTCTTCCGCCATTCCAGTAAAAATCCGAGCACTAGACCCGACAAAAACAATACCAGTTCCTGATGGACTAATTGCAGCATCAACATACAATATAATTGCAATCCAATTAATGCCTAGTATAATTGCTAATTGGGCTAATGGAGAATTAAAGTCAAGCACATGCCAGCCACTGATAATACTTGCTGGTACTACTGCTCCTATAAAAGATATCTGTAGCATTAGATAAATAACTAGGCAAATTATAACTGAGCCAGCCAATGCAAGAGGTATATTGCGCTGGGGGTTTTTTAATTCCTTAGAAAAAACAGTGATCATGCTAAAGCCATAAAACGAATAAAATATCCCACACGTTACAACAGCCGTAAACATTTTGTCATAACCATATGGTGCAATAGTACCTTTATAGGAGCTAAAGTTACCGGGGTGAAATGCAGCTGCCATAAAAATGATCGCAGTTAAGGCAGGAACAGTCAGCTTAATTACCGTAATGGTATTATTAGCCTTCGTTAGAAGCTTAATTCCCCAATAATTAAGTAAGCCATAAATAAGCATTAGGAGGCAAACTAAAGCAATACCAAACATCGTAAAATGATTATTATTAAATACATTCTCACTCATCGAGGGAAAAGCTTGAGCCAGATACTGAATAGAAGCTTCAGCTTCTGCCGGAATAGTAATGATGGTGGCAAACCAGTTTGAAGATGAAATTATAAAACCGTAATCACTATTATGGGTTAAAGTAAGCAAGCGTGCAAATAACCCAGTTTCTTTTGAATAAAAAGTAGCAATTTCCGCAAGTAATAGTGCTATTAAAAGAGCAAGAAATGCACCAATGATCCACGAACCGATGGCAACTGGACCAGCAAACTTTGCTGCCTTATAACTGGCAAAAAGCCAGCCACTTCCGACAATACAACCAACGCCAATGGCAATTGCCGAAAACAGACTTGGCTGCTTTCCTGAAGATTCAATATAAGCCATCTAATTTTCCTAATAAATATGGTTAAGCTAATAATTGTAACTTAAAATGGTTTTTAACTTCGGAATAGCTATAAAATAAGTACACTATATCAGATAAATTAAATCATATTTTGTTGTTAATCCACTACAAAAATAGTATATTACATTTTAAGAAATTGGATGACATATATAGTCATAGCAAATAAAATTGATCATTAGGATTTGTTAATTCTACAGGAGGTTGCACATCGTAGCATGCTTACATTTAAAAGAGTAAGATCATATTTAAAATTAAAAAGCAAGAGCTAAATCGATATTAATTTATATTTTAGAATTACTCTAGTTTAAATTATATTTATTTGATACTATTTTAAGATAAAACCCAATCTAATCTTTACCAGTGGAAGTTATGAAAAAAATTATCATCTTAATTCTAATTATTAGCACATTGGCATTAATGACTATTAGTATTAATAAAAAAGTACCTAAAGCTAAGCTTGCAACAATAGAAAATTCTGAATCAGAAGGAATTGCCAAGGAACCAGAACTACTATCTTCGATAGAGTGGTTGAAGCGTTATCCACAGCTAAAAAATGTGCCGACAAATAGCCAGACAGCGGTAATTGATAAACTGCGCGTATCTGAATCAATATCAGAGCTTATCGGTCCAATTGATAATCCATACGGGGTAAGGAATGATATATTGGCAGCGATTCTTGAGATAGTACCAGAAAGTAATCCAAAAATGCTTAAAGCTGCAATAAAAACCGCATATTATGAAAACTTATTATTTTATTCTACTACAGATAGTCAACGATTAAATCACTTAAAGCAATGGTCTTTGGCAAGTACATGTATGTCTTATTACGACAATAGTGGTGATATACAAGACTCTTTAAAGATTGGGAGCACCATTTCGGATCTTATGAGAAATCAATTCATTAGAAAAAAATATATTTCAAATCTAGAACAGACTACTTTTGCTTGGAAGCCATTAGGAACTGGTTTAGGTGGGAGTGTTGAAGATGAACGTTGCCAAAATGAGGAGTATTAAAATGAAAACATTATATAAAGTGATTCTTTGTTTGGTTTTTAGTTTTTGTATGTCAGGTGGTTATGCTGATAAAGTTCCCCAATTATATATATTACATATTAATGGGGTTGATACTACGCTAGATAATACAAAAAATAACATTAAAGCATTAAAAAATACTAGCAAAGTAAAAGACGTTAATAATGCCATTGTATGGGACGTGGTATATAACCCAACCAGAAGTACCGACATTGAGTCCGGCACAATTAAATGGGCATTAAACCTGTTTAATAATGTTCTGGATGTTTTTTATCAAAAGCAGCATCAGGGTGAATTAAAAAATATAAGCCTTGAGATCTATACCAAAATGTATATGGCACTGGTGGGATTAAATTATACAAAAGACAGTAAACAGTATATTAAACTACAAAATACTTTGCAGCCTTCATATGCAGCTTATCTTGATAAAATAGGTGGCAGCAACAGTGAACAGATTAGACAGAGTTTTCATAATATTGTATCGCCACCACTACCTGTGGCACAAAGCCTTATCCGACTAATTAATAAAGATGCCAATAACAATTATGACTATAGTAAAAGCCTGGATTCAGTACTTTTAATCCCACATAGCCAAGGTAATTTATACGCTAATTATCTTTATCAATACTTAACCGAAGTTGAACATATGAATTCAAAACGTATTGCCATTTATGGTATCGCTAGTCCTGCCAGCTATAATCTTGGAGATTGGCCAGTTAAGGATGAAGAGTGGGAGGCTCAGGATTTGATGGAGGTTATTCAGCCAGTAGATTCTTATATAACAAGTTGCAGCGATAAGGTAATTAACTCCTTAGCTGCCGAACAGGTGTTTAATAATTACACTGACGTATTAAGTTTTATACGTAACCTTGATTTTGAACCCGCTCTGAAGTGCAACTATTCCGGTCAGGTAACTCAGGCAAATAACAGTAATCTGGGACATCTACTAACTGGATATTATCTCAAAGATCCTGGAATGAAGACTCAAATAGCCAAAATGCTCAATTATTATGCCTATCAGCTTAATTTTTATATGCTGAAAGATGTCATTGCCAATATGGAGGAAAGCTCAGGCAAGTATAATCAATTTCCACATACAACAACTCTTGTGGCTGGATTTATTCGTGATTCATTGCAAAAATTGACCGATACAAGTGGCAAACAGATTTGTAATAATGATCGTTGTCGTCCTGATGTCAGCAGAATTATGACACCTATCCTTGATAGCTATGTGGAAAGTTATGGTTTCAGCTTTGGTAATTTCCCAGCTAGGCTTACTCACTACGCATTACTTCCAAACCAGATCGCAAACCCAGAGTCTGCTTATAGTGATACTGCCAAATATCTGGTACTAGAGTCTAAAAACCCAATTAATGCTGTTTTCTGGCCATATTTAATTTATCCCGCGAGTAATGTACAAGGACTTGGAGTGATTAATATTTACCAAGATGGCATATTGATTGGTTGCGATTACAAATATATCAGTTTAAATAGTCAAATTGATAACCGATTTGATGGCTTATACAAAGTATTTACCAGCAACAATCCACTGATTGCTGACTTTCAATATTGTGCCTCAACTTTTTCAAACCTGTGGCTTGGTAAAAATTGGTTAATAAATGGTATATATCAGAAGCAAGCTACGGTTTCCAAAAGTCTAGAGTTAAAGTCAATGAAACTGACTCCGATCGAATATGATAAAGCTGACACTACATTTAGGCAAGAGGTTAGTGGCACTGGCATACCGAATAAATTGATACAAATAAAAGCTTATGGAGCTATGTAGCAGTTAATTTTGATGTTGTTTATTGATTGGGTGAAGCAAGGCTGTAATCCTACAAATAGCTGCTATATGTAACATTTTAACCGGTTGGTGTAATTAATACTATTCCAAAGTCAACTAGATTGCTAGAAATCTATGCTCTGCTAGCGTATTGCGCCAGTAATTAGCAAGCACAGAACACAAAACTTCAATATATCATTGGTATTTTTCAATAAATAAAACCGTTACTATATAAATCATATTTATTACAAGCTAATTTTATTGTAAGGCAGATGATTGATAATGTTAAAATTCTGATTAACAAGGTTAGCAAAATTTTTCGGGAATAAGTATGCAGTATTGGTTAATGAAATCAGAGCCGGGTGAAGTTAGTATTGATGATCTACAAAATATGCCTGAGCAAAAAGTAGAATGGTTTGGAATCAGGAATTATCAAGCACGTAACTTTATGCGCGACCAGATGAAAATTGGAGATTTGGCAATTTTCTGGCATTCATCGTGTAAAGAACCAGGTATTTATGGAATAGTCGAAATTTGTTCTGATGCTCATCCAGATAGCCTGCAATTTGATCCAAATAGTGACTATTATGAACCGAAATCTACCACAGATAAAGCTGTATGGTGGTGTGTGGATGTTAAATTTATCAAAAAAACTAGATATATTTCGATACAAGAACTACGAACTTATCCAGAATTAGAGGAAATGCGAGTATTGCAAAAAGGTAATCGACTGTCAATTACACCAGTAACTGATAAAGAATGGCAATTTATTGGTAAATTACTTGATCAAAAAATTAAATCTTAGTCTTAACAAGGGATATTTATGTTTATTGATAAAGTAATATCAAGGTTTATTATCTGCTTCCTATTTTTCTGCCTGATAATAGTAAAAGCGGAGGCGGCAAACTACAATAAACTCCAGCAAATTATTTCACTGCAACAACAAGCAATTGCAGATTATAATGCAGGCGGAAATTTTAAAATATTTGAAAGTCAGGTTTACAATGGAATAACCGTCAAAGGAAATCTTGATCAAGCAATTCGCTATTTTAACAAGGCATATGAAATTGCCCCTGAGCGACTTGACTTCCTTTACTCAATCGCCTCATTGCAGGTTTTATCCGGACAACTTGATGCTGCGGAAAACACCTATCGAAGCATAGAAGAGAAAGCCCCAGCCGACTTAGCAGTACTTACTTTTGAAACTGGCTATGCGCTTGCTTGGGGAGAGAGTGCAGAATACACTTATTATGCTCAAAAATTAGCACAATTAAATAACCCTGATGTCAATAAAATGCAATCAGCAATCAAAATTGCAGAAAGTAGCTTCAGTCTCAAAATTAACCGTAAACTACCAGTAATCCCGCAAAATGAATCAGGAGTAGCAATTGTTATCTTGGGATATGCACTTAACCCAGATGGGAGCATGGATAAGAAACTAATTGAGCGGCTAAAGGCTGGATTATCTGCTGCAAAAACATACCCTACTGCTCCAATAATCATTAGTGGCGGCGTAGCACAAGGTGGGGTTACCGAGGCATATACTATGCAAAAATGGTTAAAAATAAATGGCATTAGTCAGAATAGAATAATCCTCGAGGATAAATCAATTGATACCCTAACTAATGCAATTAACACCATGCAAATATTACAACAAAAACAGCTAAATAGAATAATTTTAGTCTCTTCAGCAAATCATATCCGGAGAGCCACCGCAGTATTTCAGGAGGTATCGACAATTAATAATCTAAATATTAAAGTGATTGATAATATTGTATCTGAAGATAAGGAAGACTTAACTGGCATGGCTCCAAATGAGACAGAAAAAGCTCTAATTGTTAGGGATACTTTACGTGCAGCTGGTTTATGGGCATTGCCAGGTATGGTACGTTAGATAATGGAAAGATGAATATGCATAAAATGGATACTTTGAAAATAGCTTCTTATCAGATGAACGCAATTGTTGGTGATTTGATTCGGAATACAGATAAGCTAATTAATCAAATAAATCTGGCAATAGAGCAAAAAGCAGATGTTTTTATTGCGCCTGAATTGGCCATTAGTGGCTATCCACCAGAAGACCTGCTCTTACGAGAGGGTTTTTATCGGCGCTGCCATAAACAGCTGGAGCGGATTCTTCAAATTGATGGGATAACCATGCTTATTGGTTGCCCATATCGGATTGGTGCTGATAACTTCAATAGCCTATTTGTTATACGTGATGGTAATATAATTGGACGTTATGACAAAATGTTATTGCCTAATTATGGTGTTTTTGATGAGTGTCGCTATTTTACTCCTGGAGTTAGTCCGCTGGTATTTGAAGTTAATCAAGTCAAGTGTGGGGTAGTGATTTGCGAAGATATGTGGGATAGCGTTCCCATCGCCGAAGCCAAAGAAAATGGAGCAGAACTGGTTCTAATTGCAAATGCATCTCCTTTTGAAACTGGCAAACATCAAGAACGTTTGCAGATTGCCAAATATCGAGTTGAAGAAAACCAAATTCCGTTAGTGTATGTTAATCAAGTTGGCGGACAGGATGAGTTGATATTTGATGGTGCTTCATTTGCCATGAATAAAAATGGTAATGTAGTTTATCAAGAAACCGCATTTGCTGAAAATTTAGCTTTCCTAAATTTTATTGATGGTGATATTCAGAGTGCTGAAATAAATCAGTATCCAGAAAATGAGGCAGCAATTTATAATGGTCTAAAGCTTGCTTTGGGTGATTATATTAATAAAAATGGTTTTAAAGGAGTGGTGTTAGGGTTATCTGGTGGAATTGACTCCGCATTAACTTTGGCAATTGCGGTTGATACATTGGGAGCTGATCGGGTAATGGCGGTGATGATGCCATCTCAATATACTGCGGGAATAAGTGTTGATGATTCGCGGGAAATGGTAGATATTCTAAAGGTAAGATATGAAGAAATAGCTATCAAGCCCTTATTTGATGGTTTTTGTAATTCCCTTGAAACAATATTTGAAGGTCTAGCTACTGATACAACAGAAGAAAACCTTCAGGCTAGGATTCGTGGGAATCTTCTAATGGCAATTTCCAATAAATTTGGTTATCTGGTTGTAACGACTGGTAATAAATCTGAAATGACAACAGGTTATGCGACTTTGTATGGTGATATGGCTGGTGGTTTTGCTTTACTCAAGGATATTACAAAGACTCAGGTATATCAATTATCACGCTGGCGTAATACGCAGGGTTATGTTATTCCTGAACGAATTATTACTCGTGCGCCTAGTGCAGAGCTTCGTGATAATCAATGCGATCAGGATTCCTTACCTGAATATGATATTTTGGACAAGATATTGGTTGATCTAGTTGAAAACAGATTATCAACTGAGGAAATAATTGCTAAAGCTTACGCTAATACTGATGATGTGCATAAAGTAGCCCATTTGTTAAAAATTAATGAATACAAACGACGGCAAGCGGCAGTAGGTCCAAAAGTGTCACGAAGTGCCTTTGCCAAGGATTGGCGCTATCCAAATACGAATAAGTTTCGGTTCTAAAAGAATTTTTACTGGTGGTTGAATTTTTATTTTAAATCCCTATCTATTTTCAAGTATTATTTTTTAGTTAAAGTAGGTTGATAAAGCCTTAATGCTTAATATTAATTGTGACGGAGTTAACTATGAAAAAATTTCTTGTTCTTGCTATTCTTGCTGGGGTAGTCTCATTTACTCCAGAGTATTCATTTGCGGCAACCAGCTCGCTTAGTCAAAGTATGCCAGATTTTTCTGGAATCTATGATAGTGTTGGCAAATCAGTTGTTAATATTAATGTAACCCAAGTTGTTCAACCACAAAATTCATTTGGCAGTACTGGGGATCCAATGTTTGATTATTTTTTCAAGCGTATGTTACCACCCCAGCAGCAAAAATATAAGCAGCGCGGCTTAGGTTCAGGATTTGTAATTTCCTCGGATGGATATATCTTAACTAATGCACATGTGGTTGCTAATGCGGATATGGTAACAGTTAAATTAAGTGATAAGCGTGAATTTAAGGCAAAAGTAGTTGGTTATGACTTATCAACAGACGTTGCCGTTGTGAAAATAGCAGCAAGTGGATTACCAGCGGTGAAGATTGGTGATCCAAATCAGCTAAAACCAGGGAACTGGGTACTTGCGATTGGTTCGCCTTTTGGACTTGAAAATACCATTACTCAAGGTATAGTTTCTGCGCTTTCGCGGAATTTACCGGATGATAGTACCGTCCCATTTATCCAGTCTGATGTACCGATAAATCCGGGCAACTCTGGTGGACCATTGATTAATCTAGATGGTGAAGTAGTCGGTATCAATTCGCAAATCTATAGTAAAAGCGGCGGCTATATGGGAATCTCTTTCTCAATTCCAATTGACTATGCGATGAGAATTGCTAATCAATTAAAAGCAACTGGTAAAGTCGTACATGGACGCTTGGGTATTGCGGTACAGCCAGTTACCGATGAATTGGCGGCTTCATTTGGTTTAAGTAAGGCAACTGGTGCATTGGTAAATGGAGTTGATGCTGGGTCAGCCGCGGAGAAAGCCGGCATTCAAGTTGGCGATGTAATTCTTAAAGTTAATGGTCAGGATGTTACTGATACGGCGATATTGCCGCAGGTGGTTAGTAATCTTGGTCCAGATAAGCAGGTTGATCTTGTAGTATGGCGTAATAATAAAACGATCAATATCACGGCAACAACTATGGCAGCTCCAGATGCGAATAATGGCAGTGCTCCAGTTGCTAATAATTCAAAACAGCCAAAGCAAATTGATAAATTAGGGCTTGTTGTAAGTCAGTTATCAAGTAGTCAATTAAAGCAGTTAGGAAATAAATTATCTGGTGGGGTGGTGGTTCAATCAGTAAATGGCGATGCTCAATTTGCCGGGGTTTCACCTGGTGATATCATTATTGGGGTAGCGAATGCTCCAGTTATTTCAGTTGAGCAGTTATTAAAAATTGTTGCTCGCTATCAAGGTGGACAAACAATTGCACTAAAAATTTTGCGTACCGACGGGCAACAATGGGCAACAATATTTGTTCCTCTTACGGTAAAATAAAACCACATAAAAGTATCTGATACCATCAAAACTATTTTGATAAATTAATCTAGCGTACCAATATATTTCAAATCAACAAACAATTATTGGTACGCAATATAAGCTAGAAAATAATGAAAAACAGTTATTCAAAAATATAAAACTGGCTCAAAATCCTTGTAATCCCTAACAAGTTATCCACCGAAATAAAGTCAAGAAAAAAATTAAATTATTTTCTCTATTGACTTCATTTAACATACTGTATTAATTATGAATTACACGCACAATTCGGCGTTGAAATATCTACAAAAACCACTTACCCCAATGGTTTTAGAGTATTGTTTAAAAAGTTATCCACAAACATATCCACAGCTTTTGTGAGTAAGTAAAAAATCACTAATAATAGCGCCACTTAGGACATTTGTATAATCCACTGAAGCAGAGAAGTTATTAACTAATCGAAAAAAGTATAACCATCCCAAGCTAACCTCCTAGTAAAATTTTACCTTTACCTATGCTATAATCGCGATTATTTATTATCTAGATTACTATTATGTTAAAGAAACGTATTATTCCCTGTCTTGACGTTAGAGATGGGCAAGTAGTTAAAGGTGTTCAGTTCCGCAATCATGAAGTTGTTGGTGATATTCTTGAATTAGCCAAACGCTATTCAGATGCTGGTGCTGATGAGTTGGTGTTTTATGCGATTACTGCTAGTAGTGATGATAAAAATACTGATCGGCAGTGGGTAAAAGAAGTTGCCAATCAGATAAATATTCCATTTTGTGTAGCTGGTGGGATTCGTTCCTTGGCAATGGCTGAAGAAGTACTTGCGAATGGTGCGGATAAAGTCTCGATTAATTCTCCAGCTTTGGAAAATCCTCAATTAATTGAAGAACTAGCAAAAAGATTTGGCTCACAATGTGTGGTTATCGGAATTGATAGCTGGGAAACAGAGGGAGAATATCAGGTTTTGCAGTATACAGGTGATGAAAAAAAGACGGTTAAGTCAAGACGCAGTACTCTTGAGTGGGCGCGTGAAGTAGTTCATCGGGGAGCGGGTGAAATAGTTCTTAATTGCATGAATCAAGATGGAGTTCGCAAAGGTTATGATTTAGTGCAGACAAAGCTACTTGCGGAAACAGTAAACGTGCCAGTGGTTGCATCCGGTGGTGCTGGAGAAATGTCTCATTTTCTTGATCTATTTACACAAACACGTGCAACTGGTGGTCTTGCTGCATCAGTATTTCATAAAGGAATGATGACGATTCCTGAACTTAAAGATTATTTGGCACAGAATGATATTGAGGTACGACAATGATTGAAAATCTGGATAGTATAGATTTTTCAAAATCGGCAGATGGACTTATCCCGGCAGTTATTCAAGATAATGCTACGCTACAGGTATTGATGCTTGGCTATATGAATAAAGAATCCCTGCAAGAAACCTTAACGACCAAGAAAGTAACTTTCTATAGCCGCAGTAAAGAACGGCTATGGGTAAAAGGTGAAACTAGCGAGAATTATCTTTTACTTGATGATATATTTATTGATTGTGATAATGATACTATACTAGTAATGGCGACTCCTTGTGGTCCAACTTGTCATACTGGAAGTGTTTCATGCTTTAATAGCCAGAAAACTCCGGGATTATCATACCTAGGCTTGCTAGATAAGGTAATTCAGGAACGAATAAAAAATCCAAGCGAGAATAGCTATACGCATAAGTTAATTAGTCGTGGACTGAATAAAGTCGCTCAGAAAGTTGGTGAAGAAGCGGTGGAAGTGGTAATTGCTGCTTTGGCAGAAAGCCGGGAAGAATATCTTGGTGAGATGACAGATCTTTTATACCACTCTTTGATCCTATTGCATGCACAAGGATTGTCGCTTGATGATGTTGCTGAGGTTATTGCCAAACGACATCAGGAAAAAACAGATAAAAAATCTAGCCATTAACTCTTTTAACCAATTATCTAATCCTTGATGCTAAGGATTAGATAATTATATTCTAATTGACAATAAAATTTTTACCTAAGCCTACCAAAGAAAATTTTTCTTCACTAAAAAACTTCTTATCATAAAATCTGACTTAGCCATTACTCTTATGGTGCGGCGCAGCTTGGTATCAAATCAGTAAAACTAGTATAATTTTGGGGTTATTTATTTTTTACCAGAAAGGGCTAGAATGAATCACAAATATTATGAGCATATTGATAATCAAATCCAAGAAATCACTGAAAACAAGCTTTTTAAACATGAGCGTATTATTGTAAATCCGCAAAACCCTCGTGTGATACTCAAAGATGGTAAAGAATTATTGAATTTCTGTGCCAATAACTATCTTGGTTTGGCTGACGATGCTGATGTTATTGCTAGCTCAAAAAAAGCTCTTGATAAATATGGCTATGGAATGGCATCAGTTCGCTTTATTTGCGGTACTAATCAGATTCATAAAGACTTGGAAGCAGCAATTAGTAAGTTTCTTGGCTTTGAAGATACAATTTTATTTAGCTCATGCTTTGATGCCAATGGTGGCGTTTTTGAAACTATGCTTGGGGCTGAAGATGCGATTATTTCTGATGAATTAAATCATGCTTCAATTATCGATGGTGTGCGCTTATGTAAGGCTAAGCGTTTCCGTTATAAAAACAACAACATGCAAGATCTGGAAGAACAATTGAAAGCTGCCGATGCTGCCGGTGCTAGATTTAAAATGATTGCTACCGATGGTGTTTTCTCAATGGATGGTATCATTGCCGACCTTAAATCAATCTGTGATTTGGCTGATAAATATAACGCTTTAGTATTGGTTGATGATTCACATGCAACTGGATTCACGGGCAAGAATGGGCGTGGCACACCAGAATACTGTGGGGTTGAAGGTCGAATTGATGTTATGACTGGTACTCTTGGTAAGGCACTTGGTGGTGCTTCTGGTGGTTATATTTCAGCTAAAAAATCTGTGATTGATCTTTTACGTAACCGTGCCCGTCCTTATCTTTTCTCTAATTCATTAGCGCCAGTTATCACGGCTGCAACCATAACCGTATTAGAAAAAGTTGTTGCTGCCAATGAATTACGCGAACAATTAGAAAGAAATAAAAAACAATTCCGCGATGGGATGGCAAAAGCTGGTTTTGACCTGGTTCCGGGCGAACATGCAATTATTCCAGTGATGCTTTATGATGAAAAATTAGCTGTGGAGTTTGCCCAAAAGCTTCTTGATCACGGTATTTATGTAATTCCATTCTCGTTCCCGGTAGTACCTAAAGGTAAAGCGCGGATTCGTACTCAAATGTCAGCCAAACATTCTCCAGAGCAAATTGATAAAGCTATTGCCGCATTTACTGCCGTTGGTAAAGAACTAAATATTATTAAATAATAGGAATATATAGAATGACAACAACAATGAAAGCACTGATTAAAGAGCGTCCAGAGCCGGGTATTTGGATGGGAGAGGTTGAGAAACCTACCATTCGTGAAGATGAGGTTTTGATTAAGATTAAAAAAACTGCTATTTGTGGTACTGATTTACATATTTATAAATGGGATGCTTGGGCTCAGGCAACTATTCCGACTCCAATGCATGTTGGACATGAGTTTGTTGGTGAGATCGTCGAAATTGGTAAGAATGTTCGTCAAAGAAATCTTCAAATCGGTGATCGGGTATCCGGTGAGGGGCATATTGTTTGCGGAACTTGTCGTAACTGTCGTGCTGGACATTTCCATCTTTGCCCAAATACTATTGGTGTAGGTGTAAATCGTCCCGGTTGTTTTGGTGAGTATCTTGCTATTCCTGCATTTAATGTATTTAAATTGCCAGATTATGTTTCTGATGATATCGCAAGTATGCTTGACCCATTTGGTAATGCGGCCCATACAGCGCTTTCTTTTGATCTGATTGGTGAAGATGTCTTAATTACCGGTGCAGGTCCGATTGGTTGTATGGCGGTCGCAATTTGTAAAAAAGTTGGTGCTAAAAACGTAGTGATTACCGATGTTAACGACTACCGTCTTGAATTAGCTAAAAAAATGGGAGCAGATGCTGCGGTTAATGTTAGCGATTGTAAAAATGCAGAACAGATTGATGCTAAACTGCGTGGTGTAATGCGAGATCTTAATATGGAAGAAGGTTTTGATGTCGGTCTTGAAATGTCTGGGATTGAAGATGCCATTCACTCAATGATTGATTTAATGATTAATGGCGGTAAAATTGCCATGCTTGGGATCTCTTCCAAGCCAGTAGCACTTGACTGGAATAAGGTTGTATTCAAAAGCCTATACTTGAAAGGTGTTTATGGACGTGAAATGTTTGAAACCTGGTATAAAATGGTCTCACTAGTTAAGTCAGGACTTGATGTAACTCCAGTAATTACTCACGTAATGCCGATTCAGGAGTACTCTAAAGGCTTTGAATTAATGAAATCTGGGAATTGTGGAAAAGTTATCCTTGATTGGACTACTCTGTAATTCTCAAATCTAGCTGATGTATAAAAAACCTGAGATTTTTCTCAGGTTTTTTATACATCATAACAAAACTATGCGTTATAAAATATAAAATTCTTGGTTTTATATGCAACTTGCATACGTTGTGCCCATTTTGGCTGGGAAATAGACTTATCATAATAATGTGTCATACTATCAGATATCTTAAGTTTACTACTATTATCTTCAGATTTATTTACATTATCAAAAGCACGAATCAGCTGTGCTGTATCATTTAATTTATAATAAGCAATCATATCGCTATAATTCTTAAATTTCAATTTTTTAGGAGTTGTATTTGTCCAGCTAAACTGGTTTTTTGCAAAAATAACATTACACGCATCCTGATTGGTATCGTGCATGCGGTTAACAACAACTCTATTAATTAGTTGACATTCTGTATCAGAGGCACTACGGCACTCTTTATATAAGTTAATTGCCATGCATAAACTCGCCGTGACTACTAACATAAACTTTCTCCTTTTAAGGGATAGACTAAGATTGAATTCCTTTTTTTAACAGTCTATACGTTTTTGCTTTACAAACAGTGTAAGCTTTCTGGTAAGGGCGTATTATTACACAAGTAATTTTATTTGTCAACCGCACCATTACACATAACATATTGATTTGATTTATTTAAAATTAGGTTTTTGCAAACAAAAAATCATTTTTTCTGGCTTTTTAGTTGTATCATTTATTTTCAACCGTTTCATTAATTCAAATAATTAATCATTAACGCAGTATAAAACAACAAATAAAGTGCGCAAAAATATTTTTTTGCGATTTTTTAACATCCCCTACTCTTTAAGCTTGTTAATAAAGGACTGTAGCGTATCTGGCAATGGGGAGTTAATTTCGATAATTTTTTCTTCTATAGGGTGCGTAAATTTAATATGATAGGCATGAAGAAACATTCTTTTCAAACCTCGCTTAGAAAATAAATCATTTGCTGAAAAATCGCCATACTTCTCGTCCCCCGCTATAGGAAATCCAATTGACTGCAAATGTAGTCTGATTTGATGAGTTTTTCCAGTTTGTAGGCTAGCACTAACTAAAGTAAACCCATCAAACCTTTCCTTAACTGTAAAAATTGTATGTGCAAATTGACCATTTTCATGATCAACCCGGACTTTTCGCTCCCCCGTCTTAGTTGTATATTTATATATTGGTAATTTCACATTTCTTTTATTATCTGGAATAACACCTACACTTAAAGCATAATACTCCTTCAACATCAAATTATTTTTCATAAGCTCTTGTAGCTTTACTAGTGCAGTTCTTTTCTTTGCTAAAATCAGAATCCCGGAAGTCCCCCTATCTAACCGATGTGCCAATTCAAGGAACTTATAGTTTAGATTTTGTCTAAGCTGTTCAATTACACCAAATGAAACACCACTTCCACCATGACAGGCAGTTCCTGCGGGTTTATCAATTATCAGATAGTAGTCATCTTCAAATAAAGCAGGGAAAGTGGTTTTTGGAATATTAATCTTTTCTTCAATACTGGCAACTCTAATTGGTGGAATCCTTACGATATCACCTATTTTTACCTTTGAACTTACTTCAGCTCTAGATTTATTTAATCTCACTTCGCCACTTCTAATTATTCTATAAATATGACTTTTAGGAACTCCTTTTAATATCTTGATCAACAAATTATCTAGTCGCTGATTATCCTCATTCTCGGTAACATTATAAAAATTTACCTGATTTGTGCTTATTTCATTCATTAGAAAGTCCATTTTAGTTTATAATTATAGATTGATTTATACTTGGCGTAATTGTAACTTATTTTTAACCTAAAAGTAGTCATGTTCCAGTTAGACCCAACTGGTTGTTATCAATAAGAGTTAGAGCTTCAATGCGGTGGAGATATGCAATTGTACATTGGCAAGATTACAAATTACCAGTTTAAATCATCTGAATTAAATTTTATTAAATATGTTAACTGATAAGCCATTAAGCTTGTTTATTATTTTAATCATATGTCAAACTGATAAATATGATTGGCAGCGAAGTTGAATATTATCAACCAGCCGCTATTATGTATAACTAATTTATTAAGTGATTTAAATATGAAATATAAAACCAAATACATTTTTACGACAAACATGATTGTCCGTTAGAAAGTAAATTTGATTAGCTGTTAATCCAGCTACATCGCTAACATACGGAAGATTCCAGTATGATTTGAGAATCAGAGGATAGTTGTTACCTATTAAACTACCCCCTGTAATCAAGCGCTTTGGTCTAGTATGTTTAAAATAGACAAGTGAAATGGCTTAATTGGTAAAAGGATCTAATTAAGCATGAAAAGGATGTTATTTAATGCGACTTATGCTGAAGAGCTTAGGGTCGCAACTGTCGATGGACAGCGATTAATCAATTTTGATATTGAAACAAGCAGCAAGGAGCAGCGACGTGGAAATATCTATAAAGGCGTTGTGACCCGTGTTGAACCTTCACTTGAAGCGTGTTTCGTTGACTATGGTACGGAAAAGCAAGGGTTTTTGCCGTTTAAGGAAATTGATTTCCGCTATTTACCAGAAGTAAATGGACAGCGCGGACGCGACTTTACCAAACTGCCAGAAGGAACAGAACTAATTGTTCAGGTAGAAAAAGATGAACGCGGTAATAAAGGGGCGGCCCTAACCAGCTATATTACTTTACCTGGACGTTATTTGGTATTAATGCCAAATAATTCACGTGCAGGTGGTATTTCTAGACGAATTGAGGGCGATGATCGAGACGAATTAAAATCCTTAATGAGCCAACTTGAAGTCCCACAAGGAATGAGCGTTATTCTTCGAACTGCTGCACTAGGAAGAGTGGTAGAAGAGCTGCAATGGGACTTAAGCTATCTGCTCAAATTGTGGAGTGCAATAAAAACAGCGGCCACAGAACAAAAAGGATCATTTCTGATATATCAGGAAAGCAGTCTAGTAATTCGTTCTATCCGTGATCACTTTAGCCCAGATATAACTGAAGTCTTGATTGATACAGAGGAAGTCTATAACCAGGCACGCCAATTCATGGCTCATGTAATGCCAAATTATGCTGAGCGTATTAAATTTTATCGTGATGATGTACCATTGTTTTCAAGATTCCAAATTGAACATCAAATTGAGTCTGTCTATTCACGGGCTGTACATTTACCATCTGGCGGCTCAATAGTTATTGACCATACTGAAGCGTTAACTGCTGTTGATGTAAATTCGGCAAAAGCGAATAAGGGTGCAGACATTGAAACTACGGCACTAATGACTAATCTTGAGGCAGCGGAAGAGGTTGCCAGACAATTACGCTTGCGTGACTTAGGAGGGCTGGTTGTAGTTGACTTTATTGATATGGAAAACCCGCGCAATCAGCGAGATCTGGAAAACCATTTCAAACTGCAACTAGGGTTAGACCGGGCACGTATTCAAATGGGTAAACTATCCAAATTCGGTTTACTTGAATTATCACGACAACGCCTACAATCCTCACTTGACGAATCAAGCTCAATTGCTTGTCCACGTTGTGCTGGAGTTGGAACAATACGTGGGATTGAGTCAAGCTCACTACATATTTTGCGAATTATTCAGGAAGAAGCTGTAAAGAATGGTAATCACCTATCCGCATTACATGTTCAATTACCTGTAGATGTAGCAACTTATCTTTTAAACGAACGTCGGGATGATGTTGCAAAAATAGAAGCTCGAATGAAAGTCAAAATCGTACTTATTCCAAATGTACATCTTAATTCGCCTCACTACCGGATTAAAAAACTTTCTCATGATGGCTATGACAGTAACTTCAATAAGTCCAGCTATAATCTGGTGGAAGTACCAGAAGAAACCCCAAGTTACAAGGCTGCTAGTAATCGATTAGATGCCAATGCAAGTAAACAACCAGTGGTACAAGGCATTCAGCAAACATTACCAGCTCCGGTTATTGAACCACGTAAGTCAAAATCTCTTTTTGGTCACCTAGTTAAGAAAATTGGTGAATTATTTGCAGCTAAACCAGAAACCGCTAAAACTACAGCAAATAAATCTCCGCGGAATCGCACATCAGCAAGTACCCAAAGAAATAATAATTACCGCCAACGCGATGGAGCACGGGGCGAAAAAAACTCAAATACTCAACGTGAGCCTCGGACTGAACAAATAACAATTGATGGTCAAAAGGTTCGTCCAGTTGCAGTAAATAAAAGTAATGATAAGATACAAACTGTGCGCCCGTCACAGCCAAATGCGTTTGTAAAAGCTGAAAATAAGATGGAAATTTCGATCAAACCAGAACGAAATACAGAGAAAACAGCTCGCCCGGAAAAAACTGAGCGAAACCGTAATAATCAGCGGAATAATACAAAGCAAAATAATATCGAAAGAAAAGAGATAGTCGCGCAGTCTGCATATAGCCCTAAAGCTTCTGCAAGTCAGCCGATAAAGGCTAAGTTAGTTCCGGAAGAGGGATTAAATATTGCCAATAAAACTTCTTCACCTCAAACAATTTTTGCGGCAAGTGCATCTGGCGCGGTAGTTGCTACCGTCATTGCAAGCCCAATAATTGCTGATTTAAAAGAGGCTAAAGACGCAATTAAAATAGAAATAAATTCTGAGCCAATTAAAGTTGATCCGCCAATTTATACTCTGGAGCCAGTTGAACTTGGAGGTTTAGAGTTAGTTTCTACCAAAGAAGAGTTACTCACGGTTGAAACACCACAAATTGCTGAAATAAAGGTTACCCGTTTTAGTGACATTGTAATTGAAGAAAAAGTTGTAGATCCCAATATAGTCTATCAACAGGTTGAAACTCGTTCATCATAATTTGGAAGGCACCAGTAATGGTGCCATTTTTTATGCTGCATAGCACAAGGGGAGATCATTATGTTAAGTCCATTAGATATGTTCGCAATAGGAGTAGGTCCATCCAGTTCTCACACGGTAGGCCCAATGAAGGCCGGGCTAGAATTTGCCCAAAGCCTTGAAAAAAACAAAGTATTACATCAAGTTGCCAGCTTGAAAGCTCATTTATATGGTTCACTTGCATTAACTGGAGAAGGACACGGTACTTTTCTTGCTGTTCTAAATGGTTTATCTGGACAACATCCTAAAACTATTGATCCAGATACCATCTATTCTAGAGTCGATGAAATAAAAAGAAATAATCAATTAAATCTTAATGATAAACATAGGATTACATTTAATTATGATAATGATTTACTAATTCACAAAGATCAATTTTTACCTGAACATGCCAATGGTATGAAATTTATTGCATTGGATGCAAACGGGAATTTAATTCTTGAGGAAGAGTATTTCTCAATTGGTGGTGGTTTTATCCTTAATAAGGAACAAATTAAAAATCGCAAAGAGAGTGAAGGTAATAGCGATGAAGTGGCTCAAGTGCCCTACCCATTTCATAATGCGCAA
Source organism: Aquella oligotrophica (assembly GCF_002892535.1). Lineage (NCBI taxonomy): Bacteria > Pseudomonadati > Pseudomonadota > Betaproteobacteria > Neisseriales > Neisseriaceae > Aquella > Aquella oligotrophica. The sequence continues at coordinate 277,220 of NZ_CP024847.1, read as the reverse complement.
GAATTATTTACCCATTGCCAAAAAAACAATCTTAGCGTAGCCGATGTTGTATTAGCAAATGAGATAATTAATAAATCAAAGGAGCAAGTTTATGCTGAAGCTCTTGAAATTGCAGAAGTAATGCGCTATTCAATAAAAAGAGGAATTTTACATGATGGTATTTTGCCCGGCGGACTTAATGTTAAAAGAAGAGCTCCTCAACTATATTCTAAACTAATAAAAAATGATCTTAACCTAGTCTCTGATCAAGATCGCCGACTCCTTGCTATGACTTATGCCATAGCAGTAAATGAGGAAAATGCATCATTTAGTCGAGTGGTTACCGCTCCAACCAATGGTTCTGCAGGAACAATTCCCGGAGTATTGGAATATTACCGAAACTTCTATCTTGGAGTTACTGATGATAAAATTGTTGAATTTATATTAACTGCTGGAGCAATTGGGAATTTGTATAAATATGGTGCTTCAATTTCTGCCGCTGAGGTTGGATGCCAAGGCGAAATAGGCGTCGCCTGCTCAATGGCAGCTGGAGCACTAACTGCTGTATTGGGGGGTAACTGTTTGCAAGTAGAAAAGGCTGCAGAAATTGCAATGGAACACTGCCTAGGAATGACTTGTGACCCAATCAATGGATTAGTTCAGATTCCTTGTATTGAACGAAATGGGGTTGCCGCCAGTAAAGCCATAGATATCGCAAAATTATCACTACTTGAAAATGAACCAGGTAAAGTTAGTCTAGATGCAGTTATTCATACAATGATGCAAACTGGGCGGGATATGAGTACCCGCTATAAAGAAACAGCATTGGCTGGATTAGCAGTAAATGTGGTAGAGTGCTAATTATACTAATACAAAATCTTGAAGCCTTGATTACCAAAGTTAAACCAAGGCTCTATTCTAATAATTATACCTCCAACGATCTGAAAGAAGCTCAAAGTACTACGACTTCATTTGTGGTTGACTACTACGAATCTTAAGTACCTGATTAAGCTTTACAGTGTTATCGGTTAACTGATTATCAGACTTTATATTTTCTACAGGTATTGAAAATTTCCTAGCAATTGAATATAGTGTATCTCCTGAGACAACGGTATAATTAATAAAGTTAGAGTTATTAGTTTCTCCTGCGGCAACTGCTGTATTGGCAACTTTTACCGTGTTCATTTGATTGTTATCATTTAATAAATCATTGATTTGTACTTGAGGTTCTTTAATGGTAGAAGTATTTGATTTGCTATTGTCGTTATTGCTAATGGCAACAGTAGCAGTAGTAGTTGCTCCTACTGCGGCAGTTGTACTATTATTTACGGTAGTATTTGTAGCTGCTGATGTGGTGCTATTGTCGCTAAAGTTATTTGCGAGCTGATTTATACCATCTGGCTGTGAAGGAGTAGCGTTTATATTATTTGCAGGTGCTTGATTTAAATCAATTGCTGCCATTTGTGCCGCATTATCATCTACTACTGGTGGAACAACTGACTGTTGCGGATTTTTCCCAATGCTTGCTAGATAAGTATTCTGATTATTTAAAGGTAATAACACACGTTGACTTTGATTTGCTACATAGCTATTGGAGGCAAATTGCGGATTAAGTTTTTTAAATTGATCGGGTGAAACACTTGCCGTCGAGATAATATCATTTAATGAGGTTGGTACTGGTGGCTGGATAATCCCAAAGTAAGGGGAGTTGTTTAGATTGGTTAATTTAATGCCAAACTTATCTGGATTCTGAATAATGTTTGCTAAAGCAATTACTTTTGGCACGTATTGTCTCGTTACATCGCGGACATCAAGATCATAGAAGTTTTTGCTACCACTACTGGTCATGGCATTATAAATATTCCCTTCACCCCAGTTATAAGCAGCAATAGCCAATTCCCAACTACCAAACATATCGTGTAGATAGATTAGATAAGTAATCGCGGCCCGTGTTGATTTAACAATATCTTTGCGCTCATCAATATCGGAGTTTTGGGTCATACCAAAGCGTTTTCCTGAGCTAGATACAAACTGCCACATACCTGTTGAGATCGCCGCTGGAGATACTGCCTGTGGGTTATAGGTACTTTCGACAATAGGTATTAACGCCAACTCGGTAGGAACACCACGCCGCTCCATTTCACTAACAACGAAATAAAGATAGGGTGCTGCATTCTGCATGATTATATTGAAATATTTAGGGCTACCATAACGTTTCTCCCAGTATTTTACCTCCTTAGTTTCGGTGTGATCTAATTTAAAACCATCACGCATCCGATCCCATAGATTGGCTTCATTCCGTGCGGAAAGATTATTTTGTTGCTGTAGCTGATCTTGTGTTAGTGCATCATCTGCATTTACCTGAACAAATCCACAACCAGCAAACATAAGGTATAAGGCAAGTTTTTTCATAAGTAAATAAATACATCTCATTGCTGGCTTTCAGTTATATAAGCTGAAAGCATTCAATTTTTTGGTATAATAACGATCTTAATATTGTAACTCAACTGTCACTAAGTTGGCAAGTAAATTAATAGAAATTAGTATGAATAAAGAGATTTTGGTCTTATATTATAGCCGTTACGGGGCAACAAAACAACTTGCAACACTAATTGCACGTGGTATCGAGAGTGTAGCTGGGATTAGTGCCAGAATCCGCACTGTCCCGGCAGTATCAAGAGTTTGTGAGAAGGTTGCCGATGAGATTCCTGAGTCTGGTCATCCATATGTCGAAAATAAAGATTTGCAGGAATGTATCGGTCTAGCTCTTGGTTCTCCGGTTCGTTTTGGTAATATGTCTGCTAATATGAAACATTTCTGGGATGGGACGTCTCCTGAATGGCTTGCTGGTGTATTATCTGGTAAACCAGCTTGTGTTTTTACTTCTAGTAGTTCGCTACATGGTGGGCAGGAAGCTTGCTTATTATCAATGATGATTCCGCTAATGCATCATGGGATGATTATTGTGGGCTTACCATACTCAAATCAGGAACTATTGACAACCAAAACTGGAGGTACTCCGTATGGAGTAAGTCATCTTGCTGGGATTAATTCAGATTTACAGTTAAGTGAAGAAGAAAGTAAGCTTGCGTTTGCCCAAGGCAAACATTTGGCAGAAATAGCCCTCAAGCTTACGACAAATTAGAAGGATTATTGATGAAGATATTAGTATGCGCAAAGCGAGTGGTTGATCCGAATGTAAAGGTTCGAGTCAAAGCTGATCATAGTGATGTAGATATTGAACATAGCAAGATGTCACTAAACCCATTTGACGAAAATGCGATTGAAGAAGCTGTTAAAATGAAAGAAGCGGGCAAGGCAAGTGAAATTATCGCAGTTTCAATTGGTTCTCTTAAATGTGAAGATACCTTAAGAACGGCACTTGCGCGCGGTTGCGATCGAGCAATTTTGGTTGAAACGGCTGAAAATTATGAGCCAGTTAATATTGCTAAGATATTAAAAGCAATTTATCAGAAAGAGCAGCCAAATCTTATCATGCTTGGTAAGCAGGCAATTGATGATGATGCGAATCAGGTTACACAGATGCTTGCTGGGATGCTTGATTTACCACAAGCAACCTTTGCATCTAAAGTTGAAATAGCGGATAATGCACTAGTAATCCGCCGTGAAGTTGATGGTGGTACTGAAACTGTTAAGGTTAATCTACCTGCGGTAGTAAGTGCCGACTTATACTTAAATGAACCACGATTCATCAAATTACCACAACTTATGCAGGCTAAGAAAAAGCCAATCGAAAAAGTTGCAGTGACAGAGCTTGGCTTAGAACTTACCCGTCGTAGTCGTCTAATTAAAGTATATGATGGTGAAGTCAAGAAACAATGTAAACAGCTAGCTTCTATCGATGAATTGATAAATGTAATAAAAGCTGGGCAGGAGGCGTAAATGAGGGTTTTAGTCATAGGTCATGCGACGGCTAATCAGCTTAGTGATAGTATTTTAAATGTTTTAGGTGCTGCGACTAATTTAAACACTAAAGTAGATGTGTTAATCATTGGTAAAGCGGATATTACTGAAATAGCAAGTCTTGCCTGTATCGCAAAAATTATTCATCTTTCCGATGTCTCAGTAGAGCAGATGCAATCAGCATTTTTGGCAAAATCATTAGCTCAGATTATTAAGTCTTATACACATGTTTTAACTGCTGCTGATAGTGCAGGTAAAGATTTATTGCCGAGGATTGCCGGGATTCTTGAATTAAGCCAGATCAGTGAGGTTATCGGCATTATTTCACCAAATATGTTTAAACGCCCAATGTATGCAGGGAATGTTGTAGCTGAAGTTGAGTCATTTGAAGATATAAAATTACTTACAATTCGGACAACAAGCTTTGCTAAATATACTGAAACAGGAGCGGGTGCGAGTATTGAAGAAAAATCGGGTTTAGTCGAAATTAATCCTACAACTAGTTTCATTAGTCAGGATATAATTCATAGTGATACTATTGATTTGGCTCATGCCAAAATAGTTGTAACTGGTGGTCGCTCGCTTGGTTCAAAAGAAAATTTTGATGACTTAATACACACTCTTGCGCTAAAACTTGGCGCTGCTGTTGGTGCATCGCGAGCTGCTGTTGAGGCAGGTTATGCTCCGAATGACTGTCAGGTTGGGCAAACTGGTAAAGTAGTTGCGCCGACATTATATCTGGCAATTGGTATTTCTGGCGCGGTACAGCATATTGCCGGGATGAAGGATTCTAAGACTGTAGTAGCAATTAATCTTGATCCAAACGCACAGATTTTTGAGTATTCAGATTATGGATTGGTTGCTGACTTATTTGAAGTTGTTCCGCAACTAGTAGCTGCTTTATCATAAATTTTGAGGATAATTAAATGTTACATGAAAACACAAAAAAACATATCGAGATAGCGGAAAAAGATTTGCCATTACATTGTCCAATGCCGGATATGGTTAGCTGGAATTCTCATCCGCGAGTATTTCTTGAAATAGAAAAAGAACCAAATCAAGAGATTATTTGCCCTTATTGTTCAACCAAATATAAATTAGTAAAATAAAATTGTGGCACGAAAACCGCTGAAAGTACTGATTATTGCGCCTTCTTGGGTCGGCGATATGGTAATGAGCCAGACATTACTTAAACAGCTAAAGTCTAAATACGGAGACGAGACAGTAATTGATGTTTTGGTAAACTCTTGGGCAAAAGATGTTGTTAAACGAATGCCTGAAGTAAATCAGGTACATTGCAATCCATTTGCCCATGGTGAACTTGGCTTATTAAAGCGGTTTCAACTTGGGCGGCAATTAGCATCTTTTGCTTATGATCAAGCATATGTTTTACCTAATTCCTTAAAGTCAGCATTAATTCCTTTTTTTGCTAGAATTAGTGAGCGGATTGGCTTTATTGGTGAAATGCGTTATGGTTTATTAAATACCGCCTATAAGCTCGATAAAACCAAGCTACCCTTGATGATAGATCGTTTCTGCGCTCTAGCAAATAATGGACAAAAGCCAGTACAGATAGACTATCCTAACTTTACAGCGGATTTAAATAATCAGGCTAATGTTCTGAAGTCACTTGCACTTGGTCTTGAAAAACCAGTAATTTGTCTTTGCCCAGCAGCCGAATATGGTCCAGCAAAACGTTGGCCTACTGAGCATTTTGCTAGCCTTGCTGATCTGCTACAAACAGCTGGTTATCAGGTGTGGGTAATGGGTTCGGCAAAAGATGCTGATATCTCAGCAAAAATTATGGAAGAAGCTAAACTAAAAGCCAATTTGCATGATTTATGTGGCAAGACCAATCTGGTTGATGTTATTGACTTACTTGCTGCGGCTAAAGTTGTAGTAAGTAATGATTCAGGTCTAATGCATGTAGCATGTGCTGTAAATGTCCCTGTTATTGCAATTTATGGTTCTTCTTCACCCGGATTTACTCCGCCTTTATCAGATAAAGCTCAAATCATAAAACTTGATCTGGAATGTTCGCCATGTTTTGAACGTACCTGTAAGTTTAATCATTATAATTGTTTACAGGAAATAACCCCCTCCCAAATATTTGATGCTATAGTACTTCCAAACAGCTAATTAAAAACTGTGCTATTAAACCTTATGAAGCTAGATTTTTAATTAATTGTGATTAGCTGACTTCAAAATACGATAAAATATACCAATAAGCTTTTAAGAAAGTAGTAGTTACTTATAAAAGTTCAAATAATTCATTTTTTATACAGGTAATGGGTATGATTAAGTCATGTTTATTGATTACTATGTTAATAACTTACGGAATACTAACGACTGGGTGTGCAAGTAGCAAAAATCCAGATGGTGGTTTTATTCCCGCTAGTTATGACGTCCCCATCGATCTTGATGTACAAAATCAGCAAAATTCTCCAAATTTATAATATCAATTACTAATATTTCAGGAAACTACCATGGCAATTACCTATCGGATTACTCCTCAGATAAATAATCATGTCTATAAAGTACACTTGAGTTTCACTGCTACCAGTGGACATCAGGAACTTAAACTTCCAGTTTGGATACCCGGCAGTTATATGGTAAGAGAATTTAGTAAGCAGATAATTAATGTTAATCCTATTAATACCAATCATGTTGTTAATCAGATAAATAAAAATACTTGGAATATCACTGGTCTTAATATTGGTTCTCTGGTTGAGCTTGAGTATCTGGTTTATGCTTATGAGTATGGTATAAGAACAGCATTTCTTGATTTTAATCGTGGCTATTTTAATCCAACCAGTGTTTGTCTAGCTGTTGCAGGAAATGAGGCATCTCCTCATACAGTAACCTTTGAGGAATTACCTGCTAATTGGCAAGTTGCAACTGGACTTAAAAATATTGCTGATACTAGTTATGTTGCTGCTAATTATGATGAATTGATTGATTCTCCATTTGAATTAGGTAAATTTGAGAGAATTACTTTCAATGTCGCTGGAGTTCCACATTATTTGGTACTTTCCGGGGTAATTCCCGAATTTGATCGTGAGCGCATAATTACAGATATGACAAAAGTTTGCGAATTTCAAATTAAAATGTTTGGTGGCGTTGCTCCATACGATGACTATACATTCATCTTAAACCTTAGTGGTGAAATCTATACTGGACTTGAACATCGTAATTCAACCCTCTTGATGGCACCATATTACGCGCTTCCTAACCTAGCAAAAACTAATGATACTGATTATCATAAATTAATGGGCTTAATTAGTCATGAGTTTTTTCACACGTGGAATGTCAAAAGAATCAAGCCCAAGGTATTTACTCCTTATGATTTAGATCAGGAAAATTATACCAAACTACTTTGGTGGTTTGAAGGTGTGACGTCATATTATGATGATTTAGTTCTTTATCGTACTGGAGTTATTACACAGGAACAGTATTTACAATTGATTGTTGATGCACTTAATAATGTGTATAAATTTGCTGGGGTTAAGTTACAGAGTCTTGCTAATAGCAGTCTTACCAGCTGGATCAAATATTATCGACAAGATGAAAATAGCCCCAATAGCATAGTTAGTTATTATGTTAAAGGATCGTTGGTTGCTTTATGTTTGGATCTGCTGATTCGTAAAGATTCTGCCCATAGCCTTGATGATGTCATGCTACATTTATATAAAGAATGGTGCGCTAATCCAATTGGCGTTGGTGAAAATGAGATTCCGCATTTGATTAAGGCTGCAACAGGCATTGATTTAAGTGATTTTATTCATTTAGCTACGGAAACGGTAGCTGATATTCCTTTTGCAGAAATATTTGCTGAATATGGTCTTGACTTGATTTCACTTCAGGCAGGTAGTCATCAAGATAGTGGAAAATATACTAAAGATAAACTGGAACAGAGTAACAGCAGTTTTAAAGCTGATTTAGGAATGAAGCTGGAGAAACAGGCTCATGGCTATCTAGTAAAAAATGTTTATAAAGACGCTAGCGGTGAGAAAAATGGCTTTGCGGCGGGAGATTTATTAATCGCTATTAATAATGTTAAATTAAGCAATTTAGAGCGGCAACTAGCATTTTATTCTTCTGGTGAAGTAGTGAAGATTAGTCTTTTCCGTCAGGAACAACTCCTTGAGATTAATCTGAAGCTTGAAGCGAGTAATGTTGGATTAATTAATCTGCGACTTATTAATAGCGAAAAACTTCTTAATTGGCTATGATTTATAGAGGAATCAAAAATGAGTAATCCAGATGTTTTAATTGTTGGTGCAGGTCCAGTTGGGCTTAATCTTGGTTTATGTCTTCTAAAGCAAGGCTTATCTTTTAGAATAATTGACAAAAAATCTGGACCAACAACCAGCTCCAATGCAGTTGGGGTTAATTGTCGAACGATGGAAGTCTGGGAAAGCCTTGGCTTTATTGATGAAGCAATCAAGCGAGGTTTGAAGGTTCATGGAACTTCATTATATAGTGATAGTGAGCTTTTAAATCAGGTTAAATTTGATCTGATTGAAAGTAAACATGATTTTATGTTGGCACTTCCTCAGGCGCATACCGAGAAATTATTATTGGAAGAGCTAGCAAAAAATGGGATAACCGTTGATTGGGAACATGAACTTACTAGTATAAATCAATCTCCAGAAGGTGTGACTGTAGCTATCAAGCATAATGAGAAAGATGATGAATTTTCTTATCGCTGGGTAGTTGGCTGTGATGGTTATCGGAGTTCAGTACGCGATTTAAGTGGTTTAACTCGTGCGTGTCATGATTTACCTTTGCATTTTCTAATGGTTGATGCTGAAGTTAGTGGTGAAATCAGTACTTCAACGGTGAATATTTTATTTCATGATAAAGGCATGATTTTTATGATTCCAATGCGTGATAGCATCCGGGTGGTTGTGGAAATTAGCACTGATGAAGAATATAAACATCTGAAAACCTGTGAACCGGATATTTTTCGAGAAATAGTTGCTAAACGTTATCCAAAAATTAATATTGGGCGAGTTGATTGGAGTTCAGCCTTTTATATTCATGAGTGTCTTGCAGATAATTATCGGAATGGCAGAATTTTTATTACGGGTGATGCTTCTCATACCCATTCGCCAATGGGTGGGCAGGGCATGAATACAGGGATACAAGATACTTGGAACCTTGCTTGGAAACTAGGGCAAGTTAAGCGCGGGGAAGCGGCAGATACTTTTCTTGATAGCTATAGTCTTGAAAGGCGCGCAATTGGGCATGATGTACTTGAACGCTCCGGTAAATTAACGACTATGGCAACAACTACTAATCCAATTCTAAAACGACTACGTAATTTTGGTATCCATCATCTGGCAGATTGGGATATTGTTCGCAGTAAGGTTGCAAATGGTCTTTCACAGTCAAATATTTGTTATGAAAATAGCCCGCTTGTCAAGCATGACCAAGTAAGAAAATCAGGGCAATTAAAATATCCTGAATATCAGGGTAATAAATGGACATTATTGGCACTTAATGATAGTAAAGATCAGTTACCTTCTTATGTCCAGATAGTTAGCGTTAAACAGCTACCGTTACACGCACACTATTGTTTGATTCGCCCTGATGGCTACACAGCAATGTATGCGAATGATATTACAGAGATTTTAGAGTACTTTAGAAAAAATCATTTTAATTTAAAATAATTTAGCGTGAATAATCAAGAAACCAAAGCTTTTTTCATTTTATTAACAATTCCGGTAATGTGGGGAATCACTTTCCCCTTAATCCATGAAATTGTCTATAACTATAGTCCATCTTTATTCGTATTATGGCGTTTTTGGCTGGCTGCGATTGTTATGCTATTGCCATTTATTGATGCATGGCGCAGACGACAATTTAGCCGAATTGATATCCTTTATGGCTTGGCAATTGGCTTAGTGAATAGTGGTGCCTTTGTTTTACAGGCACAGTCTCTACTTTATATTGATTCTGCTCGTGCGGCTTTTCTCACGGGTATGAATGTAGTAATGGTTCCTCTTTTATTACCATTTTTTGCAATGGGGCGACCAAGATTGATTGATCTAATGGCTGCCGGAGTTTGCCTTGCTGGGATTTATCTGATTAGTGGTGCAGATTTCCGTAATTTTGATGATGGTGATTGGCTAGTTATTGCTTCAGCTTTATGTATTGCGATAGGGATTATAATTACCGAAAAAGCTAGTTTAGTTAGTAATAATCTCAAACTACTAACATTTTATCAGATAATCTTTACTACTTTAGTTCCGATGGGAGTACTAGGGACACAGATTACAGTTATTCCGCATAGTCAGTTATTTTGGTGGGGCGCAATTTATTGTGCGGTGATTGCAACTGCGTTACCGTTATTTCTACAATTAAAATATCAGAAATATGTTGGCTCGAGTAAAGTAGCGATTATTTTTAGTCTAGAATCTGTCACAGCTACCTTTTGTGCTTGGTTGGCTGGTGAGAAAATCACTGCTAATATTATTTTTGGTGGCTTGATAATACTATTAAGTACTATTTTGGGCAATTTGATTGAACTGGTAAAGGCATTATTAATAGCAAAAAAGACTGTAATCTAAACCTATTTAATTTAGAGGATTACATTATAATCAGTAGTAGGATATAAGGAATCAGTTATAGCTAGCAAAAAATGACTCCAGAATAGAACAAGCAGCTAATTGATCCAGCATGATTTTTTGTGATTTACCATGAATACCTTGCTCGTTTAAAAGACTACTGGCATGGCTTGAACTATAATCCTCATTAACTAAATTAACTGGCAAATCAAATCTAGCCGCTAAACGCTTACCAAAATTTTTGATAGTATTAATTAACTGTATTTTTTGTGGATTATCGCTAAATTCAGGCACGCCAACTACAAGTACCGCTGGCTGCCATTTAGTAATAATTGGCTCAATCGCTGCAATTTTTGCGTTCAAGCTTTCACCACCAATAGTCATTAATGGATGTGGAATTTTAAGCAAACTATTACCTACTGCAACGCCAATTCGAACATTTCCGTAGTCAAAAGCTAGAATGTTATACTCTTTTGGTAAATCAGGCATTTCCTGCACCACTAAAATCAAAAGTAGCAATATTTCTAACTCCTGCAAGTTTTAATGCTTCACGATAACGATCTTGTGGATGTATTTCTTGGAAAAAATGTTGCGGAGAGCTATCAACAATCAGCCAGCTATTATGACGAATTTCTCGCTCTAGCTGGAAGCTATCCCAAAGACAGTATCCGGCAGTCAATATCCAAGGCTTTACTGAACCAGAACTAGCCAGTTGATGAATTTTGCGGCGATCTCCGGTTAAAACAAGTTCATCGGCATCCGGAGCAGAATCATGTAAGATAAAACCGCTACTCAACTCTACTGGACCACCAAAATAAAACGGAATATTTGACCACTCTTTAGTGTATTTGGAAAAATCAAAATTGGTTGATATTGCAGCAGGCTTACTATCAGGAAGACTCTTATTAATAATTACACCAATTGCACCACTTACTGAATTATGTTCTGTTATGTAAACCACTGTATTCGAGAACACATCATCTCTCATACCCGGAACAGCAATCAGGCACTTACCTTTATAATTCGTAGTTAATTCTATCTGCATATAATATATCCTTAATCCAAAAAGTCTATTCTAGGCACTTTGCTCAGCATTAATCTGGTTAACAGCATCAATCAGGCTAACACTTACGACCGTTGACACTCCTTTTTCCTGCATCGTAACTCCCACTAATTGATCCGCCATTTCCATCGCTAACCTGTTATGTGAAATATATACAAACTGAGTCTTATCGGAAAGATCTTTTACCAGATTACAAAATCTGGAAGTATTTGCATCATCTAACGGAGCATCTACTTCATCCAAAAGGCAGAAAGGTGCCGGATTCAGGCTAAATAAAGCAAAGATAAAACTCATTGCGGCTAATGCCTTTTCACCGCCAGAAAGCAAATGAATGGTAGAATTTTTTTTGCCCGGCGGTTCGGCAAAAATTTGCACTCCAGCATTCAGGATATCCTTCTCCGTAAGAGCAAGTTTAGCATTTCCACCGCCAAAAAGCGCTTTGAAATAAACCTGTATTGCAGCATTTAGCTTATCAAAAGTAGCTTGCAATAGAATTCTAGTTTCATTATCAATATGTTCTATTGCAGCTTCAAGATTAATTATTGCCTGACGTAAATCATCAAGCTGAAAAATTAACTCTTCTTCCTTGACACTTGCAACTTCAAGATCTTCAATCGCTTTCAGATTAACTAACCCCAACCCTGCTATCCTAGCTTCAAGAGCTTTTGTTTCCTCTAAAATACTGTTTAATTCCTTAGGTGCATTAGTTGTCAGCTCTGCTAATAAATCTTCGTTAAGTCCGCGTTCTTCACAACTTTCACGATAGGTAGATAACAAAATTTGTTGTTCCTGAAGCTTGAATTTAGTCTGGTTAATTTTTTCCAGATTCCGCTGATAATTACTATTTAGGGATGATGCTTTATTTTTCAAGCTCACAACTTTATTTGAAAGCTCATTTAGCTCCCCTTGTACACTCTGCATCTTACCTGCAATATCAGCAATATTTTGCTGTAGCCCATTAATCTCCTCGGCTTCAGTACTATTACTAAAACTATCCTTCTCATCTGCCAACTTTGCCAGATTTGATCTTACAGCAGCAAGTTGTAACTCTTTATCTTTTTTTATCTGTTCACTATGATTTTTTTGCTGGCGCAACATTTGAAGGTCAATAATCAACTGATTAATTTTACCATTTATATCATTAAGTTTATTCTCTGCAAGTTTATGAGCCGTTTCACTTTCCAAGCGCTCAAGCTCAATATTCTGACTTTCGACTTCATACTCAGATAAAGTTAGGCGTTTTTCCTCTAGGTTTATTTGCAAATCAGAAATCTCATTAGTCAAATGGTTAATTTCCTGGGTAATAAGCTGAATTTCCTCTGTTGTGCGCTCAAGATGCCGCTGATTCTGGATAAACATCTGCTCCTGCTTGGTTAACTCAACCTCAAGATCATGTTTCTTCTGCATCAATCTTCTATTTGTAGCCTGCAAACTGCTTGAATCGTTTTTTAATCCATTTTCACGCCGAATAAGTTCCTGCACTTCTTCTTCCAGTTCGGCTATTTTCTGCTCAAACCCAATATTAAGTTGGGCCAAACTTTCTAGCTCCTGCTGATGAAGTAGAATATTGTCACTATCATTATTCGCATTATAGATTGCATAATAACTAGTAAATAAATGCCCATCCCTTGTTATATAAAAATAATTTTCCTCTAACGTACTAATTGTTCCAATATTATCAATCAGAATAAACTGGTTTAAATAACTATATAATGAAGAAATTCCCTGATCCTTGATTGCCACGTATTGACTTAGGCTCTTTGGATTTATCTTTACATTAATGGAGCTATCTTTAAACCATAGTGCTATTTTATGTTGATCAATATCGTCTTTTGATGGGATATTTTCAATAATTTTGGCTTTTAATAGCGAGGCAATGGCTACTTCAACAGCTAGTTCATACCCATCACTTACTTTAATCATTTGCCATAACTCACTGGCATCACTGGCAAAGCCCGAATCATTAAGAATTGATTTCTGGATGAGTTTATTCAATGTGTCAATTTTAGCCGCTGTTGCAGACTGCTGATTACTTAGTAACTGTTTCTCCTGCTGAATTAACTGTAATTTCCCACTGATTTCTTCATGAAGAACGGCTACTTTTTCAAGACTCAATTCAGAAGAGATGAGATCTTCCTTTACGAGTTCAACTTCTTCCTTGATAAAATGATAATTTTGATCTAGATCTAAGGTATTAGTTTCTTCAACAAGACGCTGTTTACGTGTCAGCAAATTTGCATGCTGCTGCTCTTTATGTCTGCAACTATTAGTAAGCAAATCACAATCATGCTTTAATTGATTTAATTTTGATTGTCGCATCTGGCTCTTAGCCTGTATTTCCTGATAGCTAGCTTCACCAGCAAATACTGATTCTTGAAACTGGTCGCGAATTATTTCTTCTTCATTCAATTGAAGCTGTTTATCTTCAATTGTAAGATCTATTTCTTCAATTCGTAACCCATATTCAGTAATTTCTTCAGCTAGAGTATTAAGCCGCTCATTCAAATCACCAGTTTCAGTTTCAAAACGCTGTAGTAACTCAGTATAATGTTTATAACGCTCTTCTACCCGAGCTAACTGAGTTCGATATTCATTAAAGCTTTGCATCAAATCTTGAAAATGCTGCTCCTTGGTAACCTTTAATTCCTGCTCGCGGGTTAATTGTTCATTTACTTCTTCAAGCTGGTAACCAATCGTTCTTAGCTCATCTTCACAGTTTTGGATAAATTGACTGGCTTCGGCTTGGATTTTTTTTGCATCACGAACCTTCACAGCCAAAACCAATCCCTGTTTGAGTTTGAGCTCCTGATTAAGCTCCTGATACAATTTTGCAATTTCAGCCTGTTCTTTAAGCGTTGCCAGCTGTTTGATTATTTCACCATGAATATCTTCTAGGCGCAGTAAATTATCTCGCGTATCATTAAGGCGCATAACCGTTTCTTTACGCCGCTCACGATATTTTGACACTCCCGCAGCCTCTTCAATAAAAAGACGCATATCCTCGGGGCGTGATTCAATAATTCGGCTAATCATTCCCTGTTCAATAACGGCATAACCTTTACTACCAACCCCAGTTCCAAGAAATAGATCCGTAATATCTTTACGCCGTACCTGCTGATTATTTATCAGATAGCTTGATTCACCCTGCCTAGAAATAACCCGCTTAATAGCAACCTCATCATAAGTATTCCAAAGACCACTCAATGATTTTAAAGTATTATCAAATACTAATTCTACACTAGCCCTGGAAACTGGCTTTCTTTTTAATGAACCATTAAAAATAACGTCTGCCATCGATTCACCACGTAGCTGTTTTGCGGAAGATTCGCCCAGTACCCAACGCACAGCATCAATAACATTTGATTTCCCACAGCCATTAGGTCCAACTATTCCCACCAATTGCCCTACTACTTCAATAGCAGTATTATCGACAAAAGATTTGAAACCGGATAATCTAATCTGTTTTAGACGCATAATTAAAAACTCTATTTGCCTACGGCTTCAATTATCTTGAAGCTTTTAAAATGGAGAAAAAAGAATAGCGCGGCAAAAATAGTCAGAATTGCCCCAACCAAAACTGGTAGCCTAGCATGACTGGCTGCGACATAGCCAGCAAGCAAATAAGGAATTGCCTGCCCTAAAGCATTAGCACTTGAATTTATTCCCATTGCCTCACCAAGTTTGTCTGGCTCACTAACTTTAGTAATCAAGGCCGAACCAAAGGCCTTACATAATGCAGCACATACCGCAATAAATGGTGGCACATAATAGATTAGATTTGGCTGATTTGATGGAATAATATAATTGACAAACAGACAGGCAGCCATACCAGTCATGGCAATAGGCAAAACCTTATATTCAGCAATTTTGCCAGACAATCGCCTAACTAGTCCACCTTGTGCCAAAATTATCATAACACCGATATAGGCAAAGTAATTTCCAACTTGCCCCTGCTTAAACTCAAAAACTTCTTGTAATACAACACCCCAAAAAGAAGAAAAGAATGTAAATCCAGCATTAAATAAGAATAAGGAAAAAATAAGCTTACGTAACTGTAGGTTAGCACTTAACCCAATGATATTATGAATGGAACGTAGGTAATCAATCGTTCTTGTATTCCTTATTTGCAGAGTTTCTGGCAATAAGTATAATACCAACAAGGCATTTACAAAGCTTAATAAGGTAGTAAATTCAAAGGGTGTTGCTGCACCAAACCATGAAATAAGCTCAGGATCTGATAATTTCCCGCCAATAAAAGGACCAAACACAAAGCCAATCCCGATGGAAACTCCAATTAATCCAAAATTCCTAGCCCTTTTGTCTGGCTTACTAATATCACCAATTACTGCCTGTGCAATTGAAATATTTCCACCAGACGCACCGTCTATAAAACGCGAAAAAAACATTAGTGGCAGATTTTTGCTATGAATCGCAATAGCAAATAATAGATAGGAAATTGAAGTACCAAAAATTGATAATGCCAGAAGCTTACGTCTTCCATAGTGATCAGACAACTGTCCAAGAATGGGCGTAAAAATAAATTGGCTTAGCGGATAGATGGCAAGTAACCACCCCGCCATTATCATTGCCTGTGCATTGCTCCAGCCTATTGGAACAATATTAAACTCTGAACCTTGAATTATTAGAAGTGGAAAAACCGGGATTAACACCCCAACCCCAAGCATATCAATAAATATAGTTAGAAAAACTAAACTAAGTAGCTTTCCCGATGATTTCTGATGATTTATCTGATTCATAATACTTAATTCAGGAAGATAAGGGAGTTCAGTGGCATAGATTTCAAATATTTAGCGAACTACATCTAAAGCAAGCATAGCTGAGAAAATTATTATAATTATTATGGAATAAAGAAACATTTTCCTTGCCCATTTTCTATCGTCTTGAGCTGATAAACCTTTAAAAGCTAATCTAACCCAAAGTGCAGCACTACCTCCAACTATAATTAAATAACTAAATCCGGTATAACCAAAAATTGTCATACCACATACGGCAATAGCAAAAGCTACAGTATACGCAATCATTTGTATTTTAGTCGCAGCAATTCCTTTTTTAACTGGTAAAATTGAAATAGATGCCGCGGTATAATCTTTGAGTCTAAAAATTGCAATAGCAAAAGAATGAGGCATTTGCCACAAACTCAGAATTACAAAAAGTATTATAGCACCAAGATCAAAGCGATTAGTAGCAGCACAGTAACCAACTACGGGTGGAACAGCACCAGAAATACTACCTATCAATGTGCCATAAATTGAATGCCTTTTGAACCACATGCTATAAACTATAACATAAACAAATAAACCAATCAAGGCAACTATAACAGTTAATCGATTAGTCTGCCAGTATAATAATAATGTGCCCAAAAACCCAAGTATAGTTGCATAAATTAACGCAGTAGTTCCTGACATCAAGCCTTTTACTAGAACTCGATTACGGGTTCTTTCCATTATGCTATCAATATCGCGATCGATGTAGTTATTAAAAACACAACCAGAAGCAATAACTAATGCGATACCAATTAAAGTAGCTAGAAATAAACCAAAGTCATGTGTACCTCTAGCTCCAAGACAAAAACCACCAGCAACTGTAATAACATTACCAAATATGATTCCAGGCTTTGTTACAGAGAAAAATTTTTTTATCAATCTAAAAGACCTTTAATAGGGGAAAGTCCCCTAAGCTTGGTATCTTATAAAGATAGCCACCAGAAAACTACTCTTAATCTATCTTCAGCTAAAAAATACCAGATAATAAACTGCTTGGATATAAAACTTAATCAATTAATTACTAGATTTTAAATCCAGAATCATAACACTTAATACTCTGAAATCGTTAGTATAGATTTTAGAGTCTTCAGCATATAAGCAAAAATGGCTAACTACCAAAGTTAGCCATTATCATTAAAATAATTCTGGTTAATGATCCATCATATTGTAATTAAGATTCCACATAACCCACAATGAACCACCAGCAATTAAAACAACCACTATCACTGTAAAAATAAATGATAATGTATTATTTCGCTGCTCGGGAGCAGTTCCCAAATGTAAAAAGAAAATTAACTGCACCAGTAGCTGGGCAATGGCAAATAATACCACAGCAAAAACTAGCGAATCACCAGTCATAACATGACCAACAACCAGCCAGTAAGGAATTATAGTCAAAACAATAGATAAGATAAAACCAACAATATATGACTTTACTGATCCATGACTAGAATCATGTGTACTATGCGACATCACATAACTCCCATTAAATATACTATTGTAAACACAAAAATCCACACGATATCAAGGAAATGCCAGAATAAGCTAAGGCAGCCAAGTTTGCGGCTCGTTACAGCCGTGATACCATGTTTATTTAACTGAAGCATCAGCATAATCATCCAAACTAGACCACAGGTAACATGTAATCCATGTGTACCAACCAGTGTAAAAAAGGCTGACAAAAATGCACTGCGACTAGGACCATTACCTTCAAGAATTAAATGATGAAATTCATTTATTTCCATACAGATGAAGCCAAAACCAAGTAGGAAAGTAATACTCAACCATAGCATCACTTGTGATTTATTGGCTTTATACATTGCTTGCATTGCCAAACCATAGGTAAAACTACTGATCAAAAGCAAAAAAGTTTCAATCAGCACATATGGCATTTCAAATAACTCTTTACCACTTGGACCACCAAAGGTATTACCATGTAAGACTATATATGTCGCAAAAATAGATGCAAAAAGTATACAGTCACTCATTATGTAAATCCAGAAGCCAAAGAGTACCTTGGAGGTAGCTTCAGCATCATGATCATGATGATGATTATTGTGTAAAACTTCTGTTGACATTATGCTATTTTCCTATTTGAAATTTCATTTTCGATTCGCTCAACCTCTTCGGCTTTCACGTAGTAATCAATATCATAATCAAATGAACGATATGCTACTCCAGCAAACATTCCTATAGCAGAAACAATTGCCAGCCACCAGATATCCCAAATCATACCAAAACTAAAAGTAAAGGCTAATATACCAATTACAAAACCAACGCCTGTATTTTTTGGCATATGAATATCTTCATATTTACGTTTAGGTTGTTCAGCATGATTTTTAGCTGCCTGTTTGTTATCCCAATGAGGTTCCAAACTATTGACATGTGGTACAAAAGCAAAGTTATAGAACGGTGGCGGCGAAGCAGTATCCCACTCCAGCGTACGACCATCCCATGGATCGCCAGTTACATCCATATTTTGCTTGCGTTGCAAGAAACTAACAAACAATTGTAACAATTGGAAACCAATCCCAGCAAAAATAATTAGTGCACCAACAAGCGCGATTACAAATAATGGATGCCAACCAGTAGCAGCATCATAATGACTTAAACGACGAGTTGCACCCATAAAGCCAAGTACATACAATGGCATAAACGCAACATAGAACCCAACTAACCAGCACCAGAAAGCACATTTACCAAGCTTCTCATTTAGTTTAAAACCAAATGCTTTTGGAAACCAGTAATTAAATCCAGCTACATAGCCAAATACCACACCACCAATAATCACATTATGGAAGTGAGCAATTAAGAATAAGCTATTGTGTAATAGGAAATCAGCGCCAGGTACAGCCAATAACACCCCAGTCATACCACCAATTGAGAAGGTAATCATGAAACCAATTGTCCAGTACATTGGAGCATTAAAGCTAATTTTCCCTTTATACATGGTAAATAGCCAATTGAATATCTTAACCCCAGTAGGAATCGAAATAATCATCGTTGCAATACCGAAGAAGGCATTTACGTTTGCACCTGCACCCATGGTAAAGAAATGATGTAGCCAAACTATGAAAGATAACAAGGTAATACATGCTGTTGCATATACCATCATATTATAACCAAATAGTCTTTTCCGCGAGAAAGTTGATACGACCTCAGAGAAAATACCAAATGCTGGCAACACCAGAATATATACTTCAGGATGCCCCAGATCCAGATAAGATTGACGTACATCATTGCATTTCCACCGCCACTATTCGTGAAGAAATGGAAATCAAGATAACGATCTAGCGTAAGCATAGATAAAGTTACTGTCAATACTGGGAAGGCAATAATAATCAAGATATTTGCACAAAGTGCAGTCCAAGTAAATACTGGCATTTTCATTAATGTCATACCAGGGCAACGCATTTTAAGAATTGTCACAAAGAAATTAATCCCGGAAATCAATGTTCCAATCCCGGATATCTGCAATGACCAGATATAATAATCCACCCCTACTCCAGGGCTAAATTCCTTCTCTGATAATGGAGGGTAAGCTAACCAACCTGTTTGTCCAAATTCACCCACAATAAGGCAAAGCATCACCAAAACGACACCAACCATAAATAGCCAAAAGCTAAGCGAATTTAGGAATGGGAAGGCAACATCACGCGCACCAATCTGTAATGGCACCACAATATTCATCAAACCAACCATAAATGGCATTGCCATGAAGAAAATCATGATCACGCCATGTGCAGTAAAGATTTGATCATAGTGATGTGGAGGCAAAAAGCCGTGGTTTGCACCAACAGACATTGCTTGCTGGGTACGCATTAATAGCGCATCAGCAAAACCACGCAGTAGCATAACTAATGCCACGATTATGTACATAATACCAATTTTTTTATGATCAACCGATGTCAACCATTCCGTCCAAAGCCATTTCCATTTACCAAGATAAGTGATTAATAGCACTAATGCAATAAAACCACCAACCATGGCACCACCAGCAAGCATTGCTGGCAGTTCATCAAATGGAATTGCTGCTAAGCTTAATTTTCCAAATAAATGATCCATTTTTTATTTCCTACTATATACTTTACTTAATGAGACATCACCATTGAACCATGATCCACACTAAGATCTTCCATACCTGGCATCATGAATTTCATTATAATATTATTGAATAAATTTGGCTGCACTGAAGCGTACAACTTCACTGGATCATCTTCACTTGGTTTGACCAGTTGATAGTACTCGTTTGCACTAAGATTATTTGGCTCTTGCTTAACCTGCTGTACCCATTTATCAAAGTCTTCTTGCGCTACCGCCCTAGCTACAAACTGCATCCCAGAGAAACCGCGACCACTAATATTTACTGAGCGACCGAAGTAATCACCTGCTTCATTGGCAATTAAGTGTAGCTTAGTCTGCATTCCAGCCATGGCATATATTTGACCACCTAATTGAGGAATCTGGAAGGCATTCATAGGAGCATCAGAAGTAACCCTAAATTCAACAGGTCTATCAACCGGAAACTCTACTAAGTTTACAGTTGCAATATTTTGCTCAGGATAAATAAACAGCCATTTCCAATCAAGTGCTACAACCTGAATGGTTATTGGCTTACCTGGCTCATCAAG
This sequence comes from Aquella oligotrophica, assembly GCF_002892535.1. Taxonomy (NCBI): domain Bacteria; kingdom Pseudomonadati; phylum Pseudomonadota; class Betaproteobacteria; order Neisseriales; family Neisseriaceae; genus Aquella; species Aquella oligotrophica. The sequence goes on along the minus strand of NZ_CP024847.1, from coordinate 256,267 downwards.
TGGACGATACGGATCAAGCGAATGAGTAGTATGCCACGTAATTGTTGCCAAAATTGAAATAATTATGATAGGAATTGTCCATACCACAACCTCAATTTTATTGCTATGATGGAACTCTGGGTCATAGTCCAGGTTCGGATTTGATGCACGATATTTAAAGGCAAACACCAATGTCATTATAATGACAGGTATTACCACAATCAGCATTAATCCAATTGCCGTCAATATCAGCTTCTTCTCTTCTGCACCAACTGCACCTTTTGGATTAAGTACTATCAAATGATCACAACCACTCAATAGCAACATAGCTCCAATAAGCAGGAAGACAGATTTTAATTTATTACTCATCTTGCCAAGAATCCCTTATTAGGTTAAGTAGATATGCAATGCCAGCTAATGAAAACCGTATAACTGACACATAAAACACCAGCAAGTATATCATAGTTGACCTATAGCCCGCAATCAACCTAATGTTTATTCTATGATTGGGTTTGATATTAAATACCCTTACATTATGACCATAATAAACTGTTTAAATTATTATTTTCCAAAATTTTCCAAATTAAACCAACTATAGAGTAATAATATTTTTTAAAAACCTTGTTTTTTGTGTTGTAAAATATCTCTTTATAAACAATTATTGACTAAAGAATGCAAAATTTCTATCAAGAATGCTTACAAATCTTAACTGATTGCAATATATTCTCAAAAATATCTGCAACAAATAAACTTTTTAGCTTATTAAATGAAAAGCACTCTCTATGCTTTGATAAAACAAATGAAATAATTAGCCTAATAACACCTGGCAGACCAGAAAAGCCGGAACTGGTTCATCCAACAAAAGTGCCAAAACGGAAGCTTGGCAGTAAAGAAGGTCATGCAGGACTTATCCACGCACTAACCCACATAGAATTTAATGCAATCAATCTTGCTCTAGACGCATGCTATCGATTTCAGGATATGCCAGAAGGCTACTATCAAGACTGGATAGAAGTAGCTAAAGATGAAGCATATCATTTTACCTTATTAAATAATCACTTGCTTACACTTGGCTATACCTATGGGGACTTTAGCGCACATAATGGCTTATGGGATATGGCATTAAAAACTGAACATGACTGCATGATTCGTATGGCTCTGGTACCAAGGGTTCTAGAAGCACGAGGAATTGATGCCGTACCAGAAATGCAATCTAAAATTAAAAACATTGGTGATGAAAAAGCTAATGAAATACTTGATATCATCCACAGAGATGAAATAAAGCATGTACAATATGGAGATAAGTGGTTTAAATTTCTATGTCAAAAAAGAGATTTAAATCCTGAGAATATTTTTTTTGAGCTAATGGCAAATTACGATGCCCCTAAAATACGAGGGGCATTTAATAGAGCTGACAGGCTAAAAGCTGGCTTTAGCAATTCTGAACTAGATAAGCTATTTAATCATTGAGATAAAGATGAATTTGAATTATTTGTACAAAAAATTGCTTTTAATGATTGTGATTCAATCAGCATATGCAGACTGTGATTTTATTATTACCAACTACACCAACTACCCATTAACTGCCAAGGTTGGTATTTTTGCGAGTCTAGACAAAAATATTGAAAGCACCGTTAGAGTTAAACCAAATTCATCCACCGCAACTAGGGTTAAGAGTGACTACAATTGCACTGATAGCAATAACCTAGGAATGGGCTTATCTTACCTGCGGTTCCCCAATGACCCAAATGGTGCGGGGGCAAATTATTCCCCAGAAAAGGGCGTCATTAATCTCATGGGAAAGGCAACTGGAGAAAAATCTGGACGACCGCTGGTTACTGATAACGGAATGCCTGTTTGGTTAAGTGTAGCAACCAGTCGAGCCGTAAATAATAAAACCTTTGAAGTAGAAATTAATTATGTCGGAAGACCAAACCGCTTTTCTGCAGGTACCGATTAATTTGCGGCACCCACTTCAAATTCAATTAACCCCACACAGGTTTAACACAACTCAAATACCGCAATCGATTCAACATGCGAGGTATGTGGAAACATATTCATTATCCCGGCTTTTTGCAGCTTATAGCCATGCACCTGAACCAAAATACCAGCGTCTCGCGCAAGCGTTGCCGGATTACATGAAACATAAACGATACGTTTGGGTGCAATTTCGGGTGTGATTGCCTTAATTAGCTCAACAGCACCATCACGTGGGGGATCTATCAACCATTTATCAAATTTCCCCAAGTTTTGTAACCATTTTTCATCAACTGTGAATAAATTACAAACCTGATAGCTTACTTTATTGCCTAATCCATTAAAATTAGCATTTTCTTTGGCTCGCTTAACCAAAGCATCGGCACCTTCAATCCCAATTACCTGTTTTGCAGTTCGTGCAATTGGCAAAGTGAAATTACCTATTCCACAAAAGAAATCGGCAATAGTTTCATTTTCTTCTGCTTTAAGTAGTTCCATTGCAAGACTAACCATCTGCTGGTTAATATATGGATTAACTTGAGTAAATTCAGTTGGGTAATACGGCATCTCGAGATTAAATTCTGGTAGCGAATAACTTAAACGTGGTGACTCCTGTGGGTAGAGTGGATAGCAACTATCAGGGCCTTTAGGCTGAAGCCAGATTTGTAGGGAATTATTTTCTTTTGAATGCTTATCAACAAATTCTCTTAGCTTAGTTTCATCGCTATCAGCTAATTCAAGCATATTTCTGATCACAAGTATAACCAGATTATCGCCAACCGCAACCTCTATCTGTGGAATCCGTTCTCGAATACTTAGGCTAGCAACGAGTTCACGCAAGTATGGAATTAAGTCCGAAACATATTTGGGTAGAATTTTACATTCAAGCATGTCAGCTACGTATGAAGAGGCTTTTTCGCGAAAGCCAACTAACGCACCACCCTTTTTAATTACAAACCGTGCTGATAACCTTGCCCGATGACGATATTCCCAAGGCTTACCTTTTACTGGCGGCAATATTTCTCCAGCCTCGACCTTACCAATATGTTTCAGATTATCAATCAGTACCTGCTGCTTAATCTGAATTTGGGCGTCAAAACTGATATGTTGTAGGGAGCAACCACCACACATGCCAAAATTTGGGCATTCTGGGGTAACACGATCTTTGCTTGGAGTAATGATTTCGACTATTTTAGCTTTATCAAAACTAGGTTTACGCTTGGTAATTTCAGCCAAAACTTCTTCGCCAGCTAAAGCACCATCGATAAATACGGTTTTACCATCTAAACGAGCAACCCCTTTACCTTCATAATCCACTGATTCAATTATTAATCTATACTGTTCTGTCATTCTCTAACCTAATATAATCTAAATTTTACAAGCACAACCACCACAATAATTCTCATTATTGCTGATATCTGTACCATTTATGCGTAAAAAGCCGTTAAATTCATTTTGATTACAGCCGCTTGGATGAACAAAATGAATACCCAATTTACCATTTGACTTGAATAGCTTGCCACAGGCTTCCACATTACTACCAATCGGATAATTTTGGCTAAAATCAGAAATTATCCCAACATCGCGTAGCGAGCTAACCTGAGCCACACTAATATTTCGGTAATACAGATTATCAACTACGACCTTATAGGTTTCACCATTTCCATCTTTGATAAAAAACTGGGTATGCGTCATTGGATAGCCGTTATTACTATAATTTCGGGCAGAATTAAATTTAAATACTGGTTTTCCCGGCAGTTGAATGATAGTTCCACTGATTAACGTGCATTGTTGTGGTGTTTTCTGGGCATTTGCCAGTAAAAAGCTGCCTGAGATTACGGCAGCTAAAAATAATTTTTTTAGAATACTCATATCTATCCTAGTATTCAACTCCAGCGCTATGCGCTTGCTCATCCGCATGATAGCTCGAACGAACCAGAGCACCAACTGCAGCATGTTTAAAGCCGATTTGATAAGCAAAATCTTCCAATTCTTTAAATTCATCTGGAGTTACATATCGTAAAACAGGCGAATGATGTTTGGATGGTTGCAAATATTGCCCAATAGTTATCATCTCAATATTATGCTCGCGCATTAATACCATTAAGTCTTTGATTTCTTCTTTAGTTTCACCTAAGCCAACCATGATTCCAGATTTTGTTGGGACATCTGGACAACGAGCCTTAAATTCTTTAAGTAGATTTAAGGAATGCTGAAGATCAGATCCTGGACGTTGTGCTTTATATAAGCGTGGCACAGTTTCTAGATTGTGATTTAAAACATCTGGTGGATTGGCCGTTAAAATATCTAATGCCTTATCCAAACGACCACGGAAATCAGGGACAAGAGTTTCAATCTTGGTCTGTGGACGTACTTCACGGATAGCATTGATACAATCAACAAAATGCTGTGCGCCACCATCACGTAAATCATCGCGATCAACACTAGTCACAACTACATATTTAAGTTTCAAAATATCCACCGAGCGGGCTAATTCTTTTGGCTCATCCGGATTCAACGGGTTTGGTCTACCATGCCCGACATCACAAAACGGACAACGCCGAGTACAAATATCACCCATAATCATAAAGGTAGCAGTACCTTTATTAAAACATTCGCCGATATTTGGACAACTAGCTTCTTCGCAAACCGTATGTAGTTTATGTTCTCTTAGAAGATTTTTTACTCTGTTAAAATTTTCTCCAGTTGGTAGTTTTACCTTGATCCATTCCGGTTTTTTTAATGGTTCGGTAAGAGGAACTACCTTGATTGGAATTCGGGCTAACTTTTTCTCGTCGCGTAGCTTGATTCCCTGAGTATTTTCTTCACTCATTATCTATCCTTAATTATGGCATATAAACATTTAATTATAACAGACAAGCTATTATGACGCTCATTTTTTTAGCGCATTGGAACATCGTCAAAATTGACTATGTTCGGGATTCATAGTGTCAGATATAATGACTTCTGAAGAAATAAATATTCTTAATATATCATTTTCAAGGGAAATATAATGAAATTAAATAAACTAATTTGTTCACTAATAATCGGTGGTAGTGTAAGCTTATCTGTAACTGGATGCATACCAAATGCAGGTGATGATAATGATCCTAGTCGCCTTGGTAACAATGCAATGCAAGCCAACAATACAGTAGCAACCGCAAAAAGCTTTCCAACAGATGCCAAAACAGCCTCTAACTATGTAGTAAAAGGAATTATTGGCGCAGCATTTGATATGCCTCTTGGATTTAAAAAATTAGCAGTAAATACAGGGATAGACTTCCTGATGTTTTTAATATTTGGTCCTGCGACTGACCCAAATAAGCCAATTTTGGATAAATTGGACTCAATGGATAAAAAATTGGATGATATTATTGGTAAGGTTGACGTAGCATTGGCTATTGGTAGTATAAGTAAACAGACGCTAGATAGCTTTTATAAAGCCCAGATGACAGCCAATGTTCAGAATACTTTAGCTGAGATTGTAAATGATAATAATGCGGTTAAAGCCAAATACCTGCAATATAAAGATCAGAAAATCTTTGGTGATTTTACTGCAACACAACCAGAAGAACTGTTTAATTATGCTAAAAACAACTGTCATTACAGTGCATTAATGGCAATAGATGCAATGAATGCAAAAGAAATTGCCACAGATAAAGCATCAACATCACAGTTAAAATCAATTAATTCATCGATGAATACATATGAGCTGTATTCAAACTATAAGACAAAATATAAAGATAGCCAAAATGCAGGCAGTATATTTAATCGACTATTGGCACGTAAGAAAGATTATATGAAATCATTAAATTCAATATCATCTAATGGTGATTTGATGGATTTTGTGAGTTATTATAATCAGCAAATTTTGATTAATCAAGCGGAGCTATTTACTGCATATCAGGAAATGTATAATATGCAGTTAGCCCAGCTAACCTATAAATATGCCTGTGGTGCAGATATTCGTATGGATAATATCAATCTAAGAGACATAAAAGCAACAGGGGTGGAAGGTTTTTTACAAGCAGAAATAGAGCTGAATAAAACTTACGACAAGCAATTTGAAGAAATGCTAACTGCTACCAAGAGTGGTTTATCAGTAATTGATAATCAGGATTTATATGAAATAATTAATAATAATATTTTTAAATCAGAGCGACCATTTTTGTCAGAAGATAGCTTTGCTATTAAAGACAATAAAATCAACCAATGCTCAGTAACTAGCTTGAAGTTTATACCAGTTAGTACAGGCAATAATCAAGATGGTACAGGGCTTGCCAAGCTAGCAGCAAATTGTATCATTATTGATAATGATAAACAAACCACCGCAGTTAAGGTATATCAAGAAGTTCCCTATTATCAGGCAGCTAATAGTATTCAACGCTATGCTATGTCTGGGATATATTTTGATAAAGAAAAGTTAAGTCTGCAAGTTAAAGATAAAGATTCTACTGGTAATACAATATTTTCTAAAGATGATGTAGGAGATATGTGTAAAGCCAAAGATTTTTCAAATAGAGAAGACTTAGGTAATATGGTAGATATGGCTAACACTTCGACTTATAGAAGTGGAGGTTCGGCATACTTATATTGGTTTGGATCCAATATTGACCTTGCTTCTGATCTTTATTTACTATCTAACATGTATACTCCAGAATTAAAACATGATGATCAAAGTGATTATTGGTGGAATTATCGTGATTTTCCTCGTCCTAAAGATTTTTTTCTACAATCTGGATATAAGGGAAAAATTAGTTATCCTACTTCACAAACATATAGTTTTGGTCAATCAGGAAATGAAACAGACAATATCTTTGCCCGTTGGAACTGGTATATTGCAAACTATGATGAGAAAACTTTTTGTATCAAAACTGGTTTTGTCTATACTAATGAGAAAATTTACTTACCAGGTGAAAGAACTGGATGGGCAATAGATACCCTTAAATCTAGAGCTGTTTTAGGAATAGGCTGCCTTGATAGTAACTGTAAGCGTGCAAGTCCCTCACAACTACAGTGGGGTGATGGAACTATCGTAAAACTTGATGGCTCTATCAAATCAGATAGTAAAGGAAGCTGGAAAATTAATGGTACTAACTTGAATCCAGATAGCATAGTAGTGAAGAAATTTAAGTTTACTGAACCACAAGACTATAAAAACTGGCAACAAAATGGTACTATTGGCTCTAATTACATCTATCTAGATGGTAAGATTTCTCTTAATGAGAAACAGATTGATGAAGGGTTAACTAAAGGAAATGGTAAATTTGTGCTATTAAGCTCTCCTACGGGTAAAGAAAGGATGCTTCTTCGAGATTTAGGATCGCGAGGGATTGAACTGATCACTGGTGCCACGGTTCTATATAGCAGCTCTGGAGCGGACAAGCTGATTGAAATAAAATTTATTAATGGAGATATTCGCCTAACACTCAAAAACAAATTAGGAGCGATAACAACCCAAAACCTCTTTGAATCAGCATATAAGCAAAGGAAAATTAAATGGATAACTGATCCATATGCTAAGATAGAAATGCAGGATGATCGTAACTTAGTAATATATAGCTCAGATAGCTCTGGTCAAATTGGATATGCGGCTACTACTAGTAAAGGTAGAGTAATTTGGGCTTCAGGTACTGGTACTGGTACAACTACGAGTAGTAGTGGTACAACTGAGTGGGGTAAGATTGATAATGGTACATTCCTTAACTAAATCATAAGATAATGCTGGCAATATGCCAGCATTATCTCTAGAATCACATTGACATAAAAATCAAAACCCTGTACAATAAGCGTATCATAATTCTATACTTTAAATTGTATTTCAAGTCAACCCAAAAATCTAAACTGCTAGCTAAATGAAAAAATTAACTTTCAACGAAGAACAGGCATATCTGAATCAAAATATTATCCCTAACTTTACCCCACTAATAAATGAACATATCTTTTCCGCTATATATAACAGCAACCATGAAGTAGTCATTTGTACGAATAAAACTGCAGAATCAGTTGGCTGCAATAACTGGCAGGAGGTAGTCGGTGCTGGCTATAAAGATACAAATAATGAAGAACTAATTATTAAAGTCTTTGGAGATACATACTATAAAGAGCACCAAGATGAAATTCAGCGTTATGCAAAGGCAATTTTTGGTATCCAACAAAGTGTATTTCTCAACAAACAAGTCATTAGTTTTTTTGATCTTTTGCCCTATAATGGACAATTTAAGTCCTATCTGGTAACCTATTTTCCTATTATCCACCCTTGCGGTGAAGTAATTGCTATTCAAAGCTTTGCCCATGAGTCAAAATTTTTTGGCTTTCAGGAACATTTTTACCATCTAGCTTCTGACCCATTAAATAAAAACTACCCAGCAAAAAAAGATCTTACACGGCGAGAAATTGAAGTAATGTTTTTATTAGCAAATGGACTTACTCAGGAACAAATTGCAAAAACTTTAAACCTTAGTCGCAGTACTATAGCAAATATAATTGGCAATCAGTTAAGTGAGAAGTTTAATATCCATGGTGCAAATACTGCATTATTAACCAAAATTGCTATTGAATGCGGTTATTTTGAAAGCATCCCAGAATCATTATACCGTCCATTTGTAGTTTCATTACATCCAAATCACAAAATTTAAATAGGCTAGCTGCTAATTTAACTGCAACATCCCCGCAAAATTATTTCCCCTCTACCCTTTCTAAGATACAACTAAAATTATCTGACTCTTGATACAATTATCTTGAATCCTGATACCATGCAAAAACGCGGTTTTAAAAAATTTTGCCTTCATTTATACTCTCGCCGTGTAAAACAAATTCAAGGGAGACTTTAATGAAACATTCAAAATTACCTCTATTAGTTGCTTTAGTTGCTGGCTTAGCTGCATGTAATAGTGGCGGCGGAAATAATAACTCAAATACCAATCAAATGCAGAGTACAGGAAGTAGTAATGTATTATCTTCTAAATCTGCCTTTAGCTCAGATTCAAATAATATTCTTTTACCATATGTGCAATTAAATGTTGATGAACAGGATCGCTTTTATTGGTATAAAGGGGTACCTTCACCAGACACCAATAATGCTGTTGCAACTTTTGGTAGTTATTTCCCTGAAAGTAGTGATGCTACCCCGGCAAGTTCTTTTACTGTTAGTGGGGATAATAATTTACAAGCTTTTTTCAATAGCGCAGAAAGCATGTCACTTTATCAAACTAAGCCATTGATGAAGGCTGATTTTACTAATTTTGCCAAAGACTCTAACTGTCAAATATTAGATAATGACCCAAATAAATTAGCCTGTAATCTTACGATAAATGCTAATGCGGGACTTTTTGGTACAACTGGAAATCTTCCAGTAATTCTTTATGCTGGGTTACGTGCCTATAATGTAGAAGAAATGATTCGTGATTTTTCCGGGTCTGCCGATACTAATGGTAAATTTGATGGTAATCCGATTCGTCAAGGTAGATGGGATAAAGATAATAATGCAGATAATACCAACCAGCCTTACTATATGGAAATCTCGGCGACTCCTGCTGATTTTTCGACAAAAACAACTATTGTTGATTTGCATAAGTATTTTTACAGTCCAGATAATCAGGAAGTATTTTCATTTGATGCTAGTAAATTAAATGCTGGGGTAGCAACTAGCTGTAATATTGTTAAAATTACTGGTGTTGATTCACAGGCTAAAGCTAATCCGGTACACTGCTCAGATAGCTCATTTAGCATCGATGGTAGCGGTAATTTACAGGCGAGTAACCTAACCACAGGTGTTTATCAGATTAATGTCAAAGCAAGCGAGAAGAATGAACAAGACTGGCAAACATTTTATCTGAATGTAGCGAATACTAATCCTAGTCTTAACGATTGGAAAAATGGTAAGGTTGCAACATCAAATCTAGTTGGCGATTTTCCATCAATTTATGTTTATTCAAGCCAAGATCCAGATAAAAAAGGTGCAAATGCACAAACCACTTGGCCAAGTGACTATCAAACCTATGGTTCAGACTTACAGAAAATAAATTCAACTGCGATGACTACCCATCCGATTAAAACTGCTTTAGCTGAGATTATCAGTATGACCTATACTTTTAGTCCCGCAGAATCTTCTGAATATAAAATAAGCTTCTGGAAACTTAGCCCAAATAGTAATCCTGAAAGCCAGATTACTGCAACAGGTGTTGGTACTAATCGTTCGGATAGTGATTTTGCTAGATGGATTGGTGATCTTGTTGACCCAACAAAAGGCGCTTTTGCTAGTAAAGGGGTTGGCTTAACACTTAATTATGATTTTGATAATCAGGTAAAAGCAGACTTGGTTGGATTTAATCCAGAGCAGCAGGATATAGTTGCGGATACCATTGTTCATCCAATTGTTTATGCCTCACAAGTTAACCCAAGTTATAAAATTGATGGCTTGGCTATGGATCTTGAAGCTGGTTTTAACCAGATTAATGCTGCAGTAACATTTAAGAAAGTTGCTGATCGTTTGGCATATCATGGCAAATGGTTTAATTATTTTTACTTTTCCGATGTATTTAACCCATTACTGGTGTCATCATTTGGACCGCTTGGAGTTGCAAATTTCTCAACTTATGATGTTGGACAATATCGTGCACCACAATCAACAGGTGATCAAACAGGAATGGTTCCCTATACAGCTGATACCTATCAAGGTGCATTTAATATAGCTGAAGCAGCCGGTATTTATAGTGCTTTCTCTACCGATGCCAATGGTGGTTTATGCGATCAATTAAAAAGTGGAGATATGTTGCCAGTAGGTTATTGTAGCCTTAGTCTAAATGATTCTATCTCCGAAAATAATCGTAGATTCAATGGAAACTATCATACAGTATCAACTGAGCAGGCAATGACTGATTTTGATGGTAAATATTCACCAATTCTGCCATTAGCTGCTTCAGCAACCGAATGGAATAATGTTGAAATGTGGAATCCTGATTTTACAATTCCAGCTGGTAGCGAACATGTTTCGGGTGTTTTAATAAATAATAACGCTTGTGTTGGGATTAATAATCAGTTTTTACAGGCACATGAGAGCGATTTGAATAATCAATCATCCCCTGCCTATGGTCAATTGGCAAAATGTTTAATGGCTGATACTATGGTTGGTTCTGTACCAGTACAAACTTTCAGTCATTGTGGTACAGAGATGGGAAGTAGCGAATCAATTCCATACGCTCAATGTATTTTGGTATCAAATATTCCAGGTAAAGGGATAGGAGATCAAGATGTTAAACACCCAGTATCAATTGATTATGCTAAAAATAACCTGCAAGTGTATGCAAGCACTATCCAGCATCAAACTGGTTACTCAGTATTTGCACTGGAAACCCCAGCAGCTGCCACTTCTGGAGCATTTGGTTCAGCAACGATACCAAACAAAAATGTTCAGGAACCTTGGTATATTGGTTATAATTATACGCCATCTACAAACCCGAAAGATGGCGAACCATATGATCCAGAATATAGCCCACAAGCTAGTGATCAGGAATGGCAAGCATTTGCAACTGTAATCAATAACTACTATAACAATAAATAATCATCCCAAAAACAGCTCTAAACGAGCTGTTTTTTCTAGGTAACAGCTACTCTCATTGAAAGATTTATATTCCCCAGAAGTAAATCTATAAAATTCTTTTTATAATCATTAACTACCCGTTCTGGCATGATAATCTGATAACTTATGCTTTTAGCATAAGTGTTTCGCATAACCGGTATAAAAAAGCCACTTGATAGTTGTTCCTGAATTAAGCTTTCGTATGTAACTGATATAAAATTATTATCTGCATTCATTATTTGCTGTGCTGTTACATAATCAGATAATATAAGGTCAGCTGAAATATTCATAGTTTCTAAATGCTGATCATTCGTATGCAAATAACGACTTTGTGGGATTTGATTATCTTTTAATTCAAGAATTGGATCTTGATTAACTGCAAGAAATTTATGCTCCAAACCCAGTTTCTCAAGACTTTCTGGAAGGCCGTCCTTCTTTATATAATCGTGGCGGCAATAATAGATAATTTTTCCCGCATCAAGAAATTTTGCTATCTGAAAGCTTTGTTTTGGCTGAACACTTGTAATTGCAAAATCAAGATTTTCTTTTATAAAGTCAACCCGTCTATCACCATATTTTATATTAAGCCGAATATTTGGATAGTTTTTCAGAAAAGGTAATATTCCATTTTTGACAACTGTTTGCCCCATCCACTCTGGCAGTAAGATATTAATCTGATTACGCTCAGCATCATTGAAATTTCTAAACCAATTATTAATATTTTGTTTTAGTTCAAGGGATTTATTGTAGAATTTATTACCGTTATCGGTTAATCTTATCCCATGAGAAGTCCGGATCAGAAGTGTTCCATATTCTTCCTCCAGAGCCTGAATTTTACGACTAATAGTTGGTTGACTAATCCCAGACTTGTCGGATAACTTAATAAATGAACCCACATTTATCAGATCACTGAATAGCAAAATTTCTTCAATCATTTTCATAATATTACCCTCCGTAGGCTGGTATATTAATTGATAATTGAATAGTTTGAGAATAGTACTTTTACACTAGAATTTGCGAATTGCTAACAATTATGCAGGATAGCAACATTTTAGCTTTAGAATAAACCAGAACATATCTAATATTGATATTTATTTGCCCTGATGTCAATAGGGAAATTATAAATTTTGTTATAATTTAGTATTTGCTAGCCGATTGATAATATGAAACATACCATAGCCCAGCAACGTGACTGGATTTACCGTGCAGTAGGACTTCTTTCTTTTAATGGCGGACTAGTTAGCATGGTTACATTTGTCAGTTTTATCCATAACTCGGTTGGCTATGTAACTGGAAATATTTCTTTTGCTGCCGACGCATTTGCCAATGGTAATATTCTAGCTTTTAAGAGCTTCATGTTAGCTTTGCTAGCATTTTTATTTGGCTCGATAGTTAGTGGAGTTATTATTCCGATAGATAATGCTGAACGAGGTAGTAACTATAATATTGCTTTAATCTTTGAGATAATTTGTATTATTTGTGGTGGAATTGGGCTTAAAGCTGGTTTTGATTCAGCACGCTATTTTTTAGCAATTGCAATGGGTATTCAGAATGCACTTACCACCTATTATGGCAAGTCAATCATCCGTACGACACATATGACTGGTACTATGACAGATCTCGGGATTATCCTTGGGCACTGGATCCGGGGAAATGCAGTTGAAAAGTGGCGAATAGTTGTTTATTTAAGTCTTCTGACAGGCTTCTTTGTTGGTAGTGTGGTGGGTGCAATTGCCTACAAATTTATTGGTTATGGAACATTAATAATTTCTGTGTTACTATGTATGATAATGCTACGCTTTAGTCATGCTGACATCTTAAAAAATACTTAGGCATAAAGAATGATAATGATGAAAAAGCTCTGGTTAATTTCTCCTCTAGCCCTAATGATTGGCTGTTCCTATTTTTCACCAGACTATCATAAGCCCGATGTTGCTATTCCACAATCATGGTCAGCACAAAATCCTAATCTATCAAAGATAAGTGAAAGCCTACCCTACCTGGCTTGGTGGCAAAAATTTAATGATCCCTTATTAAATAATTACATTGAAAGTGGCTTAAAAAATAATCTGACGATTGAAATGGCAAAAGCTAATTTGGAAGCAGCGCAAGGGCAATTATTGACCGTTAAATTAAACTGGATTCCGATGCTAAACCTTTTTGGTGGCTATATTAATGGAACTACGCAAAATAATTTTGCCCCAATCGGTAATCTTGGACTTGTCAATAATACTGGTGCTTTTTTTGCAGTACTACCAGCTTATACGATAAATCTCTTTACCAATTACACTTTACAAAAACAGGCTGGATATAATGTTGAAGTTGCCCAAAATGCAGAATTGAGTATTCGCCTTGCAGTGATCGGGCAAGTCGCTGCTGCTTATTTTACGATCCTAGCACAGCGACAACTTCTGGTACAATTTAATCAGCTTGAGAACGATGCCAAAGAACTAGTTACTATCACCGAAGCAATGGATAAACAAGGATTAGCCAATAGCATTAGTATTGACGAATTACGGAGTAAACAGCAGTTAGTCAGTGGGCAACTAGCAATAATCAATAAAAACCTGATTGCTGCGGAAAATGCCCTTCGCTATCTAATTAATCAACCGCCCGGTAAAACAGTCACAGCAGCTAATTTTGATAATATTAATCCAACGCAAGTTATTCCGGGCAATCTCCCAGTAGCGGTGATTGCGTCGAGACCGGATGTAATGAAAGCCGAAGCACAGCTAAAAGCTGCCAATGAAGGTATCAGCGTAGCTTCGAGTGCGCTATTGCCCGGAATAAATCTTAATTATTTCTTTGCCCAAGGTGCCGGCTCACAAACCTTTAATAATCCAGATCCAGTACCAACGGTTAGTAGCACGAATAGTAATCAACAAAGTTATTATGCTGCTTATGCCAATTGGACTATTTCGCCTAGTGTCTTTGGTCAGATTGATACCAATACCGCAGTATTTAAATCTGCGCTCGCCAATTATAAGCAGGTGGTAAACACTGCTTTACATGAAGTTGATAATGCATTGGCAAATAATAATGGTTATAATCTAAAGATGGTAGCCGATACTCTTGTCTATAAAAATCTGGAAAGTGTAGTAGCTACCAAAAAAGCTATGTATAATAAGGGGCTTACAACCTATATGTTGGTATTGACTAGTAAAATTGAAAAAGATATTATGGCAATCGATATTACTCAGACTAGACTACAACAGATGCTTTCGCTGGTAGTATTATATCAGGGGCTTGGTGGTGGCTACATGCTTAAATCTGAGGCAGTTATCAAAAAACCAGTAGTGGGAAAAATTAATGAAAATTAAAAGACGCAAGCTTAATTTTGCGATGATTATATTTATGCTAGGTGGATTGATTGCGCTTGGCTATTTTACGACATATCTATTTACTGTGACGGATGAGGCTTTTGTTGTGGAAAACATGACCCCAATTTCATCTTCAGTTGGTGGACATATTGAGAAAATCTTTGTCGAAAATGGGCAAGTCCTCAAAAAAGGTGATCCAATATTACAAATTAGTCCAGAGAAATACGATCTTGAATACGCTGGAGTTAAGGCACAGTACGAGCAGGCAAAAGTTGGTATAGAAGTTATCAAAAAGAGAATCGAGGTTACTACTCTTGATCTCAAGGCAGCACAGGATCAGTTAGCTCGCATGCGTTATGAATATCAACAAAAAAGTGATAAATCAGTAACTAAGGGAGTTCCCGGACTTGAACTAAAGATGCTTGAATATAATATCAAATCACAAGAAAATGTTGTTGCCGGACTTAAAAAGCAAATAGAACTAGAGGCGGTTGAGCTAAAACAGGCAAATGTTGGGATTGAAACATTGAAAGTTGCCAGCGAAAAAGCCGCAATGGATGTTGCCAATACCATCGTAAAAGCTCCAGCCGATGGCTATATTCAGAACCTGTATATTGGTGTTGGAACGTCTGCTTTACCCCATGAGGGACTATTTAATTTCATTGATACTGCTAATACTTACATTCAGGCAAATTTTAATGAAACAGATCTGGCAGGGGTACATGCTGGTGATAAAGTTCTGATTTTCCCACGCGCATATCTTGGACGCAAGGTATTTCATGGCATAGTTATGTCGGATAACTGGTCTGTTGATAGACAGCATGTTATTCCATTAAAAGAAACCCAGATAGTCTTTTCAGCCAATCACTGGTTAAATTTACCACAGCGGATGCCGGTGCAGATTAAAGTGGTAGATACTGATTCCAGCTATCCACTTCGTCCTGGTATGAGTACCTACGTTTATATAAAAAGTAAATAAAAAATCAAAAATCACCGTCAAGATGGTTTTTTTAAACTCGCTTCATTTTAATCAACCAACAAAAGTGATGATTAAAATCCAGAAAAAAGCTATCAAGAGATTATTGGGCAGTATATGGGTAAGAAAGAACGAAGGATTATCAAAGCATTTAAATTCTATTAGGAATAAAAAAATCTCCCTAAAAAAGGGAGATTTTGATTTAGCTAGTAAGCAAATCTTACCAACGTCTAGCAGTATTACTACTACCAGCTGGTTTATCTTCTTTAAATTTTACAGCAATCTGACGACCATTTACTGATGCATTATTTAAAACACGAATGCATTCTTCAGCCTCTTCTTGGCTTGACATTTCAACAAATCCAAAACCACGACTTCTACCCGAGAATTTATCAGTAATGATTTTTGCTGATTCAACTGTACCATATTTTTCAAATACACCTTTAACTTGAGCATCTGTCAAATTAAAATCCAAACCAGCAACAAATAATGTTTTTTTCATATAAATATACCTTGTAAAAATTAATATAATAACTAAAACGATCTAAAAATAAATATGACAAGGTATTGACTGAACAAAACGATGAGATAAATAGAATAGAGTACTTTTAATCAGTAACAATTTTATCATCATTAAATAAAATTGTCAAATAATAATCAACTATGTACTACTATTGATGGTTATTAGGTTCAATCAAATTAAACTATTTATCATAAAAAGGCAACTATCACTAAATACTATAGGTTAACAGTAAAGAGTTAAATTTCATTACGAACAAAATATAAGCTTTGGTGAATCATTAGCACTACATAATATCGATCAGATTTTAAAAATTAATGCCAGCATAATTCTAAGCAGAAGCTTTTTAGGCATAGACATTCGAATGTTTGCCAGCACAAAACTCTCACGAGAACTCATTCTCTGCCAATAGTTATTTAAATTTTTCCGGCTTGTAATCATATTATCAAATTTTATCATAAAGAGGCGAGCAATGAACACCGTCCAAACAATATCGGCAAGACTATAACTATTACTTGCTGCATACTCATGCTTAGCCAAAGAGCTCTCAAGAAAATCACAAATCTCAGTAGCCTCTTTCAACATTTGTTCATAATTATTTTCACTGGAGAGAATCAGCTTGCGTCGTTCTTTTTCAAGCTCAAGTTTTTTTTGACAGGCAACGGTAAATTCAGGATGTTTCTTCATTAATTCAAGGCATTTTGCTGTTCCTCGATCTAATCCTCTACCAAGAGCAAATTTAGCTATCGGCGACTTTCTCATTGCATTACCCATTGTTAAGTCTTCAATTGAAAATGCATAATGCCGCTTTAATGAATCGTCAATAGCCACCTGATCTTCTTCTGGATATAAATTCACTCCAGTAAAATGCTCATTTACATAGCGGAGTATCTTCTCACTACCATCTAAAACATCATTACCAGAAACAAGCGCAGGCACCGTCATGTTTGGCTGAATACGAACATATTCAGGATTAAACTGCTCCATCTTGATATGAATATCAATTTGATTAAGATTATATCTGACACCTTTCTCAACCAGTACTAGCCGAGCTATCATGCTATAGTAAGAGGAATCATTGCTATAAAGTTCAAGTGTCATGATATACCTTCCTGATAAATTTCTGAATTATTGATTATCTGCAGCAAGTTAAAAAATCATGGAAATACCTAAATGTGCATAACAACTAATAATAGCCTAGCGCAATAGTAGGATCAAGAATTGTTAATCTAGATAATACATCATTTATGGCAGCTTCACTTAATTTTATCGCTTTTTTCTGTTTTGACATATTCAGAATCAGCTTATAGGCATTTGCCGCCATAACAGGATCCCAGCTCTCTAGCTGATGCGCATCTATAATTGAGAGAATTTCATTTACATAACCACTAGCAAGCTGCCCATTCCCAGTTGATAAGCTATATTGGCAAAATTGAAGTATCCGGATAAACCGAGCTTGAATCGAAGAAGAGGTTATTATCTTTTGATGTAGAAACGCTATTGCGGCCAACTCTTTACCTGATTTAGCTAACTCACTCGCCTCATGTAGTTCAAGTGCTAACTCCTCATTACCTTGTAGAGCAGTGCTATAAGAATTAACACCTCCACCCACATCACCAAGAATACTATTTATCCATTCCTGTGTTTCATTTGTTGCAAACGGCATACCATCAGAAAAACATAATTTCTCTACGCCCTTCAATCGCTTGATTAGCAATAAGACTGCATAGCTGACTTCATTTGCCGCATGTTGCTGATTTATACCAATCAGAGAACGATGAACATAATAAGACAAATCAAACCAGAACCTGAAATCAACAACTCTGGTTTCGGCAACTTTCAGTAGTTCAAGCCAGTTCTGCTCCTGGTAATACCCAATTATTAATTGCTGTAAGTGCTCATCCGGCGGTGGTAACATAGTCTTTAACTCAGTATCTGCGGGAGGAATTATATCCACATCAAACCAAGCAATAAAGCGATTGATTTTATATAATTTATATGATAGGGGCTGTTCATTAGCTATTAATGCACTAACCTTATTCAATGCCATAAGCACAGAATCAAGCGATCTTTCAAGATTATCATCAATATTAAGTACAATATCAGAACTAACAGACCTTAAAATGGAAGTAGCTTGCTGCTGCGATGTAACAGTAGCTTCTTGATTTCCATTAGCAAAAGAAGATCTTTCAGCAATTGGTATGGTAGTAGTTTCTGAATTTGAGGAAGTTAATTCTTCTTCATTCGTAGCCTCAAGAATTAAAGACATATTAGCATGTCTTAACATATAAATCTGATCAAGATCTTCAACACCATTTTCAGATAAAAAATCAATTAATTCAGTATAATTTTTCTCAAGTTGAAGTTTATCAGTGGCTAACCATTTCTCAGTGGGCATTTTATGAAGTTGTTCACTGATATTATCTGCCCACCAGCTAATAGCGTTTAATCGCCCATTGATTCTCGGAGGGAATAAGCCATTATTCCAATAGGTTATGACAAGATCACGATAAATTTGTACTCCATCAGCCAAGCCACGTAATCCAGAAATATTAAGTAAGCCAACGTTTAAGTAGCTACAAACCAATATATCCTTAGAATGCTCACTTAAAATATTTTGCGCTACCGCAATTACCTTATTCCAATCTGTAGTACCTGTTGAAGTTAACGCAGTTCTTTTATCTATTTCCTCGGTTATCTGTTCAAAAAGCGAACTTGAACGAATATCTGTCCCGGCAGGATGATCACCAGGGATTGGTGCTGCCCCTACTATTAAATTTTCCATTTATCTTTTTTGAGAATTGTTACAATTAGTTGCATCCTGCGGAATATTAGAACTAATATTTCTCAATAAACCGATTGCTGCAACATTCTGATTTATCTTATATTTAACTGTTATTCTATTAACCTTATAGTTATCCTCCAATACATCGGATTCTGCAAAATCACTATTACTGAATTCGTGTGCACCCGTTTTGAAATCAGCCAAAAATTTTGCAAATCCCATACCACCAGAGTAAACCTTATTAAGGGTCAAATTCGAAAATAATATAGTTAATGTTGTGTCGCCACACTTATCAGGAGACCAATTTACTGTAAGCTGATTTGGATAATTGAAATTTTTCAAAGTCTGTTCGCCATCAGCGCATTGAACAGTAAGTATTACCCCATAAGGTTTAGTAGTCGCCTCAGGATTCACGGTCACTGGAACCGTAGCAATGTTAACCGAATACTGATTTTGATAATCAATCATTGCCGGACGGGCATTATTTATATAGGAAATAAACTCTTGGTTAAAGCTTACTGATTGGGCAAATATAGTTTTATCATAAATACTACGAGAAGAATATCCCCATTGATCAAGAGTTAAGAATGGACCCAATGTATCTCCAACAAACTTCCATAATAAACCAGTATTTTTATCGAGTAAAATCTTGGGAATTTCAGAACTTTTTACGGTACTTATTTTTCCAACGACTTCACTATCCCATTTATTTTCAATGGCACAAGCTGTTTTAGTCATTAAATACTGTAATAAAAAATCTAGTGGACCAGCTTCTATCTGCCATACCATTGAAATTTCATCACTGTTACCAATACTTAAAGCCTGACGTAACTGATTAAATTTAAGTAAAGCAATACTTACTGGCGATTTTGGCTCTGTTTTACCATTATATTCAGCAAAAATATTTCCAGTATAAAGTAAATAGCTATCATCAGAGATTTGCGCAGGCGAAATCTGTGATAATGCCGCATTATAATCACCGATCAGCCCAGCAATTTTAATTTGCTGATTAAATAATTCCGATTTTTGCGCAAGTGTATTGTTATTTACTAATTTATTAACGCCCTGAAAAACTCGCTGCTGCAAATTAACAATCGTTGATTCACCATTTGAAAGATTTTGTAAGCTATCTAACTGCATGATAAGGTTTGCCCAATCCGGTGGATTAGCCAAATGCTTGTTTGGAACCAGTTCGCGGGCTGCAAAATTGAGAAATCTATAATAAGGGTTGCTTTCGCCCGTCATTTTCAAAGCCAAATTTTTTTTTTCATCATCATTGAAAGAAGAAATCTGCACCTGACTGAATGCAACCACAAATTTGCGCCATGCTTCATAATATTCAACCTGATACCAATTCCAGAATGCCTGTAAAGATGGATCATTGCCACCCTGAATTACACCAGCTTTGGTTACAAGCCCAATAAAATGATCAATACGACTCATTCCCTCTTTAGTAAATATTCCAGGAACAACGACTTTTTTGGCAGAGTCACCTAAAGCTCCACCCCAGAAATCACTCAAGTCTACCTGAAAGGGAAGAAACGCCTTTTGATTTCTTATAACATGCCAGTCTGGATCATTTATTAACAATCCCCGTAAGGTATTTAACATTGCCTTCAAATTACGCTGAATTGCAACCTTATCCTTACTCCAAACTAGATATGGAACATATAAATCATCTGTTAAGTTGGCAATTGCTAACGGCAATTGTGGATAAATTATCATTGCCACATTCGGAAATACCATCTGCAAATTACGATCAGCCAAGGTATTAGTGTCAATTTTATTACTAGTAATATGTGCATCAATTGAGTCAATCCGAGCAGTCAAAAACTCAATATAAATCGAAGCTTCTTCTGTATTGGTTGATTCATTAAGTTTTACAATGTTTTGATATAACTGCTTATCAAAATCAATTAGAAAACCTTTTTTATACATGTCCACATACTGTAGCTTTAGTTTATCTATTAAATTACTGCTCGCAGTTAAACCAAAAGAAGGTAAGAACCACTGCTTATCCGCACTATCTATTTTGCGAATGGTGCGCTGAAAATTATCCAGAGTAACAATATTTGTTGCAACATCATTGCCCAAATAGGGTGCAGTCTTATATTCATTAAAGAAAATATTCATTACATTACGATTATGAAGATATGTACCTGTAAGCAGGCTGCCTAACGCAACCGTAACAGATAAAATAGATAAAATGCCAAGGCTGCTGGCAAGATATCTCCAACGCAGCGCATTATATGCCGGAACAACCATTTCACTATCAGCAGGCAAAATCTTATCAAAAAAGTCGCGCAAAAATACACCCTGCCGACCAGAATCAGATTCCTGACTAGAAACATACTCCCCTTGATATTTAAGAATTGAAGACTTGGCACTTGCTTCCTGCTTTGAACTCGAAAGGTATATTCCGCGACAAATTGGTTGTTCCTGATAGGAGTTGCTTTCAAAAACAGGTTGAATAAACTCATTGAAAGCAGCTCTTATCTCAATAAACTCTTGTGGCAGTATGAGCATACCTGATGACGGGGTTTCATCTGAATTATTTACCGCATTATTCCTTAATTGGCTAAATTTGGCAAAAACAGAATCAAAAAAATCATCCACCATCTTTTGCCAGGTCTCATTAGCATTGTTCAGGAATCCTGCCGCCTCGTTTATTTTATTCCCATCTAGTGTTTGAGCCACCTCATTAAACCCAAAAACATAGTCCATTTTGGTAATCATCACATAAACAGGAAACTTTGCCCAGCTAATACGCATCAGATTGTCGATTCGTTTACGTAAATTCTGTCCTTCATCGCGTAAACTCATATGGTCTGCGGTTAGTAAGCGCTCTGCAGATATAGTTACTACAACACCATTTATTGGCTTTCTTTTGCGATATTTAAGAAACAGATGTAAAAACTCTTTCCACTCTTCGGTATCATCTAATTCATTTTCTGGAATCACATACTTGCTTGAAGTATCTAATATAATTGATTTTTCAAGAAACCACCACTCACAATTTTCGGTTTTATTTATACCTAGGTTTTTTACAGTCGTAGATAAGGCAGTACTTAGTTTGGCATGTTTTATTGCTGTAGTTTTTCCTGACTCAGTACCACCTAACATTACAAACCATGGAATATCCTGCGCTTTAGAAAGGCGAATCAAATTGGTTGCTTCAAGCCAGCGATTTCTAAGCATTTGGATTGAATTTGCACGACTCCCCGGCAAATCAATCGAAGGAATATCCTGTTCAACAATGCGCGAGACAAACTCCTGCATCTTGCGTTTTGCCAGAAATTTTCTGAAAAATATAATTCCCAGCCAAACACCCACAACACCAAAAAAGATGGTTAGACCTACCCACCATTGCCAACCCTCCTGAAGGACAAACCAAGCAATAGCTCCGATGATAATTAACAGTAATAATATGCTAAAGAAAATTTTTAAAAATTTCTTCATTTAAAATATCCTGCAAGCTGTTCATTTAGCGATACGTTATAAACCGCATCCAACATACCCAAGCCAAGTAATGCAATTAAAGAGGTTACCAACAATACTGCCTTAAATCCAAAACGATGGCTCTTTTTCGGTGAAACTGAACTAACACTTCGATAAGCGGTAGGAAAAATGAGATCATCTCCATTTAAATTTGACTCGGCATAATTAATCAGTAAATTTTGTTGGCTAGCGAGTTGTAGTTTCTGCCCGCTATTAAAATTCTTACCCTGAAATCCAAGCTTAATACAATAATTAAAAACTTCAATTACTTGCCTATCTACGGCTGGGTCAAACCGCTCCAATACCTCATAAAATTTCTCACCTGCTTGAGTGGTTCTAAAGTACTGCTTCTGCAAAGGATTTAATTGCCAAACTTCTTTATCTTGCCAATTTGAAAATAGCACTTTCTCATCAATCCAAGCACATACGGCAAACAATGAGCGCTCCCAATCATTATAAAGAAGTTTATCATTATTAATCAAAGATCGAGAATTAACAATTAATTGATTATATTTTTCAAAGATATCATCATATTTTGGCTGTGTTTGCTCAACCTTTGTCATAAAATGCAATGTAAATGCCATAGTCTCTGTAAAACAATCAATTATATTCATGTCAACAGATCCCTTCCTTTTAATACCAGTAAATCAATTTCTATATTTTCTAATGGCTCGCCAAGAAAAACACTTAAATTGGCATATTCTTTTACACTTAGCCATGAAAAATGATGATGATCCAAAATAAAATAAGTAATATTCTTCTTATGTGCCAGTCCAACTGGTGGCTCTTTCAAACCAGTGATAGGAACACCAGATAAAGCACGCTTTATCAATATTGGCACATCTTCAGAGCTGCCAATCTTAGCAGAATTATATATAATACGCGATAGTTCACTACTATCTAGATTAGATTTGATGCATAGATAAAAATTATTGGTGTCTTTTAGTAAATCAACCGGAATATTTCCAGCAAAATAATTACCATCCCGCACCAGATGCACAATACTTTCCATACTACTGACAAGACCATCAACAATTTCATCAATTAGCACACATACTTGCTTAAAACAATAACCAAGATTCGTATGATCATATGGAGGTATCAACAACTCACCACGCGGTGATAAACCCAGAGCATCAATATTTTCATTTATCATACTTAACTCGCCCAATAACTGGCGGAAAACCCCATATAGTACCCATGGCGAAACATTTGGTGATTCTACAAAATGATTCAATAAAGGAACAAAATGGCTAATTGTTTTCAATCCAAGCAAGAATAGTAATGAAGTTGGCTGATACTCTCCACCCAGAGATTTCCGTAAGCTTTTATAACTACTTAATGTTATTGAACGAGCATACAACATCTCTTTGGTATTTCTAAGATAACTATACAATACCGGAGAATTTACCAGATTAATAATGGGTGGAGCAAATTCTTTACTACATAAAGCATCCTGCCCATTGTATTCAACTCTGGCTATCGGAATAAGCTCATATTCTGGATAATAATCTACTTCTTTATCCCAGACTAGTTTGAGAACATATTTAAGGCTATCCACAGATGCTGTATGTGTATGGTTATATAAATCATTTACCTCATTATTTTCACTATCAAGGATAAATCTTGATTTCGGTAATATTCCAGAACCATCTTCTTTCTGATTATATTTATCAACCTCTTCATTAGAGTTACTTAGTTGCTTGAGAGCTAAATAGACCGTAAATGGTTCACGCAATTTTTCCCAAAGTTGTTTAAAAGAGCGAGGTTCAAGAATAGCATTATGATGAATCGAAATCCAAGTACCATCTCTGAAAATAAATTCTCCGCTAATTAAGTCAAACTTTAACTCTTTTAATGAACCTTGATCGACTTCAAGCTGACATACACCCCAAAAATAAGGGTTTAAATAATTTTTCAACGGCATCAGCATTGATTCATGATATAAATCTAACTGCTGTAAATGTTGTGGCTGCAGGAATAACCCCTGATACCAGTAAACTGGACGATGAGGATTCATCATTTTGCAGGAACCTCCTGAAGCGAATCTGGACTAAGAACCAGATTAATTTTAAGTATTTTATTCGAATTTGCAGGAATCTGGAACTCTTTTGTAACCTGCCCAGCAGTTAGGTTATAATAACCAGCAACAACCCCAATCCACTCGGTATCTTGCAATCGATCAAGCTTAATTGTACCAGACTCAGCTGCATTAACAAAAATACTATCAACTCCCAATACGCTTGAATCAAACTTGGTCAAACCCAGAAGCTTTTGAGTTCCCGTCAAATCCTTCGCCAGCTGATGAAAACCATTAATGTTGTTCAGTTGGTAAACTGCAAGCATCACTGAATGTGAACTATCATCGTAGGTATTCAAATCATCATCTGTTGCATAACTTATAACTATCCCACCTGGTTTATAAGGTGGGGGAGATTTATCAGAAGAGCATCCATTCATATAAATAACTGCAAATGCAATCAACAGCTTAAACAATCTACGCATTATTTTCCCTAAAATTTACGCTTCAAGCGTTCATAATTATACAATTTAAGCAAAGAGCATTGTAGCACAATTATATAGTTAATTAATCTAAAACTTAAATCACTAGACTCAAGAACATAACTTCTTATAAACTTCCCCATAAAAGATAAGCCAGCAAATTTTTTCGTTAATAACTACTAATATCAACAAAAGCTGATTATATATGCCTCAGTTTCATCATCTTGAGTATAGGGAGTAAATAAAAGTTGCTCAGGTAACTCGGTAAGTCTTGCAAAATATGAACTCTCATGATTAATCTGATTTTGCACACCCCAAGCAATAAATTTCTTATCCGAAAGAGCTATTTCTAATCCCTGCTGCGGATATTCAAGTACACTTTTTTCAGGAAGAGTACCGCGTTGGCCTACTGCCTGAAAGTTTATTTCACCACTATCCACACCTAAAATCATACCACTCCATACTTGAGAGGGGCTAAGCTCCACCCATAAGCCAAGCTCATTTAATGGATGAAAATCAATAGAATAATCATTAGCAGTATAGGAAAAAGGTGAATTCAACAAGGCTAAAATTTTGACACCAAGATTTTGGATTAAGATCGGCAATAATTTTGCCTGTATCAATGGAGTTGGTAAAGTATCAGTTGCCACTTCAAAACCGTCACCAAGAATCAAAATTGGCAAAGCTGTTTTTCTTCTAGCCTTAACCATACTAGCTAATGCCGACAGACCTTTCAGAATTGACTTATTTTCCCAGCTATCCTTATTGGCAATAATTACCCATAAACCAACTTCTGGATTAAGTAACGAATCTTTTATTCCTGCCCAAGCCATTTTAGGCAAATCATCAACCCAAAAACCTCCATCTACAGGAATATGATACGGCTTTAAAGCAGTCATTAAATTTTTAACGCTATTTTCATTGTGCGCTAGAGAAGTAATCCAAATTTTTTTCATATTAACTCATTATCATCACTTTTTCTTGGCTTGGCATGGTATCTGCACCTACTGCATTTCCATCATTCTGCTTGGTCGTATTACCCATAAAAACTGCAGGATTACCCTCAAATTTAACTTTGGTACTTCCCATTACAAACTCTACAGGTCCCATAATTTTACCAGAAACAAGACCACCAGCAACCCCCGGCTGATCACCCTGGCTTGGGTTTATTTTGGATGCTTTGGTAAGTGCCGGAGCTCCAGCTATCATTATTTTTTGTGTAACTGGATTAGCACTGGGTGTCATACCTATGTTTGAAAATGGAGTCGGAATTGGTGGACCTGGAGGTGCCGGAACTTTACAAACATCAGGCATTGCCATAGCTTGTCCAGTTTGTTTTGTTATTGCAAACATTTTGTTCTCGATTATTATAAAATGATAGGAATAAAACAGTAACAATAATTCTCAAGCCTCCATCAACTCAGATAAACGTCTGATTAGATGGAAACCTAAACTTATTATGCTACTAACCCATATTAATCTTTTTACCATCAATACCAACCTCTTCTTCAGCATTGAGGGTAACATGTCTTGCCTTATAAAATAATCTACCAGTAACTAGGGTTCGAATTCGGTTAGCTTTAGTAAATTCAACTCCTTCAATTGTTTTAAATATATTTACTATTTTTTCTGTAACGGTATTGATAATTTTTTCCGCACTTTCAGCAATGAATAAGCTTTTACCAGTACGGATTTCACTCCAATTACTTAATAATTTACTATGACTAAATTTTGCGGTTCCCGTTAGCCCTGTCAAATTAACTTCCGGAGCTTCGACATTAATAGCTTTTTGTGCCTCAAGTTTTAAATTATTCGCACGTAAAGATACTTCTTGCCCCAAATCAACCACATTTTCACTAGCTGTTCGATTTAATATCTGTAGTATATATGCCAATTCACCATTTATTTCACTACTCAGCAAAATTAAATCATCAATCGCTGGAAGCAAAAAACAGCTTTCAGCCTTTAATGCATTCACAACGCTATTATCACTAAGCTGGACTGAATAATGCAATTGGTTAGCAATCTCTTCCAGCGCAATTACTTTACCGCAATAAAGCTCCGCTGGTATTGGCGCAGACACCTTTTTAACCAGTTGTAAGTTATTTTTCATTTCATATCATCCTTTAAAATCTCTCTTTTTGGCAGGTAATTCTTTGATTGGTTGCCAATCCTCTGCTTCTTTTAATTTTTTATTAGTGCCAAAAGCAGTATTTAACTGTAATGCATCCTCCAGTTTAGCACCACGAATACCATGTATATTAGCATAGTAAAGTGAAGCTTGGTTAAAATCTGCTTGCTCAGTAGAAGCATTTGAAAAATTTGTATAATCTAGTCGACTAGAATAAAAACTGGCATAATCTAGTCTTGCATTTTCAAATAAACTATTTGTAATTTCTGAATTTGCTAAACTAGCAGTTATTAAGTTTGAATTACTGAAATTAACCATATCAAATTTTACACCAGTAAAGTTACTTTGTCTAGCCTCAGCTTTAATAAAAGCAATATAACTACCAGAACAACCAGTAAATATTGCTCCCCCCAACTTGGCATCATTGAAGCTGGACTGACTAATATCATGATAAGTGAAATCAGCATTTGATAAGTCACAGCCATCAAAAATAGCCATAACTAAAACGCAGTTAGAGAATTTTTGCCGAACCAGACTACATTCATTAAATAGCGCACTTGTTAAGTTAGTATTTTCAAAAATTGCCTTATTAAAAATAGTTTTCTGGACAATTAACCGATATAGATCTGAATTGGTAAACCTTGTACCATCAACTACTACTGAAGACCAAATAGACATTGGTAATTTGGCTCCAAACATTTTTGCCTGCCGAAAATTACAATCACTAAAATGTGTACTTTCTCCATTAATCGAAGTCAGATCTGTATTGGTAAAGTCACACTGTGAAAACCCGCTATTTTGAATTGAAGCACCTTGCAAAATTGAGCCGGCAAAATTAGTATTGTTGACACTACTTTGATTTAATTGTAAACCTTTTAAAATTGATGACTCAAATGTCACATTAGCAATCAGAGAATTATCAAAATTAGCCCCGGTAAGGTTACTTTTAGAAAAAGTTATGCCTTCAACCCTCAAATTTGAGAAATCAAGTCCAACCAGATTTAAATTACTCAAATCAAGAGAAGAAAGAACTCCAGTTTTTCTGCTTTCTGCCAAGATTTCTTGAATATTCATTAATTCTGACTTTCTATTATTAATATTTCTTGATTAAGTAATTGAGCATTGATCCCAAAATGCTTTACATTTTACAGATCAGAAATCTCTAGCTACCCCTTAGAGCCTTCTAGGATAATTTTCCTCATTTAACAATAATTCTACACTAAACAAAATTTAACTGCACTAAAAGGAGCTAGTAACAATTACTTTTTCCCAAGCCCCGTTATGTTTATCAAAAGGTTAATTATTATTGCAAAAAGACAGGCTAAGCCCATTCCCTTTAACTGTAATGTTCCAATCTGTAAACTAACCCCAGAAACACCAATAACGAGAATTACTGCAGCAACAGTTAAATTATGTGTATTATTAAAATCAGCCTTTTTTTCCACCAGCATTCGAATACCAGATACAGCAATAACACCAAAAAGCAGCATGGAAACTCCGCCAATGACACTTGTTGGAATGGACATAATTAAAGCGGATAACTTACCACAAAAAGAAAGCAAAATTGCAATTATGGCAGCCAAGCGTATAACATAGGTACTATAAACTCTGGTCATGGCTAATACGCCAATATTTTCGCCATATGTAGTGTTCGGTGTCGAACCCATCAAAGCTGAGACGCAAGTAGAAGCACCATTACTAAATAAAGAAAGGTTCATCCACGGACGCTTAACCAAATTATCATTCACAATATTACCTGTTACATATAAATGTCCAATATGTTCGGCAAATACCACCAAAACTGCGGGTATAATCATTCCAATCGCATTAATATTAAAATGTAAGCTATACCAATGAGGCAATTTCACCCAAGGAGTAGTATAAACGTCCTGAAAATTGACAACTCCCATTAAAAAAGCCATAATGTAACCAGTAAACATACCAAGTAAGATTGCTATCACACGAATAAAACCGCGAAAAAATAGACTAAAAATGATTGTGGCAGTTAAAGTTATAAAGCCGATTAAAGTATTTTTATCATACACTGGACCAAGAAAATTTGCCATCTTCGCAGCTACGGGCGCTAATTCCAGACCAATTACGATAACAATTGCTCCAATTGAAGCACTTGGTAGAATTTTTTCAATCCAGTTAACGCCATATCTCTGGATAACCCCTGCTAATATAATTAAGATGATACCACTGACCCAGAAACCAGATAATGCTGCCGAGTAACCATATTTGCTGATGACCAGCATTACTGGTGCAATAAAGGCAAAGCTTGAACCAAGATATGCAGGTATTCTATTCCTAGTTATAAAAAGATACAAAAGGGTTCCAAAACCATTACATAAAAGACACAGTGAAGGATCAATATGAAAAAGCATTGGCACTAATATTGTTGAACCAAACATAGCAAAAACATGCTGCAAGCTTAAAGGCAGTTTTTGATAAAATGGTAGATTCTGATTAATTTTTATTACTGGCTGCATAATCGTAAAATAGATTTCCTCATATTAATTTTCTAATACCTATAAGAGTCCAAGCAGATTAAACCATTATGCTAAGGAACTAAATAATACACCTTAAGTTTTAATCTAGTTAAATTTGTGCCGCAATGAACTTTATTAATTCCGCACAACATAATCTACAGGTGTACCATTAATGACATTATTAATCCAGCTATTATAATAGCTAACCGAAGTATCAACACCATATGCTGTTGGTAATGGACCATATGTACCCGGATTTAGCAAAGACCAAGAGTGTACTCCAACTATGCTGAATTTGTTGTTAGCATAGATAAAATCACCACCACCAGAATCACCAGGTCCAACAAATTTCCAGACATAATCATCAACCGGAATTGATCCAACTGTATATAGTTCACCCACATTTGGGTTTCCTGCAACAAATGGGGAAAGATTGGTTGAATAGTATATCTGACGATAGAACAAAATTCCAGACATATTTTTATATTCAGTAGTCCCAAATCCAGTAAGCCAAAGCATGGTATATTGCGCCAGTCCAGAATTAGTGTTTAATAGCGCAGTTAGTGGATAAGTATTATTTACTTTCAAAATGGCAATATCAGCTGGAGGTGTTATACCGGAACCCATTGACTGAGGGGAGTATGCACTATGGACATAGACAGCTGCCACAGACACTGGGTTACCGGAAGGTTTCTTCAAATTAGACCCCTGCCATAAATAAATATCCGCTGGATTAGTTATATCATTGGACAGCCATCCCAGTGCGGGTTTGGCATCTCCGGTAATTAAACAATGTGCCGCAGTTAAGACCCAAGTACCATCACCGATCGGTGTCCCGGTACAATAAGTACTTTTTTGTGCACTTTCTGGATTACTGGTTCCACTAATCCCAACAACCAATTGAGTTATCAAGCTACTTTCCGGAGGATTGCAGCCATTAGCGACCTTCAAAGCTGACTTACTAGAATTAGCAGAACTATCAGAATAAGTTGAACCACCAAAATTACAGATGGGTGCTGGCTGCTCATATACCGTAGTTGTAGTGTTAGAGCCACTATTACAAGCAATTATACCAATACCAACAAATGGCATCATCATCAAATTTTTTTTAATTTTCATGATATTTTTCATGATATTTTATCACTCCAAAATAAATAGATTTATATACACTTTTCTTAATTTATCCGCGAGACTTTTATCCGCATTAATGGTTTTATATTTTTAAGCTCTAGCGGGATAAAAATACTGCTACAAGCATGAATATCACTGGTTAAGCCTAATGTAATATTTATTGTACCATCACTATTTAATTTATCGATCGTAAACCCGGTATTATCACCATTAATGGTACCAGCAATACAGCCAAGTTGGCTATCTCTACTCGCCGCCATTGCACCGCTAAGTTCATCATAAGTTAGAATTTTGCCTGATGGTATCTTGGTTTTAGCCAAACCTTTTTTTATCAGATCAGTTTGTAATAGCTTACTTACCATCTGTTTTTCATCTGCAATCTGGCTGATTTTTAGCGTATCGGAAGAATCTCCAGCCTTTGAACATAACAGCTCATTAACCGTATATGGATGCGCCATTCCAGTTGCCATTGAGAATTGCTGATGATAATAGCATGCATATTGATTATTAATAATTGAAACAGGTTTATATAGTGCCTGATTATCAACCATATAACTTTTAAAGTCGGTATTTTTTAATAAATCATCATTATCCGCCCGAATTTTGTCTGGGCTAATATCAGCCATGAAATCATAAACTACTTTGTTATTTAATGAAAGATAATTCCAACCAATTATCACTGAAGACTCGCCTGTAGGCTGCCTTCTATAGTTTTTATCGAGATACTGAGTTAATTTCTGGTATGTTGTTGAACATAATTTACTCTCATCATCTGTTGCAATTCCAATCATATATTTGTCAGGAGCATTACTAGTATAGGCAAGCATTATTTTTTTATCATCAAGCTGTGCTTTATATTTGGTAAAGCAATCTTCTGCATTTGCAGCTACATTAATTGAAACTGCTGAAAGTAGAAATAATAACCTATAATTGCACATACTTATTCCTCTGTGATTTTAAATCTAGCTATCAGGGATTATAATACAATTTATATTTGATTATTGCCCTAAACTCATTTATTATAACGGAATCAAGACTAATCTAAAAAGAAAAGGTAAGCATGGAATATCGTGATTTACGGGAATTTATAACCAAACTAGAATTAATCGGTGAATTAAAAAGAATTGACACACCAGTTTCACCTCATCTGGAAATGACTAGCTTCTGTGATAAAGTATTAAAAAATGCTGGTCCGGCAATATTATTTGAAAAACCAACTGGGTATAATATGCCTGTTCTGGGTAATTTATTTGGAACTACGCGCAGAGTTGCACTCGGCATGGGTAAAGAAAATATCACCGAACTACGCAAAGTTGGTGAATACTTGGCAGAACTAAAGGAGCCTCAGCCACCCAAAGGAATCAAGGATGCCTTTTCCAAATTACCGATGCTAAAGCAATTGTATAATATGATGCCAAAAACGATATCCAAAGCACCTGTTCATCAAATTATAATTGATGCACCGGATATTGATCTGAGTACTCTACCGATCTGGCATTGTCATAAAGGGGATATTGCACCTTTAATTACTTGGGGATTGGTAGTTACGCGTGGTCCATACAAAAAACGTCAAAATCTAGGAATCTACCGCCAACAGGTAATTGCCAAAAATAAAGTTATTATGCGCTGGCTCTCTCACCGCGGTGGAGCACTTGATTATCTCGAACACTGCAAAGCAAATCCAGATAAACCATATCCGGTAGCAGTTGTTTTAGGCTGTGATCCCGCAACTATTCTTGGCGCGGTTACACCAGTACCGGATACATTATCCGAATACCAGTTTGCTGGCTTGTTACGCGGTAGTCGCACAGAATTAACCTCCTGCCTATTATCAGACTTACAAGTCCCTGCTTATGCCGAGATTGTCCTCGAAGGCTTTATCTATCCCAATGAAACAGCCCTAGAAGGTCCTTATGGTGATCATACTGGCTATTATAATGAGCAAGAACAATTCCCAGTATTCACCATTGAAAAAATCACCATGCGTGAAAACGCCATTTATCATAGTACTTATACTGGGAAACCGATTGATGAACCAGCTGTTTTGGGTGAAGCACTAAATGAAGTATTTATTCCATTATTGCAAAAACAGTTCCCAGAGATTGTCGACTTCTATTTACCCCCTGAAGGCTGTAGTTATCGTCTAGCAGTTGTTTCGATCAAGAAACGCTATGCCGGGCATTCCAAACGTGTAATGCTTGGTATCTGGAGTTTCTTGCGTCAGTTTATGTATACCAAATTCATCATTGTTGTAGATGATGACGTTAATATTCGTGACTGGAAAGACGTTATCTGGGCGGTTACGACCCGGGTTGATCCATTACGTGATACTACGATGATAGACCGTACGCCAATCGATTACCTAGATTTTGCCTCGCCAATTGCAGGATTAGGCAGTAAAATGGGAATTGATGCAACCAATAAAATTCATGGTGAAACCACTCGCGAATGGGGTGAAATTATATTACCTGAACCACAGGTTAATGCTAAAATGGAGGAACTATATAACCAGATATTTAGCAGGTAATAACAAATGTTTAATGATATCTTCATCTTTATCGCAATTGTTGAAACCGGAAGTCTCATTAGTGCCGCAAAAAGGCTAAATATGTCTCAGGCAACTGTTAGTAGGCGCTTACAGGCTCTTGAAGAAGAGTTGGGGATAAAGCTAATTATGCGTAGTACACGTAATTTTGAACTTACAAACGCAGGAAAAACACTGTACGAAGGCGTTAAGGACCAACAAAAATACCTTGATGAACTTGTTACCAATTTGAGTGCTAAATCACAAAAAACTACAGGTACGCTAAAGGTAGTTTTGCCAACAGTAATGTCCTATCACGTTATTTCACCATATTTGCCAGATTTTCTAATAAATCATCCCGAAGCAAGGCTAGAAATATGTTATCAAAATCGGGATATTGATCTATTCAGAGACCGGATTGATTTAGCAGTTATTAACCATCGCCCAACTCAACAAACCCTAAAAATCAGACATCTAGCAAGCGTAGCCGGATATTTTTACTGTACACCAGAATATGCCGATAAATATGGATTACCCGAGACTCTTGAAGAGTTGGAACAGAAACACGTATATGCGGGAATATTATCTAATAGTCTAAAACCAATATTTGAACATGAAGTTACAAACCTAAAAACTGGCAAGGTAACGACAATAGTAATGAAGAATGCCAGTATTTACAATAATAATGCTCTACACTGTAAACCAATGGTTCTTAGTAATAAACTAATTTGTGGCGGCTGGGATTATCTGTTTCAAGAAGAACTAAAATCCGGCAAAATAATAAAAGTACTCCCAAATTACTCTTTTGGCGAATTACCTTTCTATTTGGTAAGGATTCAGGAACATAATACTCAACTAATCAAAACCTTCATTGACTTTATTGATGAATGTTTTGGGAGGATAGTCGAGAAAAAATGAATCTAAATATCTACATTAGAAAAACAGAACCGAAAGATCTTCCCTTTGTTATAACAGCGGAGCGCCATCCTGATAATTCACCATACGTTTATCAATGGTCAGACGAAGAACATCTAGCTGCCCTCGCTAATCCTAATCTGAGACATTATGTTATAGCAGATAAACCAACTGAAACATTAATGGGGTATGTAATCCTTGATGATGTATTAAATACCAGCCACACTATTAATCTACGTCGAATTGTTATCACCCAAAAAGGGCAGGGAATAGGAAAAATTGTCCTTGAGCTAATAAAAGAGCTTGCCTTCAAAGAGTTAAACGCACATCGCTTGTGGCTTGATGTTTTTACTGATAATGAAAAAGCCTATCAGATGTATCTGAAGTCAGGATTTAAACAAGAAGGATTATTGCGCGAATCATATCTAAGAAAGGGGCAATATACATCCCAGTACATAATGTCAATATTAAAAACCGAGTGGAAATAAATCCACCCGGCTGAATATATCAATTACTACAACTATTTACGCCAGTTATCTTTTAAACCCACCGTTTTATTAAATACTGGCTTATCCGGCGAATAATCATAACGATCAGCAACAAAATAACCAACTCGCTCAAATTGGAAACGATCTTCATTTCTGGCTGTTTTTATCGCTGGCTCAATATATGCAGTAATAGTTTTTAATGACTCTGGATTGATAAACTCCTTAAAGTCATGTCCATCTACATTATCTGGTTCTTCTACCGTAAATAAACGATCATAGAGACGAATCTCGGCAGGTACTGATTTCTCAACACTTACCCAGTGTATCACCCCTTTTACCTTACGACCTTCAGGATTTTTACCGAGTGTATCGTGATCAATCGAACAATGTAACTCTTTAATCATTCCATCAGGATTTTTGATTAGCTCGTCACATTTGATAACATAACTATGCCGTAAACGAACCTCGCCACCTATAGTTAAACGCTGAAAGCCTTTTTCTGGAATCTCCTGAAAATCATCAGCATCGATATAAATTTCTTTACTTAATTCACATAAGCGGCTGCCAAATTCAGGATGTTGCGGATGAAAATCTGCTTCGCGTGAACCAGTCTTATCGCTGGCAAAATTAGTCAATACCACTTTCAATGGATTTAACACTGCCATTACCCGCGGCACAGCACCTTCAAGATCATCACGAATTGCTGTTTCAAGAAAACCAAGATCAACAATATTTGGTGACTTGGAAATTCCACAACGAGTAGCAAAGAGGCGAATCCCTGCTGGAGTATAGCCACGTCTACGCATCCCGGAAATTGTTGGCATCCTAGGATCATCCCAACCACTGACCAAGCCTTCAGTCACGAGTTGATTAAGCTTACGTTTACTAGTAACTGTATAATGTAATTCTAAGCGCGAGAACTCAATCTGACGTGGTCTGGCTGGCAATAACTCAGCGAGATAAAGTTTATCCACTACCCAATCATAAAGTGGACGATGATCTTCAAACTCAAGAGAACAGCATGAATGTGTAATTGACTCCAAAGCATCCGAAATACAGTGAGTATAATCATACATCGGATAAATACACCATTTATCTCCAGTACGAATATGATGAAACCGTTTAATCCGGTAAATTGCTGGATCGCGTAGATTCATATTTGGCGAAGTCATATCGATTTTTAGCCGTAGGACTTTGGCACCATCGGCAAATTCACCAGCTTTCATGCGACGGAATAATTCAAGATTCTCAGCTATTGTCCGCTCACGATATGGGCTATTTTTCCCGGGGCTAGTCAAAGTTCCACGATATTCACGCATTTCTTCGGCGGTCAAATCATCAACATATGCCAAGCCTTGATTAATAAACCACTCAGCAAATTCATAGAGTTTATCAAAATAGTCTGATGCGTATTTTGCTTCACCATTCCAATCAAAGCCTAGCCAGCTAATATCTTCCTGAATAGATCGAACATATTCGTCATTTTCTTTTTCCGGATTAGTATCATCAAAACGCAGATTACACAATCCGGCATAGTCTTTGGCTAAACCAAAATTATGACAAACCGCCTTAGCATGCCCAACATGCAAGTAACCATTTGGTTCTGGCGGAAAGCGGGTAATTATTTGGGAATGTTTGCCGCTTTTTAAATCTTCTTCTACGATATTTCGAATAAAATTGCTCACAGTCGGAGCGATATTGTCAATTTTCTCTGTCATTCAACTTCCTAATTATACTTCTAATAAAAAATAACTATCCAACTCTTAATTGCTCTCAGCATTTGCATCAATTACTGCCGTATCAAGAACATCACCAACCAGACTTGTATAAAACGCAGCTGCTAGGCTATGTGCTGTTTCTTTAAGCTTTTTACTGATAAAACTTAACTTAGCCAATTCCAATTGTTGCAATTTATCCCCATGGATATGACTAATTTCAGTTTTTATATCATTTACCTGCGAGGTAATCGATGTAATTTGTTGATTAAAAGCAGTTACTTCCTGATTATGTTGGTATTTAAGTTCTCTAGCAGCAATACTAAGTAGTTTAAGATTCCGCTTTATCTCTTTTGGATTACTACTAACTGAATTTAAGAGTGTAATGGCACTTTCAAATTTTGCTTTAGTTGCTGGGTTATAGTCAATTTGGCTAACCAGACTACTTAGTTGCCCTTGATTTGCCATATACGTATCCGGCGCAATCTGTTTTACCTTACTAATAATTTGATCATTCAAGGATTTATGTGCAATAATAGTTTGTGCAGATTCTTTTAATGAATCCAATTGACCATCAATTGTTAGCATCTGATTATATACTTGATTAGCCAGCTGCTTGTCATGCTCCTGACTGTAATAGTAGTAAGCACCAAAAATGGCAACACCAAACAAAACTATTAATAACCCGAGTCCCCGACTCATTCCAGAATTACTTTTCATAAGTTACCTTAATCCAATCCGTAATTTTAACCAGTTACAAAAACGGTTTTCGATTAAATAAAAATTTAGCTGTGCAATAATTGTTACAGCAAACAAAGTGATTAATTTTACTGCAATTAATCCAATTTTCTCAGCATAAAGATAACTAACTGCATATAAAACTGGCAAATGAAAAAGATACAAAGAATAAGATATTCGTCCATAAAACCTAATTACAGAATTCGCCAGAATCACTTTAATTTTGTTATTTTTGATGACATTAATGATAATTAACGAGCTTCCTGCTGCAACAATAATCTCATGTAACAATCTGGACGTTATTTTACCAAAAAACAGATAGTTACTGAAATATAAAGTCAAAGCAACTATCCACCACCAGATGTTAGAAAATTTTTCACAAAAAGCAAGGTTTTGATAGATTAGCATTCCAACGATAAAAAACCATAAATAATATACAATGCCAGACCAATCATTTTGCAGCAATAATCCAAGTGACCACAAATAATAATTTATAACGCCAAAAATAAGCAATAGTAATAGCTTAGGTAATTTTAATTGCAGACATGAAATATACCAAACAAAAGGGAATAATAAAGAAATCCACACTTCATAAAATAATGTCCAAACAGATAGATTTAGGCTACTCCCACAATGCCCAATAATAGTAGTAAGCCCACGCCAGAGTGTGCTATCAAAAGTCGTTTGTGACCAGATATAGAACCAATCTTGTAGTCCAAGCCCTGATAATGATGAGCGATAGAAATTACTCATTAAGAGCAATACCGCAATCGAGAAAATCATTGCTAGATAATAAGGTGGGTAAATCCGGATAATCCGTTTTAAAATAAACTGAGGATACTCTTGCCAGCAAAAATTACGTAATTGATGCGATAAAACAAAACCGCTCATAACAAAAAATAAGATAACCGCTTCATGCCCTGCGCAATAAAAAAACCAAGGCCGCAGCCTGTCATCTGAGATATGATTCATTTCCCAAAAGTGCTGAAAGACTACCATAAGTGCAGCTATCCCTCGCAATGAATCCAAACCAACAAATTTATGTCTATCCACAAGTTCTTGTCATGAAAATAGCCTGACAAAATTTGTCAGGCATCTATTAGATTGATATATAGATAAGTTACTGGGCATTATTATTTTTTGCCGGAGTTAATTGATCTTCGGAAGGAAACTCGGCATCACTTGCCTGAGTTGAGCCAACCATAGGATTATCCGGTGGCGGACTCTTATTCCCATTATTAAATGCAGCACAGCTTTCCAAACTAAGACCAATTAAAAACACAAATAACAATTTTTTTAACATTACTTTCTCCGATAGATTAAATTAATTCAGGCTCAACCCTGCTAGTCCAAGTTGATAAATGCCAAGGTACTCATATCTTTCATCCGCATAGGATATAAAATCCCCTGCAAATGATCACACTCATGTTGCATCACCCGAGCAAGAAACCCGTTATCTGCCCCTTTATGCAAATTACCATTTTCATCAAAATATTCATATTCAATTGACTTGGGACGACTCACCTCACCTCTTAAACCAGGAACAGAAAGACAACCTTCAAAAAAGGGCTCCTCCTCTTCTGTTACCGCTTTAATAACTGGGTTAATTATAACCTTACGTGGACAATCACCAACATCCTGATAACGTGTAATATCCTTTTGATAATATTCGATAATTACCACCTGTTTATTAACACCAATTTGTGGCGCAGCAATGCCAACGCCACCAAGATGACGCATCGTATCTTCCATATCAGTCAAAAGATCAAATAATCCCTGCGAACCAAACTCTTCTGTAGTCACCAGATCAGAAACTTTTAGCAGACAAGGATCTCCCATCTTGCGAATAGGCTTAATCATAGAGCCAAACCTTTTAAGATTACAGATAACATAAATGATATAATTACTGAATTATAACAAATGCAAATATATCCAGACAATGAAATTAATATTTATTTCCGATTTACATCTAAAACCAGAATCTAAAGATAAAAACCAACTCTTTTATAAGCTACTGCAAGAATGGAAGAATAATATAACAGCATTATATATCCTTGGTGATTTTTTTGATTACTGGCTAGGTGATGACGATAGCAACAGCTTCATTGAAGAAATGAAATCAAACCTGAAAGCTTTTACCAGCGCAACTCCTATTTATTTTAAAGGGGGCAATCATGACTTTGCCGTTGGTAAAAGATTTGCTCGTGAAACAGGAATTAAACTGATAAAAGATTTATCCGTAGTTGAAATTGGCAATAGAAGAATACTGTTAAGTCATGGGGATACTTTCTGTACCCTAGACATTGGTTACCAAAAAATGAAGCGAATTTTACAAAACCCATTATTAATGTTTATCTTATTGAAATTCCCATTAAGCTTCAGATATAAAATCAAGGAGAAGCTCGAAAATAAGTCTGGCGAGCATACGAATACCAAACCACCAGAGACGTATGAAGTCGTAGATAAAAGCATCCTAGAGTTTGTCAAAAAAAACAATGCAAATACAGTAATTCATGGACATACCCACCATCCCGGAGCATATCTGATCAAAGACGCAATTAGACAGATCGAGCGCTACGAAATTCCAGATTGGGAAGATCATATCCCAGGCGGTTATATTGAGGTTGCTGAAAACAAAATCGAAATAATTACCAAATAAAATTGATTTTTAAAATTACTGTGGTATAATAGTATTTAAATAAGATAAATCTGAAAATTGATTATCATTATTATGGAGAGAGATTCAGACGTTTTCAATTACGTAAATGTCTGGTGTAGTCATTTTGACTACTTCAAATCAGCTGCCTTCAGGCAACAAATATTATCATAGCAAAACCCCTTCCGTGCTTTAGCTTCTTGTGTTTGTGTGACCTGTAAATAAAATCGCAGCTACATTGTTTATTTAGGGTTATTATCATGAGTATTTTAAATTATTTTCTAAACTGGCTTGGACATGGATTCTTCGATCTTCCATGGTGGGGCTATATACTGGTTACATTGGGTTTAACACACATAACCATCTTGACAGTTACCATTTTTCTGCATAGATGTCAGGCACACCGTGCAATTGAATTACACGCGATACCTAGCCACTTTTTCCGCCTTTGGGCATGGATGACAACAGGAATGGTAACCAAAGAGTGGGCAGCAATTCATCGTAAGCATCATGCATACGCAGATAGAGAAGGTGATCCGCACTCTCCACACATTTATGGGCTTAAAGAATTAATGCTACGTGGCGCAGAATTATACAAGGAAGAAGCCAAAAATAAGGAAACCGCAATAAAATATGGTAATGGTACTCCAGATGACTGGTTGGAGCGTAATGTTTACTCGAAATATGACTCCCTTGGAATATGGTTAATGCTGGCTATTAATGTAATGTTATTTGGTGTAATCGGAATAACAATCTGGGCAGTGCAAATGATATGGATTCCTTTCTTTGCAGCTGGTGTTATTAATGGATTGGGACACTGGTTTGGCTACCGTAATTTTGAGAACCCGGATAAAGCAACTAATCTTGTGCCATGGGGTATCTTTATCGGTGGTGAAGAATTACATAATAACCATCATACCTTTGCTACTAGTGCCAAATTTTCTGCTAAATGGTATGAA
Source organism: Aquella oligotrophica (assembly GCF_002892535.1). Classification (NCBI taxonomy): domain Bacteria; kingdom Pseudomonadati; phylum Pseudomonadota; class Betaproteobacteria; order Neisseriales; family Neisseriaceae; genus Aquella; species Aquella oligotrophica. The sequence continues at coordinate 215,381 of NZ_CP024847.1, read as the reverse complement.
TTTGATCTAGGATGGATGTGGATTCGCATTATGGAAATGTGCAAATTAGCTAAGGTGAAGAAAACTATTCCTGAAATGTACACGACTAAAGCTCCCAAAATGCTACCAGACATGCAAAATCTTGAAGCAATTGTAACTAATCGTTATGAATTAGCCGTTAAATTTGCCCGTGATCTAAAAGCTGATTACAAGACGGAAGTTGCTAAATTAAAAAGTTCTGTAGCAGATAAGCTATCATGGAGCAAGGCAAAAACTCTTTTAATTAAAGATAAAGAGTTGCTTACCCCTAGTGAACAATCTACGGTTGAACAAGCTTGTAAGCAAAGTCCGGTTTTACAGAAAATTTTCGCGATGCGTGAAGAACTAAGTAAATTATGGGCACGCTCTACCTTAACTAAAGAAGAGCTAGTTAAAGCCCTACAAGACTGGTGTAAGAGAGCTGAAGAAAGTGGAATTGAAAGTTTACGTAATTTTTCGTTGAGACTACGCTCAGTCCATTGTTAATTAAAAAGCTGGCTTTTAAAGCCAGCTTTTTAAAATTCACTATTAAAAGCAAATGGTAGCAAATCCGCTACTGAATCCACAATGTGTACCGCGCCACTCATACCAGACATTATTATCCGGATATTTTGTTTTTGCCTAGTTTCAAACTCAAATAAGAACTGTCTACATTTTCCACAAGGGGAAGCAGGTATATCTGTTCGTCCATTTTGGGTATTATAACTAACGGCAATGGTCTCAATTTTATTTCCAGCATTTAATTCATTTACTAGACCTAGAACTAATGTTTGCTCAGCACACATACATACTGGATAACTAACATTTTCCTGATTTGATCCTTTAGCGATATATCCATTGGTTAATTTAGCTATAGCACCAACATGAAATTTAGAGTAGGGCGCATAAGCACTGTTTGTAGTTTCTCTAGCTAATTCGACAAGCATTTTATCAGCTGCTGTTAGTTCATGTATTGAATCAAAACAAGTATAATTAATAGTAATTTGCTTATTCATAAAACTATTTTTTTCTTCGTAAATATTTTACTATACTATGAAGACTAATTAATGTCCAAGATCCTTCAAGTACGATAAAGCCATATTGATGTTCAATATAAGCTGTAATTGTTAAGATAAATGCACCAACAAAGTTAAGCCATAATGCACGATCTTTATTTTTAATTACTTCTGTATTATTTATGAAGAAGGCACTTAGTAATGCAAATGCACCAATTAATGAGAATAATTGAACAATCATGCTACTTCCTCAGCTGCCATATTTTTTATTAACCTGACCCCAAAATCTACTGCATTTTGAATAGCAAGATCTTGTGCTTCTTTATCATTAGAGAATGGATCATCGTCGCCAATAACACCAAGAACACAGCCACTTTTTATACTATAGCCTAATAGTTTGGCATAAATTTTTGATAATACAAAAATATGTGAGCTTTCCATCTCTGTAGCCATTACCCCATAAGCTTTCATTTTATTTACAAAGGAGATACTATCCTGACCTGAAGGCCCGCATAGAAACTCTCTAGCAAATAAAGAGTCTTTAGTATGTACAACTCCCATTCTCACGCGGTAGTCTACTTCTTTACGTACATTATTTGCTACGCAAGTAAAATCGAGTGAGGCAACAGCAGGGAATTGATATGGTACATAATTTACGCTGGTAGATTCATCACGAACTGAGGCTGTAGCAAAAACAACATCTCCAACGCGGACATCTGGTTGCATGGAGCCAGCAGTTCCTACCCGCAAAAATCTTTTTGCACCAAGGATAATCAGTTCACTTAAAATCAAATCAACACTAGGTGTGCCCATCCCGGTGGAAATAGATGCAACTTTAAAGGTTTTTCCGTTGATTTCCATATCACCCAAATAAAGATGATGTCCCCGTTTACTTTGACGGACAACCACATTGGTAAAGTATTTATCAGCAATACTTTGCGCTCTATCATTAGAACCTGGGATAAAAACATAGCGCCCAACATCGCCATTACCAAGAAAATCTTCACGGCAGGCATGAATATGGTGGGGTTCAAATGTCGCGAAATCAATAGTTTGCATTTTTGGTTCCTAAAATATTGGGTTAAATATCAACATTTCTTGCCATCAGGGCATTACTTTCAATGAAATTACGCCGTGGCTCAACCTCATCACCCATCAAGGTACTAAATATATTATCTGCGGCAATAGCGTCTTCAATAGTAACTTTTAGAAGGCGACGTACACTTGGATCCATTGTCGTTTCCCATAGTTGTTCCGCATTCATCTCTCCCAGACCTTTGTAACGCTGAATATTCATGCCTTTCTTGACTTCACCCATCAGCCATTCAAGACCTTCAGCAAAGCTATTTACCTGCTTACCATTCTCACCTCTGCTTATCATTAGATTAGCACCACTAATTGTAGCGACCATTTCCGCAGCTTTAACAATTCGCGAATAATCGCCACTTTCGACAAAATACCCATCTAAATTGGTAATGATATAATTACCATGCTCAATTCGAACGATTTTTAAACGATAAGTTTGTTTTATATCATCAAACATAGCTTCAAAGCTTACCTTGTGCCCGCTTAATGCACTTGCTAGTAATTCGCATGCTTTGTCTGCTGATTCTTGCGTTGTTAGACTTAATCTTGGTAGGTGTAGTAGTGCACCTAATACTACTTTATCCATAAATCTGCCATGAGATTCAATTATTTGTTGCGCTTTTAGAAATACTTTGGCACAGTTTGCAAGAGACTCTTTTTCAAGTAGGGTTTGTCCATCTGCCGTGAATTTGGCTTCTGTCAGAGCTAATTCAAGAAGGTATTGATTTAATTCGTCTTCATCTTTTACATAACGTTCATTTTTACCCTGTTTAACTTTGAATAATGGTGGTTGGGCAATATAAATATGTCCACGTTCAACCAATTCAGGCATTTGACGATAAAAGAAAGTTAATAATAGTGTCCGGATATGTGCACCATCGACATCGGCATCCGTCATGATAATAATGCGATGATAACGTAGTTTATCTGCATTATATTCATCTTTACCTATCCCGGTACCAAGAGCTGTAATTAGGGTTGCAACTTCTTGTGATGATAACATTTTATCAAAGCGAGCTTTCTCTACATTGAGAATCTTACCTTTTAACGGCAAGATTGCTTGATTTTTCCGGTCCCGTCCTTGCTTAGCAGAGCCACCCGCAGAGTCCCCCTCGACTAGGTATAGTTCGCTATTTGCCGGATCTTTTTCTTGGCAATCAGCAAGTTTACCCGGTAATCCCATACCATCAAGAATACCCTTACGCCGAGTTAATTCACGCGCCTTACGTGCCGCCTCACGCGCTCTAGCGGCTTCAACGATCTTGCCACAAATAATTTTGGCATCAATCGGATTTTCTAATAAATATGTTTTTAAAGCTTCATTAACTATCTCTTGAACTACAGGAGAGATTTCTGATGAAACTAGCTTGTCTTTAGTTTGAGAAGAAAATTTCGGATCTGGCAATTTAACCGATACAACACAGGTTAGCCCTTCGCGCATATCATCACCACTGGTTGTTACCTTGGCTTTTTTGGCAAGTTCCGTTTCTTCGATATATTGATTAAGTGTCCGCGTCATTACTGTACGTAAGGCAGATAAATGTGAACCACCATCGCGTTGCGGAATATTATTGGTAAAACACTGGATATTTTCTGCATATGAATCATTCCATTGCATGGCAACTTCGACACCCATACCCTCTTTTTCACCATTACAATGAAAAATCTTTTGATGAAGTACACTTTTACTGCGGTTCATATAGGCAACAAAGCCTGAAACCCCACCCGAATAGGCAAAATTCTCTTCTTTACCAGTCCGTAAATCTGCCAAAATAATATTTACGCCATTATTAAGAAATGAAAGTTCGCGAATCCGTTTTGCTAGAATATCATAATGATATTCAACCACACCAAAAGTCTCGCTACTCGCCATAAACTGGACTCGAGTACCTTTTTTACCACTAGGAGCATCACCTTGTAATTTTAATGGGGCAACGGCATCACCATGATTAAATTCCATCCAATGTTCTTTACCATCACGCCAGATAGTCAGGCGTAACCAGTCAGATAAGGCATTAACTACTGATACCCCAACCCCATGTAAACCACCTGATATTTTGTATGAATTACTATCAAATTTACCACCAGCATGGAGGACAGTCATGATTACTTCTGCAGCCGAGCGCCCCTCTTCTGGATGGATATCAGTTGGAATACCACGTCCATTATCTTCAACTGAAATTGAGTTATCTTCATGGATGATTACTTTAATCGCATTACAGTGCCCAGCAAGAGCTTCATCAATTGCATTATCCAGTACCTCAAAAACCATATGGTGTAAACCAGTCCCATCTTGTGTATCACCAATATACATTCCTGGGCGTTTACGTACTGCATCAAGACCTTTTAGGACTTTAATACTGCTACTATCGTAATTTTGCTGATTAATTTCTGTCATTTTTCATCCTTTTAGAAAACCACTTGGGTTCAGTCTAAAGCTTATTTAGTATTATTTATTAAGCACCCATTTAGGCACGTAATGGCATGATTACATATTTGAAATCAACTTGATTAGGTACTGTTACAAGCACACTACGCTGATTATCAAAAAATGCCCACTGTAAATTTTCTTCATCAATATTATTTAAAACATCAAGAATATAGCTAATATTAAAATTTAGGCGCAATTCAGCATCATTGCCGTACTGAATACTTAATTCATCACGGGACTCTTCCTGATCTTCGTTACGGCAACTAACTGTTATTAAGTTTGGTTTTAATTCCAAAACAATAGTTTTTAATTTATCTATTCCGATTACAGCTACTCGCTGGACAACCCGCAGCAACTCCTGCCGATTAATCAGACATAACTTATCATTGGTTAATGGTATAACCCGTTCATAATCAGGATACTTGCCATCAATAACCTTAGTAATCAGTTGTTTGTCTTCAGTCTCAAACATTACTTGGTTATTATAAACCTTGATAGTTACCGGATTATCGCTATCTTCCAAAAGGCGAGCGAGCTCCATAACCGTTTTACGAGGAACTATTGAACTAATATCTGGCAACATATCTGCCAACGGAAAATTAACATAACTCAAGCGATGTGCATCTGTAGCAACTAGGCTTAACTGATTATTTTTCACTTCCAGAAGCATACCATTCAAAAATACACGACTGTCATTTACTGCCATTGAATATTGAACTTTACTAATTAGCTCACGTAAGTTGCGTTGGGAAATCACTAACTGTCCAATACAGTCCTCATTTACGCGTAGCAATGGATAATGATCCGCTGGCAAGCTCTGTAGCGTAAATTTAGCGCGACCAGACTTAACTGTAACCTTATTATCTGTAATGCTTAGAACAACCTCTGTTTCAGGCAAAGCTTTCAATACATCCTGTAATTTCTTGGCAGGAACAGTTATCGCCAAATCATCACCCTCAATCCCAGACTTGACCAGCAAAGTTGCTTGAATTTCCATGTCATTGGCAATGATTGTCACCAAATCGCCCTGTTTTCTTAGGTAAACATTTGACAGAATCGGCATGGTCTGTTTTTTTTCGACAAAGCCGGTTGTCAAAGCCAGTGGTTTAAGTAGTGCATCTCTTTGAAACTTTAACTGCATGATATACCCCAAAAATTAATTTTGCAACATCTGAATTAATAATTTGTATTCGCGCTCGATTTTCTCATCCTTTTCACGCAACTGAGAAATTGTTTTCTGCGCGTGAAGAACAGTGGTATGATCGCGTCCACCAAAAGCCTCTCCAATAGCAGGTAAACTGTGCTGGGTAAGCTCTTTGGAAAGCGTCATTGCTATTTGCCTTGGTCTGGCAATCAGCTGTGTCCGCTTACTAGAAAGTAAATCCGAAATTTTAATTTTATAAAAATCACACACAACCTTCTGAATATCATCAATTGACACAGTACGCACTTCACTGGCAATAATATCGATCAATGCTTCCTTCGCTATGGCTATACTAAGCCCCTTACGTGAGAATTTAGCATGATAAATCACCTTATTCAGTGCTCCCTCAAGCTCTCGCACATTGGATTTGATATTTTGTCCGATAAAAAAAGCCACTTCGTCATCAAGATCTATATTGCTGCGCAAAGCTTTATTTTTAAGAATCGCGACTCGCATTTCCAGCTCTGGTGGCTGAATTTCTACGGTTAGTCCCGAGGCAAATCTTGAAATTAGACGCTCATTTAAGTTGTTGATATTTTTTGGAAAAGTATCGCAGGTCATTATAACTTGTTTACCTTTATCTAAAAGGTTATTAAAAGTATAAAAAAATTCTTCCTGCGTTTTAGTCTTATCTCCGGCAATGAATTGAATATCATCCATTAGAAGTAAATCAAGACCATTATAATAACGTTTTAATTCATCAAACCCCTGTCGCATTGATGCCTTCACGACATCCTGAATATAATCATTTGCATGTAAATAGCGGATCTTAGCATTGGGGTTTTTGCGATAGATCTCATTTCCTATTGCCTGCATCAAGTGAGTTTTCCCAAGCCCAACCCCACCATAAACAAACAGAGGATTATGATTCCTATTTCCCGGGTCTTGGGTAATATGCATGCCAATAGCATAGGCAAGTTGATTCGAATTACCACGAATAAGACTATCAAAAGTAAAATCTTTATTCAATTTTGTTGACTGATGCAGCTGTGTCAAAACCTCTTTTTCAACCTTTGGTTTAATAGAGTTTTTGCTTCTTGAAATCGCAACACTTTCAATTTCAAGCACAGGCTCAGCTTTGACTAAAAGATTCGAGCTATTTCCTATTTCCTGAGTTATTTTAGCAGCAACAGGCTTATCTACAATGAAATCTACCTCTGTGCCATTATTAAGCTCCTGAAGAATGGAACTAACTTTTGCCCAATACTTTTTGTTGATAAAATCATGAATTAGGCGATTTCCGGCAACCACTTCCATTTTTGAATTATTTGCACGCGGAATAAGATTTCTGAACCAAGTATTATATTCTGCATCTGAAATAATTCCCTGTTCTTTAATCAGCATAACACATTGCTGCCACACAATTTCAAATTCTGTCATTTTTTTCTCAATAATTCATTATACCCACAGCAATAAAAGAAGCTTTTAATCTATTACAAAACCGAATCATTACAAATAAACAAATATACAAGACAAGTTCAGATTTTTGTTGAACCAGGCAATCTTCATGCTGTGGCAGATAGGTGATCAGGAATTAACCCAACCTTATGTATCCGAAATATCACATTATTTTACCAGAAGCAGGCTTCCCTCATCGCTAATTCTTAAAAACGACTAACAACAAAGCAAAATGACTGGTTTTATTTTAAAATTCATCGCGATATATCAAGCAGTTTAATAGTTATTCATCATATTTGATTTTGAATAGATCAGCTAAGCTCAATTAGCCTTAATAACAGACAAGACAGCATGCTAAAATAATGGGTTATAACTAATTTCTCTATTCAGGACAAGTATGCAAGTTAATCAGATTCGTAATAAATTTATCGATTTTTTCAGAAGCAAAGGGCACGAAGCAGTAAAATCAAGCTCGTTGATCCCTCATGATGACCCTACTCTTTTATTTACTAATGCTGGGATGAACCAGTTCAAAGATACATTTCTTGGTTTAGAAAAACGTGATTATACTCGAGCTGTTACGGCACAAAAATGTGTTCGTGCTGGTGGTAAACATAATGACTTAGAAAATGTTGGTTATACTGCGCGCCATCATACGTTTTTTGAAATGCTTGGCAATTTCAGCTTTGGTGATTATTTTAAAACTGATGCAATTAAATACGCGTGGGAATTTTTAACTTCTCCAGAATGGCTTAATTTACCCAAAGATAAACTGTATGTAACCGTTTATCATACTGATGATGAAGCATTTGCTATCTGGAATAAAGAAATTGGAATTGATGCTAAGCGAATTATCCGGATTTGTGATAAACCGGGTGGTGGTTCAGATAATTTCTGGCAAATGGGTGAAACTGGTCCTTGTGGTCCATGTACTGAGATTTTTTATGATCACGGTGAAGGTATCTGGGGTGGCTTACCGGGAACTCCTGAAGAAGATGGCGATCGTTATATCGAAATCTGGAATAATGTCTTTATGCAGTTTAACCGTGATGAACAGGGTAATTTACATCCACTACCTAAGCCATCGGTTGATACTGGTATGGGAATAGAACGAATTTCAGCAGTTCTACAGCATGTGCATAGCAATTATGAGATTGATCTTTTTGTAAATTTAATCAACAGTGCTAGTGCAATTACTAATTGTACCGATAAAAACAACGCATCGTTAAAAGTACTAGCTGATCATATCCGTTCGGTATCTTTCTTAATTGCTGATGGAGCTTTGCCGTCGAATGATGGACGTGGTTATGTACTGCGTCGTATTATCCGGCGTGCAATTCGGCATGGGTACAAGCTTGGACGCCGTGAACCATTTTTCTATAAACTAGTGGCAACATTGGTCACCGAGATGGGTGATGCTTATCCTGAGTTGATTCTTAATCAAGAGTTGATTGAGAAGACTATTCAGCAGGAAGAGGAGCGTTTCTTCCAAACGATTGAACATGGAATGACTCTTTTGCATGAACAATTACAATCTAATATCAAGCAGTTATCTGGTGAAATTGCATTCAAACTCTATGATACATATGGTTTTCCTCTAGATCTAACACAAGATGTTTGTCGCGAACATGAAATTACTGTTGATATCGAAGGCTTTGAAAAACACATGGCACATCAGCGGGAAATGGCAAAAGCAGCAGGTAAATTCAAAATGAGCGATGCACTAGAATATAGCGGCTGTGAAACTATCTTTGCTGGCTATGCAGCTACCTCGTGCGAGGCTAAAGTTACGGCTCTTTATTATGATGGTCTTGCTGTTAATGAGCTAGTTGCAGGGCAGGACGGAATTATTGTTCTTGATAATACAGTATTTTATGCCGAATCCGGTGGACAGGTTGGTGATAGCGGAACAATTGCCATTAATGGTGGCGCTAGCTGCTTGTTTGAAGTTAGCGATACGCAAAAGATTCGTGCAGCAGTACATGGGCATAGCGGAAAATTATCTATTGGTAGCGTAAAAGTTGGCGATAAGGTAGTTGCAACGATAGATCTACATAAACGGATGGCAACGGCGCGTAATCATTCGGTGACACATCTATTACATAAGGCACTACACGAAGTAGTTGGAGCACATGCTACGCAAAAAGGTTCATTGGTTAATTCTGATTATACCCGTTTTGATTTTGCTAATGATAAAGGGCTAAGTCAGGAACAGGTTGAAGAGATTGAACGAATTGTTAATCATGTAATTATGCAGAATTATCAAGTTCAAGTTGCCGAAATGAGCTATGATGATGCGATCAAAAATGGCGCAATGGCATTATTTGGTGAGAAATACGGCGACAAGGTGCGAGTGGTTAAAATGGGTGATTTTTCAACTGAGCTTTGTGGCGGAACCCATATCAGTCAGACTGGCGATATTGGCTTTTTTACCATTACTAGTGAAGGTGGTGTTGCCAATGGCGTACGCCGGATTGAAGCTATAACTGGTGAAGCGGCACTAAAACGGATGCAAGCAAATATGGCGATTTTGGATAAAGCTCGTGATCAGCTAAAAGCGCAAAGTAATGATATTGTAAATAATAAGATTGAAAGTCTAATTGCGGATAACAAAACATTAGCCAAAGAGATTGCCGAATTGAAGGCCAAACTGGCAAGTAGCCAGGCAGATAAACTTCTTGATCAGGCAACCGCAATCGCGAATAATGCCAAGCTTCTAGTATTACGTATGGATAATACCGAAAGTAAAACCATTGTTGAATTAATTGATAAATTCAAAGATAAACTAGGTAGCGGTGTTGTTGTGATCGGTGCAGTTAATGGTGAACGCGTTAATCTGGCAGTTGGGGTTACCAAAGATTTGACTAATCAGTATAAAGCCGGTGAAATCGTTGGTAAACTGGCAACTATTGTCGGTGGTAAGGGCGGTGGACGTCCTGATCTGGCACAAGCTGGTGGTACTGATATAACTAAAATTGATCAGGTACTTGCCGAAGCAAAGGCAATTGTTAAATAAAAAGACAGCATTAGCTGTCTTTTTATTTTGAATAGCCGCAAAAAGCCCTAAAAACTAGGGCTAAGATTGGAAAATTTTATTGTAACCCAGAAGCAAATGCGTTTAAGTACTGAAGAGGAGCAGTTTGCATTGCAACACCACCAACTGAACTACTACATGTTATGGTGGCATTATCATTGATACATGATGCATCACGATCAAATGACCAGTAATGAACACCTGCAAGACCATTAGCTTTTGACCAAGCCGCAATATTTTTTGCATCATTCAAACTAACGATATTATCTTTTGAGTCATTAACACCAATCATTGGCGTCAATTCAATTTTACTAAACGGAATCCCAAAAGCCTTGCTTACATTTTTTGCTGCCTGCTGCGCTGACAAATTCATATCGCAATTAGTTCCTGCGGTATTCATGATACATACAGCTGAAGAAGAAGGTCCATAATCCATAACCATCAAATTGACTGAGAAATTAATTCCCTCTTTCTTTGCTTGTGTAACAACTTCTTTACCAAGTGCATTTAAATTGCCGCCATCAGCAGAAGCCAAGGTTGCTAAGGTAAAACTAATTCGTAAAGAAGGATCTTTTTTTTGTGCGTAAGCTATCATTTTTATCAGCTGAGTTAAGTCTGTTCCATGTGGACCAGCTTCAATATCAAAATCTAGACCGACAAAATTAGCTGATTTATAACGATTAATAAATTTATCCATACCAGCTTCAGTTGAACAGGTAAAAGCTCCTACTGCACCACCAGTTGAAACAACATAATTCAGCCCTTTTGCCTTAAATGCATCAATATTTGGCTGGGCAAAAGAAGTAGCCGACATCCCACCCCAATTTTCATTACCACATTCACCAGTTGCAAATGCCCATGAAACTGTCTTCATTGCTGTAGTCGCAATTACATCACTCAACGGTGTAGGTGATGCGGCTGAATTATTCATAACTTTAGTTGCCATAAGATTAGCACTACCCCAAATAGCATTAATTCCTACGTCTTTATATGCACTAAAAAGTATCCCTTCAACTGGTACTGGAACCGGAGCTGGGGTAGGCACTGGAGTTGGAGATGGAACTGGTGCAGGACTTGGCGTTGGGGTTGGAGATGGAGAATCTGCCAATTCCCATGCCTGTTGCCATGCACTTCCAGCACCTGGTGCATATGCCCATTCCGCAGTATTATTACACCAAGGAGCTACCTGTTCGGATAAACATTTATATAGCTTACCATCTGAGCCTTCAACTACTGTTCCTGCAATATATGAACCACGTTCTGCTGGATAAAGTGGATAATTGCCACTTGGTTCTGGCGTTGGGGTAGGAGCTGGAGCCGGAGCCGGGGATGGAGAAGGTGTTGGCTCTGGGGTAGGAGCTGGTGCAGGAGTCGGTATAGAGCCACATTCTGTAATTCTTGTCCATACTTTACCAGAACCAGTAATACCACTATTATCAGCTGGATTTTCTCCTTGAGTCCACCAATTATTTTTGTATTCAATACCCTGATAAATAACCAATGCACCAGCTTGAGTATAAGCCTTGGTACTATCCCAAACATCAACGCCAGCACAAATATCAGCTGAACGCCCACTTAAACTAGAATTATTCATAGTAGCTCCGTTAGCAGCAGATACTCCACTGTTACAACCTGCAAGTAATGCAGCTACCATTGATGATGTCAAGATATTTTTTTGAATTTTAGTAAAATTTCTCATGATTTCCCTCTTTTCAATTACTATTTACCAATTACAGGAGTGATTATATAAACTGTTAGTCTATGAAGTAAATAGCGAAATCATGATAACTACTTATCGGATTTTGGATAACTGAATTTGACAAATATAGAAACTTAGATTAAAGTAATGCTTATTCTAATTAATCAGGAATTGATACTATCATAAGGAAGGAATGACAGGCAAGAAAAAACCACCTGAATAATTTTCAGATGGTTTCTTTAGTTCTTTAGCTAGTTGTCGCTTGACTGTGGCTCGTTTTGCCTTATTGGTTTTGACATGTGCGCCAGCTCCACTACGTTTCATTAATGCTAACGCAATATAGTTGCGCGGTTTTGATTGCTTCATATATTACCTTTCTTTAATTGTTACTGTAACTCATTATAAACATCATCATTCTCTCGTTTGCCTACCCCAATAACTACAAGGGTAACAAGATCTCTTTCTACGGCATATACTAACCTTATGCCTTGGCTACGTAGTTTGGTCTTGTAGCATTCTTTGCTATCCGTACCATGTAATCTATCTTTGGGTACTATGGGATTATCCAAATGTTCATTAAAGGCTTTTGATTACCTTAATGTTTTTTAGCTTAACAAAACCCTAGTCTCTAATTAGAAAAATGGGGGCTTGACACGCCGAATAAAGACGGCTGGATATATTCATCTTACGACTTATTAGATTTCCGCTTTTCGGAGTGGGGTTTTCAGAACCATATAGTTACGATACAATTAAATTGATGACTTTGTTAAAATATTTTAAAGGGAATAAACTAACATATATAGTTTAAAATTTATTTTTAAGATAATAATGTAATAATTCTTCCAAACCAAAAACTGGCTCTTTCAATTTATCTAAATCCCACTTTGTTAATTTTCCTTTAAAACCAGAGCTTGGTTCGTTAAGCTTGGCTAATGAATTTATTCCTTTTAGATATTTTGCTTTTATTTTCAAAATATGCCAGTTTATTCTCTTTAGTTCATCTCTCATTTGATTAATTTTTTCTTCTGTATGTATATGAATTTTATTTTCTTCTCCAAGAACACACGTACTCAAGCTATCAAGAAAAAGTAGTTTTCCACGCCATTCCGGGATCGTTAAATTTATAAATTTATGTATTTCTTCTCGCATAATATCAGCTTCAGCTATCAAAGAATTTCCATATTCTTTTGTGAATTTAATGGAAATATTTCCACTATTAAAATTTACATATTGTTTTTTCAAATAAGATGTGATTTTTAAATATATTCTGACTGCATCATTTGTAAATAAATTGCTTGCTTCGATTAAGAATGTAAATAACTGCTCTTTCTTTTTTTGTTTCCAATACTCCTTATACGCCATCCAAGCGAATACAGCTACAGCCAATGAACTTAATGCGGTTATCCAATTCGTAATAATATCGGACATATCCTTACTAAACCAATGCTTAATAAAGATAGTTGTAATAATGCTACCAGTTGCACCGCTGATTACAGCAATTAGCCAGTTTTTCTTTATAAATTCAATCATTGTATTCCAAATAAAAACCACCAATCAAATCAGTGGCTAGTTATTAATGTTTTAGGCGCTTATATTGATGTACCAGCATTAATAATGCTTCGTTGATTTTAACCTGATACTTTTTGCTGTGTTGCTTAAAAAAGTCCACAACCTCACGATTAAGGCGAATATTCACCGATACCATTTCAGGCTCATTAGATTCCATTAGTTCCATAAACTCATCAAACGGTAACATGCTGTTAATAAATTTGTTAAATTGTTTATTTGATACTCGTTTAAAACTGTCTCGATTACTGACTTCGGGAATATCGCTATAATCAATCTCTTCATCTTTGATGTTTTTAAGAGCTTCCAACTCTGCAAGCTCTTTTTTATTTAGCTTTCTCATACAATAGTCTTTCTTTTTTATTTGCTGGGCGGGCTGATATTATTCTAATATTTCCATTGCGCGGTGTAAATACAACCATGATAATAATAATCTCTCCAATTTTACCTATTACCTTGATAACGATCTTCACCGTCAACTATGCGATTATGCGCAACCAATTTATTATCATCCATAAATGCATGTTTAGCCGTTTCAAAGCTAAGATTATGTTTGGCTTTATTAGCCTGATTTTTGTTTTCATCCCATTCAAATTGCATTTACTAGCTTTCTGTTTATATGCTAAATATCATATCATAATGTAGATAATTATATATATATTTATATAGATATGGATTTGTTAGTTATTAAAATAACAAATTGTTGTATTTAGCTAAGTTAATTTTAGTATATACCCTTAGCCATAAGTTAGATATTTTTTAGAGATGTTTTTGCGCATGTCGGATGTAGGCTTGGATTGATTTATTGGTTATGTTCATAATTGACTCTTAACTGGTTTGTATAGTGGCGCGTATAAAGCCCCGCTTTTTTTTATACCCCAATTAAGAGCTAATTATGCCAATATTTATAGATTTCTATGGTTATTCTTCTTCGAAAAACATGTCATGATTAAGATTAATCTTGTGTCCATTGATAACCGTCTGGATTCGCGAAACAATCATTTCTAATGCAGCTTTATTTGAGCCATGCGGAATTATTATATGTGCAGCTTCCTTGGTTGGCTCGACAAATTTTTTATGCATTGGGCGGACAAATTTAGAATATTGTTCCATAACACTATCTAGCGTCCGTGCTCGTTCACCAATATCGCGTTTCATTCTACGCATTAGGCGAATATCGGCAGCAGTATCCACAAAAATTCGCAACGCCATATGATTACACATTGTTTCATCATAAAGCCCAAAAATTCCCTCGACAACAATAATCTGTGCCGGGGCAATCGTAACTGTTTCGGCTTTTCTGGTATGGGTAGTAAAATCATATTGTGGCATTTGGATTGGAACACCATTAGCCAAGTCATCAAAGAGTTTACGCATTAATTCCCAGTCAAGAGCTGCTGGATGATCGAAGTTTACCCGGTTTCTTTCTTCCATTGTTAGGTTCGAGCGATCCAGATAGAAATTATCCTGAATAAAAATAGTAACATTTTCGCTACCAACGGCATGAATTATCTGTTCAGTTACAGTTGATTTACCTGAGCCAGACCCACCAGCTACCCCAATAATGAATGGTTTCATGTTAGACCTCATCAAAATAGCTGCTTACGTCCAGCTCTTCTTTGTTAATTGCAGCGCGAACTCTGGCAACAATCATTTCCAGCGCAGCTTTATTTGCCCCGTGTGGAATTATAATATGCGCATTGCGTTTGGTTGGTTCGATAAATTGTTTATGCATCGGACGAACAGATTCCAGATATTGTTTGATTACTGAATCAGTACTACGACCACGCTCATGAATATCGCGCTCAAGCCTACGGATAAAACGGATATCATCTGCCGTATCGACATATATTCTAAGTGTCATATATTTGCGGATTTTGGCATCAAGAAGGGCGAATAATCCCTCAACCACGATTATTGGCGCAGGCATTACAGTTAGA
This sequence comes from Aquella oligotrophica, assembly GCF_002892535.1. NCBI lineage: Bacteria > Pseudomonadati > Pseudomonadota > Betaproteobacteria > Neisseriales > Neisseriaceae > Aquella > Aquella oligotrophica. Next base: position 200,010 of record NZ_CP024847.1, on the reverse strand, counting down.
GTTTCAGTCTTTCTGATATCAAGAGTATAATCATAAGTAGGCATCTCAATTGGTAAACCATTTGCCAGACAATCGATATGCTTTAACATCAATTCCCAATCAAAGGCATCAGGATGGTCAAAATTTACTTTCCTTCGCTGTTCGTGGGTAAGGTGTACCAGATCCAGATAATAATTATCCTGAACTAAAATGGCTACATTTTCTTCACCAATTGCGTTGACGATATGATCGGTTACCGTTGATTTACCCGAGCCAGATCCGCCAGCTACTCCAATAATAAAACTACTCATTAATAATTAACCCCTAACTAGTTCTTAAATAATAGTTCTTTTAATACTTTCAATTCATCGCGACATTTTGCCGCTTCTTCAAACTCCAGATTCATAGAGTGTTCTTTCATGCGTTTTTCTACCTGTTTTACCAGCTTAGTCAATTCTTTATCGCTTAAACCTTTTGGTAATTTGATTTCAAACTTCTGCTTTTTCTCTTCACGATACACGCCATCAATAATATCATTAATTGGTTTGACTACTGTTAATGGAGTAATTCCAAATTTCTCATTATGACTAAGCTGTTTTTCACGCCGGCGTTTTGTTTCATCAAGCGCAACTTGCATTGCTTTGGTAATTTTATCTGCATAAAATATCGCACGCCCCTCACTATTTCTAGCAGCCCGTCCGACAGTTTGGATTAATGAACGCTCAGAACGCAAGAAGCCTTCTTTATCCGCATCAAAGATTGCCACCAGACTTACTTCTGGCATATCAAGCCCTTCACGCAGTAGATTTACTCCGACTAACACATCAAAAACACCTAAGCGTAAATCGCGGATAATTTCGACTCGTTCAACAGTATCAATATCTGAATGCAGGTAACGAACCCGAATGCCATTTTCAGCATAGTATTCACTTAGTTTTTCAGACATTTTCTTGGTAAGCGTAGTAACTAAGACACGCTGATTAAGTTCTTTGCGAATTTTAATTTCATGAAGTAGATCATCAACCTGAAATTCAACTGGACGAACTTCAATAATCGGATCAAGAAGCCCGGTTGGGCGAACTACCTGTTCAACCAGATTATCCTGATGCTCTGCTTCATATTTACCTGGTGTCGCTGATACCATTATGGTTTGTGGCATTCTTTGCTCAAACTCTTCAAAGCGAAGTGGACGATTATCCATTGCAGAAGGGAGCCTGAAGCCATAGTCTACCAGATTTTGCTTACGTGCCCGATCACCATTATACATCCCACCGATTTGCGAAATTGTAACATGTGATTCATCGACAAACAAAATTGAATTAGCCGGCAAATAATCAATCAATGTCGGTGGTGGTTCGCCGGGTGCACGTCCAGTTAGATGGCGGGAATAGTTTTCAATTCCTTTACAAAATCCAATCTCAGTTAGCATTTCCAGATCAAACTCTGTGCGCTGTTTTATTCGATATGCTTCGATAGTTTTGCCATTCGCTTCATACTCACGGATTCTTTTTTCTAGTTCAACTTTGATTGTCTCGGTAGCAGACATGATTGTTTCACGGGGCGTGACGTAGTGTGAAGATGGGAATACCGTAAATCTGCCGATTCTTTGCTCAATCTTGCCAGTTAATGGATCAAAGAGAAATAATCCGTCAATTTCATCATCAAAAAGGCTAATTCTAATTGCTTTATCATAATACTCAGCCGGGAATACATCAATGGTATCACCACGAATACGGAATGTACCCCGTTTAAATTCAATATCTTCACGCTGGTATTGCATATTTACTAGCTGTTTGATTATTTCCTGCTGAGTTAGCGTATTACCCTCTTTCAGATGCAGAATCATTTGCCGATAAGCTGCCTCATCACCAATCCCGTAAATTGCTGAAACCGTTGCAACGATTATTGTATCATCGCGCTCAAGAAGTGATTTAGTTGCCGACAAACGCATCTGTTCGATATGTTCATTGATTGAAGAATCTTTTTCAATAAATAGATCCTTATGTGGAACATAAGCTTCTGGCTGATAGTAATCATAATAAGAGACAAAATATTCAACCGCATTTTCTGGGAAGAAATCACGAAATTCGGCATAAAGCTGTGCTGCCAATGTTTTATTATGCACCATGATTAATGCTGGACGACCAGTTTCCGCGATTATATTTGCCATGGTATAGGTTTTTCCACTACCAGTTACACCAAGTAAGGTTTGGTATTGTAAACCATCTTTTAGGCCTTCGACTAGCCCACTAATTGCAGTTGGCTGATCTCCTGCTGGAGGAAATGGTTGGTGGAGTCGAAATGAACTACCGGGATATTGAATAATTTTCATGACAAACTATACTCGATAAAATTGCTATTTATGATCGTTACTAACTATATAAACAGAAATTATAACTGAATTTATTCTAGACATAAAAAAAGACCGCCACATAAATGGCGATCTTTGTTATATTAACTAATTAACGTCTGTCATTACCAGATAATGCAATGATAATCTGTAATAAACTCGTAAACAGATTATACAGACTAACATATAGACTTAAAGTTGCTGAAATGTAATTGGTTTCTCCACCAGTGATAATCTGGTTAACTTGCCAAAGTATCATTAATGAAGAGAAGATTACAAATGCACCACACAACATTAAATGAAACATTGGTAAGTGTAGGAAGATATTAGCTATAACCCCAACCATAATTACAATCCCGCCAATTGCAAGGAAATTAGTCAAAAATGGTGTTTCTCTTTTTATGGTATAAGCAATTGCGCTCATCGCAAAAAATACTGCTGAAGTTAAGACTGCGGCAAGTAAAATTAGCTGACTACCATTTGGCAGACGTAATGCGACTTGAAATAATGGACCAAGCAGTAAGCCCATCAAAAACGTAAACGCCATCATCCAGACGATTCCGGCAAAGCTATATTTATTCTTTTCAATCATGAACATTAGGAAGTACATAGCACCGATAAGTAGCAAGCTACCCATGATTGGACTACCCATTAGGAACATGAAAGACATATTAACACCAATTAGCGCGCCAATTGCTGTTGGAATTAGAGATAGAGCAAGCAGCAAATAAGTATTGCGCATTACCTGCGAGCGAATTTCTGCAGAGGGCGCCGCCATTGCGTATTGTTGCTGTTGATAATTATAGTTCATTGTTTCACCTTTTATTAAAATCACAGTTTACCACTCTTATTATATAGCATCTAATATATAAAAATCAAGATTCTCAATTGATTATTCTATGCCCCTAGCATTAATCAATATGAGGTTAAATCAGTAATTGGTAGCTTGATGTTAATAAATAAGTCCTTAGGAATATAACGATCGAATCCAGATTCCATCAATTTCTCAAATAAACCCTGTCTGGTATAGGCATCAAACTTTAAACGCAGCTGTTTGGTAAAAAGACTATCAATTGTACTTTTGGTGACAGTTTTGTTTTCAATTTGTGATAGTACTTCCGCTATTTCTTGACTACTTAAACCCGAGAGAAAGAGGAAAATTACCTGCTTTTCACGTTTGGTAAGTTTGTAACGCTCTAGATCAGTCTTCTGACTTGCTTTTCGATAGATATTATATGCTCTTAAGATCTGATGATGAACTCCACTAAGTGGAATTTTCTGAAAAACACAATAAATAGCAATAACCTCATTATTTGTAGGATTTACTACTGGATACTTGGTACATAGATAGGGTTGAACTTGCCCATCGAATAAATGGATATTAAAAGATATGCGTTTAGTTCTGGCATTTATTACTTCTTGCTCTTCGATAACAGACTGACTATGTTTGTAATTATCGGCTTCAAGGGGGAAAACATAGTTATTAAGAATGCTATTATCACAATTAAATACTCGATTATGTGTTGCTGTCGCATAAATAGCTTTGGAATCAGTTCCTTTGACCACCACACATAAATCATTTATAACCTGATCGGTAATTTCTAGAGCATTGGTAAATTGTTGTAGATACTCTTGGTTACTTAGCATTTTTGCTTCCTAAGAAAACTTTACATGATTATACGGCTTAGATTAAACCTTTGCCCTATTTTTCATAAATAAGGTAAAATAAGCAGGGGTGAATAAAGTTGCCAAAAAGACCGAACCAATAACGCCACCGATGATTCCGATACCTAACGAGTGTTCAGCATTAGCACCAGCACCGTTAGCAAACACCAGTGGTAAGGTTCCAAAGATAAATGTAACCGAAGTCATTAGAATTGGACGAAAACGGATCTTTAGTGCGTAAATAGCACTAGAAATGCTATTCCCATCCTCCTTATAATGTTGTAAGGCAAATTCAACCAAAAGAATAATATTTTTGGCAGATAAGCCGAGTAGTGTTATCAGGCTAATTTGGAAATATAAGTCATTTGGCATGTTAAAGATAAATAGCACCAAAATAGCACCAAATAATGCAAAAGGAACTCCCATAAGGATTATAAGTGGTAAGCGCCACATTTCATACAATGCAGCCAAAACCAGATAAATCATGACAAAAGCCATGATAAATGCTGTAGCCGAGGTACTTTGCGATTGTTTTAGTTGATAACTAGTGCCGAACCACTCATAACCATAGCCTTTGGGTAATTGGCTAACTTCATTCTGAAGTACCTGCATCACATCACCCATGGTATGTCCTTTTGCGGGGATTACAGTTATTCTAGTCGCAATATAACTATTAAAACGTTGAATTACCTGAGCATTATTACTGTAGTCGATTTTTAGCAAACTACCAACTGGTACCATTTTACCATCAGTGTTTTTCAGATATACATTTTGTAATCCCTCCAAAGTAGCCCGATAACGATAGTCGGCTTCAAGGATAACCCAGATTAACCCCTGCATCAGATAGGCAAAATTAACGTTATTATTGCTATACATTGTTTGTAAAGTAACATACAGGTCGTTGAGGCTTACTTTATAGAATTTGGTCATATCAATATCCGGTAGCAATGATATTTGTAGTGTATTGGTATTTAGCGTCTGATATGCATTGCCAACTTCATGGTGTTTTTTAAGCCTGGCGATTAATTTATCACCAACCTCCTGTAAGTCATGAGCATTACCACCGACCCGATTTTCCAGATAAAATTCAACTCCACCTGTGGTGCTAAGCCCGCGAATTGGTGGTTGATTATAAGCCTTTATGGCAAGTCCCGGAATTTGGCGATTAAATTTGTTAATTTCTTTGATGACTGAATCGGCACTACTATGCTTACCACTTCGCTCTGACCATTCTTTTAATGAGATAGTAAATGAAGCTGCGTATGGTTTTTGCCCGCCAGAATCAAGAAAGTCAGCGCCAATAATGCTTAATACCGAAGAAATATTGGGGTTATTGGTTAGTTTTGCCATTATTTGTCGGGCAGCACTTTCAGTTTCATTCATACTCGCAGAAGAAGGCAGATTCATCGAAGCCATTATTAGCCCCTGATCTTCAAGTGGGACAAAGTCAGTAGAAACCTCCTTAAATAAGCCAATAGTAGCTAAAATTAGCACCAACCAAATCATGAGAATAAATTTGCGCTTGATTATAATCATTTCTGCCAGCCTTACATAGAGCCTAGTCAGCTTACCGATTAAGTTCTCAAAAATAGATGGGGGTTTTCTCTTCAATGGGACTATTTTAAGTATGCGGCTAGTTAATGCTGGTACAAATGTAAGTGCACTTATTCCCGAAATAATAACCGAGCAGGCAATAGTCACTGCAAACTGTTGGTACATTACACCACTTAAACCGCCAAGCTTCATAACTGGGATAAATACGATACTTAAAACCATTACAATCGCAATGACTGCGCTTTTCACTTCGCGCATTGTTTCACTGATAATCTGTGAGAGTTTAGTTTCTGGATTGGCTTCTTTTAGCCGCATCACATTTTCGACAATAATAATCGCATCATCAACAACGATTCCGATTGATAAAATCAGAGCAAAGAGGCTAATGGTATTTAGACTAAACCCAAGAACATCAAGACAAGCAATAGTTCCAAATAATGATACTGGAATAGTCGCTATTACAATTAGGCAGGCACGTAAGTTACGTAAAAATAAAAGAATGATTAGTGTTACGAGTATAATTGCAATAATTAAGGTCTCAACAACATTGTGAATTGAAGCGGCAACAAACCTTGAATTATCATTGCTAATTCGGTAATGAAGCCCAAAAGGAAAGCGTTTGGCATCTTCTTGTAATAAGTCAAGAATCTGTTTTTTTGCTAGTAATTGATTGCTTCCCGGTACAAGATAGACCTGCATAATTGAACAAGGGTAGCTAACAAATTTCCCCTTTTCATCACGGAAATTAATCAGCGCTCTGGAAGTGTAACTATTTGCACCTAATTCAACTCTGGCAATATCCTTTACCCGAATTATCTGGTTGCCATTATTTCTTAGGACTACCTCAGCTAATTGCTTCGGGGAGCTAAACATCTGTGAACCAATCAGATTTAACGCCAGCATGCTTTCTGTCTGCTTATCGCTTATAAAAGGTGGTGCATTTGAGCGCCCGATCACATACTCCTGATTTTGATCTTTTATAGCATTTTGGATATCATTAACGGTAATGCTATAACGTTGCATAAGATTTGGATCTAACCATGCCCGGATTGCATAAGTTCCAGTACCAAAGACGCCTATATTGCCAACAGTTGGTAATAATAGCAAATCATTTTGGACAGTTCGCTCGAGATAATTGCTGATAAATTTTGGGTCGATATAGGGATTGGCATAGAAAGCAATACTAAGTAATTGATCGGGAGAACTTTTGCGTGCAGTTACCCCTAGTTGCTGAACCACAGGTGGTAAAAGTGACATTGCGGCATAAATCCGGTTTAAGATTTCGTTGATAGCAATATTTAAATCAGTTCCGATTTCAAAGGTAAGATTAATCGAAATAGAGCCAGTTGCCGAAGTAGTAGTTGCCATATAAAGCATATTGCTAGTACCATTTAACTGGTTTTCTATTTGTGCAGCAACGACTTTAGCCGCAGTTTCGGCATTTGCTCCCGGGAATTGGGCACGAACCATGACTACTGGTGGCGAAATATTGGGAAATTGGCTAACCGGTATGTTAAATGTAGCTACTAACCCAACGCAAATAATAATAAGCGCGATTACAATAGCTAGAATCGGACGTTTAATGAAATAGTACGGCTTCACCCTAGAACCTAAAATTGGATTTCCCCAGATTATAACTCAATCTTCAGGTGTGCTAAGATACTTACTTGACAGAATATAAGTAATCAAATTAAACCATAAATAGTATAGTTCATAATGCAGATTTTGGAACAAATAAGCGATAAAGCGCAATTAAATAATAAGCTCCTGAAATTAGGGCTTTCTAGCTGGTGGGATCTTGCCTTACATATTCCATTGCGTTATGAAGATCTGACTCGAGTTTACCCAATTGCTGAGGCTAGAGCTGGGCAACAAGTAATGGTCGAAGGTGAGATTATTAGTTGTGAGGTAATCCAGCGTAAAAATCGTCAGTTAATCGTTAAAATTGCCGATGGTGATGGATTTATCTCGCTATTATTTTTCCATTTTTTCCCGAATTATTCTAGCCAATATAAAATAGGCAAACGGATAAGGGCTTTTGGTGAAGTTAAGCAAGATCATTTTGGCAATAAGACTATTATTCATCCGAAAATCCAGACCGTAAATGAAGAAGTCAAATTAAGTAATACTTTTACACCGATCTATCCGACAACCAATGGTTTAAATAATCAGACAATTATTCAGCTAGTAGAAGATTTATTTAATGCAAATATTATTGGCGAAACTTTACCGCAAAATATCATTGATCGATATAAGTTATTGGGCTTAGCACAGGCACTATTAGCATTACATAAACTAACCCCACTCCAGTTTAAACAAAAATACCAAGAAAAAGCCCTAGCTCGCCTCAAATTTGATGAATTATTGGCTCAGCAACTATTGATGCATAAAGTTTATGTTAAAAAGCATGCTAACCCAGCCCCACAATTAAAAACTAATAATAAATATCTGATTCCCCTATTAGCCAAATTACCATTCAAACTAACCAAAGCTCAACAGAAAGTCTTACGTGAAACTCTTCAGGATATGCTTCTAGATAAACAAATGAATCGCCTGTTACAAGGTGATGTTGGTAGTGGTAAAACGATTGTTGCAACTATCGCAGCAGTAGTTGCGATTGAAAATGGTTTTCAGGCGTGTATTATGGCACCGACCGAAATTTTGGCAGAACAGCATTATCTAAAAATTTCTTCTTTATGTGAAGAGATTGGGATTAAGACTGGCTGGTTATCGGGCAGTCAGACTAAAAAGCAAAAACAAGAAACTTACACTGCAATTGCGGAGGGGACGATCCAACTTATTGTTGGAACCCATGCCGTTTTTCAGAAAGATGTTGAATTTCATAACCTTGGACTTGCCGTTATTGATGAACAACATCGTTTTGGAGTTGAGCAGCGGTTGGCATTGATTAATAAGAATAAGCAACAGCTGCATCCGCATCAGCTTATGATGTCGGCTACACCGATTCCGCGTTCACTAGCAATGAGCTATTATGCCGATCTTGATGTTTCAGTTATTGATGAATTGCCACCCGGAAGAACGCCAATTAGCACCTTACTAATTAATAATAATCGTCGTCATGAAGTAATTGAATTTGTCAGAAATAAGATTGATTCAGGTGCCCAAGTTTACTGGGTCTGTCCGTTAATTGAAGAGTCTGAAAAGCTTGAACTTGAAAATGCTCTTAATACTTATCAGGAATTGGCAAATCATCTGGCACCAATTAAGGTTGGTCTTATTCATGGTAAGCTAAAAGCACGTGAAAAAGCTCAGGTTATGGAAGAATTTAGTCAGAATCAACTACAACTACTGGTTGCAACTACTGTGATTGAGGTTGGTGTTGATGTTCCAAATGCCAGTATTATAGTTATTGAACATAGTGAACGGATGGGGCTTGCGCAATTACATCAGCTGCGTGGTCGGGTTGGGCGTGGGAATCTGCAAAGTGAATGTATCTTACTTTATGAGCCAGGACTTAGCGAGGTAGCTAGACAACGCTTACAGGTGATTTCATCCTCAACTGATGGATTTGAAATTGCGCGCCAAGATCTACTAATACGTGGTCCGGGTGAGCTTCTTGGTCAACGCCAAAGCGGCTTACCAGCATTACGATTTGCTAATCTTGAAGAAGACCTTGATATTTTGCAACAGATAAAGCCTCTTGCCCGGGAAATAGCTGAGAAATATCCTTCTCATGCTAAATTATTAACCGATTTATGGTTTCATAATAAAAGTATTTACACTCAAAGTTAAAATGATTTTTTCAAAATTAATCTGGCTCATGATACAATCCTGAATATCAGTTTTTTGAACTCGACTTTAATAAGATAGGTTATTTAGATGCAAAGAATTGCCCAATATTTTTTCTTATGTGGGTGTTTCATATTTATGGTTGCCTGCAGTAATTCACATCAGCCAACTAACACACCAAAGACTTCTACTACAGATGTCAATAAATCAGCTTCTCAATCTGAAGCTATAGGCGGCTGGGCACCTGTTTTTCTTACTAATATGGATGAGTCGCAATTGGATGACATTGCTGATGGAATAAAATCCGACCGAATAAAACGAGTCGTGATTAGTTATCCAACTAAGATGGAGCCTCTAGCGCAAGAAGTTCACGATTATCTGCTAAAAAAGACAAATGTAGATATTCCCTTAAAATCAATTGAATTAAAAGATACTGATCAAGTTAAATATAACTTGACTCAGGTTATTCTGACGCTTTATTTCAATTGACAATGCCAGCTTGGTTTTATTCTTTACCCATCTACTTTGCTCTAGTTTGTACTTTTGTTTTTTGTAATCTGATTAGTCTGATTGGGCATTTCTTTTCACAAAGATTCCTCTTCAAAGTTGATAATAATGATGTAGTGAATAAAGTTGTCTGGCAAACAATTCTTTTCTTTACAACCATTTTTATTACATTTTGGATTGCTACTAATTGGAGTAATCTCGGACAGCTTGAATTAACAAGTATTCGTGAAGCTACAACTATTGAGCAGCTATATAATGATGTGGATTCATTAGAAAGCGATCAACGCAAATCAATAGAGCAAAATCTGTTTGATTATCTTAATTCAGTTATTGAAGATGAATATCCAAACCTTTCTACTGGCAAACTTAACCAGAAAACCACTGCCATGTATCGGACATTAGTTTTATCAATTTACGAGTACACTCCCGCTAAAAATATGGCGGAAGAAATGCGCTATCATCGTATTTTAGAACAGCTCTCACAGTTATCAAACTACCGTGAGGATCGCCTTAATTACCTTGAGGGAAATCTTCGCGGACCTCTATTAGTGTTTTTTCTGGTAATGATTATAATCGGCTGTTTTTGGACTGGGTTTGTAAAAACGAAAAGTATGGCATTCACGCTCTTCATTATAATGAGTCAAAATTTAATCATCAGCTCCTCTTGTTGGTTGATTCTTGAGATGGATAAACCATTTCAGGGTGAGCTTAGAGCTGATAGTTCAGCATTTGTTACTGTCCATCAAGAACTTAGGTATTTTACCAAGGTTCATTTACAAAATAACTAATCAATTTGGATCTATTTATCTAAAAAACGTATAAGTGTTATCGAAAAATGGATTATTTTCTTGAGCTACTACTTGTTACAATAACTACTTTGTTTTCAAGGAGTTATTATGTTAACAAGGTTAAATAAACAAGCTAATGGTAAATTTAAAATGGGGTTGTTGCTTGGTGTGTTGACAGCTACTATATATGCCGAAACCGGGACATCTAACAATCAGATTATTCTTCGTTATGAACCAACTGCTGAGCAGCAGAAATTCATCAATTCAGCTAAGAATCTGCAAGAAAAGAATCAGGATATCAAACAAGTAAAAGCAAAGCTAATGGAAAAGCTTTCTACTGCAAAGCTTCAGGCATTATCAGCAGTAGCTGGGCAACAAGTGGTTGATTTTGGTCCTTATGCTTTAGGGGGTAGAGTCCTAACTTTCAAAAAGAATTTGACGCCAACCGAAATGGCACAAGTAATCAGTCGCTTGAAAAAAATTCCAGGGGTTGCTAACGTTGAAGAAAATGTGATCCTTTCAGCCGATGAAGTTGTTTCACTTAATCGTGAGCAATGGGAGCTTTTTGATGTAAGCGCTTATGATGGCGCTAAAAGTATCGTTCGCCCTTTTGGTACAAAGCTTTATGGAGCTGGTTTCTATAGCGATGGGAGTTTTCATGGTAGCGGTAGTGGTGTTACTGTTGCGGTGGTGGATTCTGGTTATACGCCGCACCCTAATTTCATCAGTCACTTGCAGCCATTACCAGACAATAAGGGCTATGGTTATACATTTATTTCTGATTGTAGTAATGCAGGAACATGCCCTGCTACACAAACCGAAAGTTTGGCAATTTTGCCTTATCCAGATGCATTGGATCTTGGGGGTGCAACTAAAAATAAATGGCATGGTACTGGCGTAATTGGTACAATTATTGGGCAGCATATTAATGCCGAAGCTAATCGTGGTGGTGCTCCTGCCAGTAGGGTAGTTCCAGTTCGGGTGCTTGGGAAAAATGGAGGTACCATGTCTGATTTGTTAGCTGCTATCGAATGGGCTGGTGGAATTCACCCAATTCCTAATTCAAATCCGGCAAAAGTTATAAATGTAAGTATGAGTGGACCTGCAACAGTTTGTTCTACAGAATTGCAAAGAGTTTTTAATGAATTGGATGAGGCTAAAGTCACTGTCGTAGTTACTGCCGGGAATACTAGCGAAAATTACACAACTAGAGAACCGGCAAATTGTAAAGATACAAACCGCAATGTTATCACGGTAGCAGCTCTTGGTTCTGTTGATTATCTGGTGGATTATAGTAGTGCGGGTAAGGTAACCATTGCTGCTCCAGGTGGTGATGACTCTACTGATATAGTTCATGGATTGGGTATATTAAGCACAAGCTATTCAGGTAATAAATATGGAGACTGTAATGGTAATCAGTGCTTTATATACAAACCTTATAAAGGAACTTCCTTTGCAGCACCGCTGGTTACCGCTGCTATTGCAGATATTTTGGCTATCAAGCCTAATTTGACTCCAGAGCAAATTGTAAAAATATTGAGAGATAGTGCATCCCCAATTCAAGAGAATGGAAAATGTACTAAAAAAATATGTGTAGTTGATGCCGGGCGCTTAAATGTAGCTGCAGCACTAAAGTTAGCTGAAACATATAATAACTGATATGAAATGGCAAGTTGAAATTGTTTAAGTATTGGTATTTGTTAATGGTTATCAGTATCATTGCTGGGTGCAGTAAAGATACTGATAATTCTGCCACTCCAAATACCACTAACCTGAAAGTTAATGGTAGCAGCACTCCTATTACTTTAAAATTAACCATTGCTCCTCGTATTTTTAAAGGGATCAATGGTGATTTTACTAACGTATCCTTTTCAATCCAAGAAAAGCCATGGCATCGTTTTATTAATGGCAAACTTGAGTGTACATTAAACTCTGACTCTTCGGTCATATGTAGCACAAAAGACGATTTACAGCGTCTGATTGGCAGTAAAACCTACCGTATAATCATTTTTAGTCAGAAAAATCAAGCAATTGACAAGAGTAATGATGAAATTGCCTGCGATTACTTTGTTTATAATCCAAAGCAAACTCCTAATTTAAAAATAACTCCAACTAGTTCTGGGGAATGCCTGATATGGCAGTTAAAAAATGATACTGGATTCTCAGAAGAAGAAATTCGCACTAGAGTTCGTCATATTTTAAATGATAGCGACTTACCAGAAAATTATGATTTAGCACTTACACTTTACAATTTGTATAAAAGCTATGATAGTGAATATGATTGGCGTCAGGCATTAAATAAGTTAACTGAATTAATAAAAACAAATAAACCTCTTCCTCCTGCAAATAAATCCAAGATTCAAGGTAGCGCTAGGGTATTCTGATTCTTTGTCTTTTAATTTTTATTACACCCTCAATGTTGCATGAGTATGTTAAAATAATGCGATTTTATTTAATCAGTACTTAATTCGATTGTTATAAGGACATAAGATGAATTTACATGAGTACCAAGCCAAGGAGTTATTGGCTCGTTATGGATTACGTGTGCAAACCGGAATTTTGGCAACAAACGGACATGAGGCGGCGAATGCATTTGATTCTTTGGGCGGCAAATTTGCTGTAGTTAAAGCCCAAGTACATGCTGGTGGACGTGGTAAAGCTGGCGGGGTAAAAGTAGTTAAATCACGTGACGAAGCTACCGAAGTAGCTAATAGCTTGATTGGTAAAAATCTGGTAACTTATCAGACCGATGCTAATGGTCAGCCAGTAAATTCAGTTTATGTATCTGAAGATTTATACCCAGTTGCTCGTGAATTATATCTTGGTGCTGTTGTTGATCGTTCAAGCCGCCGAGTTACATTCATGGCTTCAACTGAAGGTGGTGTTGAGATTGAAAAAGTTGCTCACGAAACTCCAGAAAAAATTCTTAAAGTTGTGGTTGATCCTTTAGTTGGATTACAACCATGCCATGCTCGTGAAGTTGCATTCCAGCTTGGTTTAACTGGTGATCAAATCGCTAATTTTGTAAAAATGATGCTTGGTGCTTACAAAGCTTTTGTAGAAAATGATTTCGCATTATTTGAAATCAATCCACTAGCTGTTCGTGAAAACGGTGAACTAGTATGTGTAGATGCCAAAATTAATCTTGATTCAAATGCATTATTCCGTCATCCTAACCTAGTTGAATTACGTGATAAATCGCAAGAAAATGCTCTTGAACTTAAAGCATCTGAATTTGACCTAAATTATGTAGCTCTTGAAGGTAATATTGGTTGTATGGTTAATGGTGCTGGTCTAGCAATGGCGACTATGGATATTATTAAGCTATACGGCGGACAACCAGCTAACTTCCTAGATGTAGGTGGTGGTGCGACTAAAGAGCGTGTTATTGAAGCCTTTAAACTGATTCTTGCCGATACTCAGGTAAAAGCAATTTTGATTAATATTTTTGGTGGTATTGTACGCTGTGACATGATTGCTGAAGCAATTATTGCTGCGGTTAAAGAAGTTAACGTTACAGTTCCAGTGGTGGTTCGTCTAGAAGGTAATAATGCTGAACTGGGTTCTAAATTATTACAGGAATCTGGTTTGAAATTGACCCCAGCTGATGGCTTAGCTGATGCAGCACAAAAAGTTGTTGCTACTTTAAAATAATACCAAACAAGAAGGATATATAATGAGTGTTTTAGTTAATAAAAATACCAAAGTTTTGGTACAAGGTTTTACTGGTAAAAATGGTACCTTCCATTCAGAACAAGCTATTGCTTATGGAACAAAAGTAGTTGGTGGGGTTACTCCGGGTAAAGGTGGTACAAAACATCTTAATCTACCAGTATTTAATACTATGAAAGAAGCAGTTCGTGAAACACAAGCAAATGCGTCTGTAATTTATGTTCCAGCTCCATTTGTGCTTGATTCAGCTGTTGAAGCGATTGATGCTGGCGTACCATTAGTAGTAATCATTACTGAAGGTGTACCAACACTTGATATGCTTAAAGTTAAGCGTTATGCTGAATCAACTGGTACGCGCATCATCGGACCAAACTGTCCGGGAATTATTACTCCAGGTGAATGTAAAATCGGTATTATGCCAGGTCATATTCATTTACCAGGTAAAATCGGTATCGTATCACGTTCTGGTACTTTGACTTATGAAGCAGTTGCGCAAACAACCAAACTTGGCCTTGGTCAATCAACTTGTATCGGTATCGGTGGTGATCCAATTCCAGGAACTTCACATATTGATTCATTAAAATTATTCCAAGAAGATCCGCAAACAGAAGCAATCATCATGATTGGTGAAATTGGTGGAACTGCCGAAGAAGAAGCTGCTGAATACGTTAAATCAAATGTAACTAAACCTGTAGTTGGTTATATTGCTGGGGTTACAGCTCCTGCTGGTAAACGTATGGGTCATGCTGGTGCAATTATTTCTGGTGGTAAAGGTACTGCTGAAGAAAAATTTGCTGCATTTGAAAAAGCTGGTATTGCTTATACCCGTTCACCTGCTGAATTAGGTAGCACTCTTTTAGAAGTATTAAAATCTAAAGGTATGATCTAATCCTTTGTTAAGTATCATCTAAAACCTGTCATTTATGGCAGGTTTTTTTATGCCAATTAAATTTTTACTTGTAGCTCTCTAAAAATGCGAAAATATTTGATTAATTTATGATATCAAGGATCTGCTCATGACAAAAGCTTCCAGATTGCTTACACTTCTTGCTATTAGTCTATCTTATTTTAGTTCCAGCTTTGCAGCAACTACAGATACCAACAAAATTCTTTTTGTTTGTGGGGGCAATACTGGTCGTAGCCCGATGGCAGAGTATCTAGCAAATGATTATTTTCATTTTGCAAAAAATGGTTATATTGCTGACTCACGCGGTGCTAATGTTAATCCCAAAGAATTAACTCCCGAATCGTATGCGATTGTTGCTATGAAAGAACTTGGTATTAAAGATATTTCAAATCATCGAGCTACCCCAGTAACTAAAACAGATATTGATTCTGCCAAGCTTGTTTTGGTGATGACTGAAGCTCATAAAGAAAAGTTATTAAAAATTGATCCCACTGCGAAAAATATTTACCTACTTTCAGAATGTGCTACTGGGAAAAAGGAAGATGTCGCGGATGCATATGGACATGATTTGAAATTTTATGAAAATACCCGCAATACTATAGCTAGATACATCGAACTTATCCAAAAAAATAAAATGCAATGTGTCGGTAGTAAAATCAAATAGCTTTTCAAATAAATACTAAAAAGGGAGTAAACTAACTCCCTGATTAAATTTAGTTTGACGCAGGAGGGGGACTTGCTGGCATTGCCATCGCCTGTAATTGACTATATGGCAATTTGACACCAATTGCAGGGGCTGACTGAGTAACGATACTTGCCATATTTCCCTTATACAAATACTGAACATTATAACCAGCCTGGGTTTGTACTGTTTTATAGCGGGTTGCACATTGGGTTGTCGAGCCTTTTTGGGCTACATAATCTGGCTGGTTAGAACGCTGAACCTCACGCCCAACCAAAGCACCAGTTGCTCCACCAACCACTGCACCAACCGCAGTCCCTCCGCCACCTTGTTTTACCTGATTACCAATGATACCTCCTGCAACAGCACCAGTTGCCCCACCGATCAAAGCACCTTCTGTACCATTCTTCTGATTACGTACATAACGGGTTGTACCAACACGATGACAATCCTGATATGGCTGCTGCGTTGAAACATAATTTGGTGACACTGATACGATTTGGGCGGTACTACTACCACTCAAAAAGCTAAATAAACCAGCCGCAACTGCTACCGCTCCCAATGCACCCAAACCAATCAGTAATGGTTTTTTACTGCTAGATTGGCGGTATTGTGGTTGATAATCATCGTAGTCATCATCGTAACGACGTTGGCGTGACTGTTGATTTGGATTGCCTCTTTGCTGGCGATTGCGTGGGGAACGTTCCATTTGTCGCTGATCATCGCGATAATCATCATCGTAGTCATCCTGATAATTATTACCTCTGCGATCTTCTTCATAAACACGCTGACGGCGCTGTTGTTGATTATTATTGCGGTTACGATTGTTATAATTACGATTATTATTGTCTGCCACAACTATATCCTTAATTTATTTTATTTGCATAATTTTAGCATAAAACGTTGTTTTTTTACTTATGCTTTTCTTTATGCCATAAAGATAATATCAGCATGATAATCGTAAGCGGAATCATTACATGATTCAAGATCGCACCTGGTGGAGTATGGGCAAAATGAACCGGCTTGATATGTCCGATAAACATCCGCATTAATGTCTCACACAGCATTAAAATATACATAAATGGAACTAGGGTTCTATAGCGAAAAAATACAACTAATTGAATAATTGCATATAAAAGTTGTGAGCTACCCCATAGTGAAAAGCCAAAAATTATTCCTGCTGCTCCTGCTACCGATAGATCCATCCCAGCAATAGTTCCTGCCCCGCCATCTGGTGCTAGAAAATGAATACAACTACGAACTGTCCCCATCGCTGCAAGCAAAAAGAACACGTAAGCTGCAAGCTTATGTCCTTTGTAGTCATTATTTGCATTTTTGGGAAAAATTTTCTCAAATAGACTAGCCATTGGTATTCTACCTCTTATTATTAACAACAGGATTTTAGTTTACCACTTTTCTGATTGATTATGTTTATCCATTTTGGTATTGATGGAGATAGGTTGGCTATTTTTTTACATTCTGAAGAAGAAATCAAGTTAGGCTGGAAAATATGTTTTTTATCTGTGGATAAGTTAGTTTTGAGGGTATAATAAAGAATTATTTTCAAGGGGTAATTATGGGCGTAACCTTAAAAAAGAAATTAAAGCGATATTATATTTTTAATAACTGGATACTTTTTATTACCTTACTTCCTGTTGCTGTATGGTTAGCGTATGTCGCTGCAAATTGGCAATTATCTAGTTCGATTAAAAATTATAGCACAAAAACCCATGTGGAAACTAGGATTGTTAAAGCAGAATTACCAAAATACTTATCTGAATCTTATACTATTTTAAGCTCCTTTGATAACCGGATTGATAAATTAGAAACAGCAATCATAAATCAGCAGAATCTTAGTGAGCAACAGTTTACTGCTTTGTATTCTCTTTATAGTAATTCTTTAACTATTTTTTCAATTATTTTAGGGGTTTTTGGATTAATATCAGCTGTTCTTGGCATATTACTTTCAAATAAAGTTAATGAGAGATATCAAGAAATTAAACAGATTGAGAGAACGATTGAAAATAAAACTTTCGAGGTGGAAAAACTAAAAGCTGATATAGATGCATTGATAAATAATAAGAACACCGAAATTTTTAATAAGTTTATTGAGTATGATAATAGTAGGTTAATAAATGCTTTAAAAGAAAATCCAGACAATATTGGTAACGTTGTTGCAATATTGTCTGTTAGAAATATTAAAGGAGAAAATAACTGGAAAATTATTAGAAATGCATTTTTAGAGCTTTGCTCTCGCTTTAAAGAAAACATGGGTCATCCGGCGATATCTTCATACGCTAGCCTCATTTTTCAATTTTATCCGAACAAGATCAGCTCGGGAAAAGATACGGAATTATTACATGCCCTAATAAATAGACGACCATGGACACAACAAATTGGCTTCTTTTCAAACGAGTTAATTCATTTAGCAAAAGTATTTGCTCTTGCACAAAATGATGATGTCGTAACTATATTTATTGAAATAGTAGTAAAAAGCCCAGGTTGTTCTAGGTGTCTTAATATGGATCAATATAAGGGTGATGTCATCAACGCATTAAAAGAGTGTATCTTAAAGAATAATAAAATTAGAATAGAAATAGAAAAATATAAAGAACTTGTTGACAAGCAAATCGAATTATATGTTAAAAATCCGTCAATATTAGCGGAGCATTATCAAAATATTGCAAAAGGTCTTCAAGAGGCACTATCTAACTAAACTTTATTTTGAAAATAATGTATATCAATCACATAGTACAACTAGATAGTTATGAAAAAAAGCTGGTTAAAATAACCAGCCTTTTGTATTTACTCAACCCTATCATCTATACTCATCAGCTGAACATTACCACCAGTTGCAGTGATATTATTACTAACTGTACGTTCGGTTACTAGTAGATGGATATTGTATCCACCTTGTGGTAATTCTTCAAGTACATGAGTTAATAAACTATCACGTTTGGCTAATTCATTACGGATTTGGGCAAGATTCGGATGTCCTTTACTAATTAGTAAGGCATGAAGCATATCTACTTTAGCAAACTCACTGGTAAAATACGATTGTTTTGGCAAATAGCGACTAAACACATCATTTGTACCATCTTTTACCATAACCACCTGATTACCAGTAGCTAGGGCATGAATAATCTGCTCACAGTAGCCACGTAAACTATCAGCAACACAAGCCACATAGCCACGTGGTGCAAATAACATAAAGTTCCGTTCCCCTGTTGGACCCGGCAATTCAATATGATCGGCTAATGGCGAGTGTTCTTTCAATTTACTTGCTACAGCTAGTAGTTCAGTTATATCCTGTTGACCAAGTTGCAATTGTCCAAGGCTATTTACAAAACGATCAAGAGTTCTAAAATCTACCTCTTTTTTGCTGGCATCTAGTTTTGGCAGAGCTTCTGTATTTACAAGGCGGTATAAATATAATGGTCCACCAGCTTTAGGTCCAGTTCCTGATAGACCTTCACCACCAAATGGCTGAACCCCAACTACAGCACCAACGGTATTACGGTTGATATAAATATTACCAGCTTTGATATTATTATATACTTTGGCAGCAGTATCTTCAAGACGGCTATGTACCCCTTGAGTTAAACCATAACCACTACTGTTAATTTCGGCAATTACTTTGTCTAGATCTTCACCAGCAAAGCGGATAATGTGAATAACCGGACCAAATACTTCGCGTTTTAATTCCTTGATTGAACCAATTTCAAATACTGTTGGCGCAACAAAAATTCCATCTTCACATTCAGGTTGTAGTTTTGCTTGATACATCATCCTTGCCTTATGACGCAATGATTCAATATGATCGAGTAAAACTTTTTGCGCTTTGGTATCAATTACTGGACCTACATCGGTATTTAGACTACTTGGATTACCAACTCGTAATTCATCCATCGCACCTTTTAGCATTTTGATGGTTTTATCTGCAATATCTGCCTGTAGATATAATACCCGAAGGGCAGAGCAACGTTGACCTGCACTATCAAATCCAGATGAAACCACATCAAGAACAACTTGCTCTGGTAGTGCAGTTGAATCAACAATCATCGCATTTTGTCCACCAGTTTCAGCAATCAATACACCCGCATCAGCTTTGGCCGCCAGATTTTGATTGATCGTCTGGGCAACTTCGGTTGAACCAGTAAAAATTACCGCCTTGATGCGTGGATCTTTGGTTAATTCATTACCAATAGTGCTTCCACTACCTGGCATAAACTGGATTGCACCAGTCGGAATACCTGCCTTATGCATTAATTCAACAGCATAAAATGCAATCAGATTAGTCTGTGCCGATGGTTTAGCAATTACTGTATTTCCAGCTGCAAGACTACTTACCACTTCGCCAACAAAAATTGCTAACGGGAAATTCCATGGGCTAATACACACTACTGGGCCTAATGCCTTATGTGTTTCATTGCTAAATTCATTTGTTACTTGGGCTGCGTAATAACGACAGAAATCAACCGCTTCACGAATTTCAGCAATTGCGTTACTTAGTGTTTTCCCAGCCTCACGAATTACAATATTCAGTACTTCGTAGTAATTTTCTTCCATCAGATCAGCAAATTTAGTTATTTTTGCAGCCCGTTCTTGTGGTGATGTAGTTGACCAATTTGGGAAAGCTTTTACTGCATTACTAACTGCAACATCCAGTTCATCACTATTGGCAAGTTTTACTTCGCCGACAATATCCGCTTGTTTAGCTGGGTTACGCACTGTTTTTGTTTCGCGATCGCTGATTTTATAGCCATCAAGTAAAGGATAAGCCTGATATTTGTTGGCAATAAATTTGTTTAATTCTTTATCTAGCGTAGCTAACTGTAGCTCATCTGAAAGATCCAATCCTTTAGAATTAATTCTTCCGCCAGGGTAAATATCAGCAGGTTTTTTAAAGAATGGATTTGATTCTTTGTGTGCTTTAAGTGTCAGATCAAGAGGATTTACTACTAATTCACTAACTGGAATCGATGGATCAACTAATTGATGTACAAATGATGAGTTAGCACCATTTTCAAGTAAGCGGCGTACCAGATATGCAAGTAGCGTTTCATAAGTTCCAACTGGTGCATAGACACGACAAATTACACCCAAATTATCCTTACCAACTACATTGTCGTAAAGTGTCTCACCCATTCCATATAAACACTGGAATTCAAACTCACGACCTTCCGCTATAGTGTGTATTGCTGCTAGGCTATAAGCATTATGCGTAGCAAATGCTGGATAAATCGCATCTTGAGCTGACAAAAGTTTTTTGGCACAAGCAAGATAAGAAAGATCGGTATAGAATTTACGCGTATAAACCGGATAATCTGCCTGACCATCTACTTGAGCGCGTTTTACTTCACTATCCCAGTAAGCACCTTTAACTAGACGAACCATAATGCGTGCATTGGCACGGCGAGCAAGATCAATTACATAATCAATAACATGCGGCGCGCGGCGCTGATATGCCTGAATTACAAAACCAATTCCTTTAAATCCAGCCATATCTGGATCGGTAACCAATTTTTCTAATAAATCTAGGGAAATTTCTAGTCGATCAGTTTCTTCGGCATCAATGAATAGAGCGATTTGATATTGTTTGGCTAATAAATATAAGTGTTTTAGGCGTGGAAATAATTCACTCATTACACGTTCACGCTGCGCACGAACATAACGTGGATGAATTGCCGATAATTTAACCGAAATCCCAGGACCTTCTTTGATCCCACGTCCAGCATTTGCCTTACCTACTGAGTGAATGGCATCAATGTAGCTTTGCATGTATTTTTGTGCATCTTCATCGGTAAGCGCTGCTTCACCAAGCATATCAAATGAAAACTGATATCCTTTAGCTTCTTTGGCTGTAGCTGCTTTAAGTGCAGATTCAATTGTCTCACCCATAACAAATTGATTACCCATGAAGCGAACTGCTGTTCCCATTGCTTTACGAATAATAGGCTCACCCCATTTGCCAACCACTTTCACCAAAGCTGCAGTTAGTTTTGCATCACTATCAGCTTTAACCAGTTTACCAGTGAGGGTTAAGCCCCAACTTGCAGCATTTACAAAAAAACTGCCACTCTTGGTATGACTTTTCCAGTCTCCGGTGGCAATTTTATCTTTAATTAACTTATTTTGAGTATATGTATCCGGAATGCGTAATAGGCTTTCTGCCAGACACATAAGCGCAATACCTTCGGCGGTTGATAGCTTAAATTCCTGCATTAGGGCGTCAACACCATTACCTTTAATCCGGTTATTCCGAACTTTTTCTATCATACTTGTAGCAAGTTGTCTTATTTGCTCTTCTTTATTTACATCCCAATCCAGAATTTCAATCAAATTGTCCAAGCATTTTTGTTCATTATCGCGATATTTCTCTGTGATCTTTGTCTTAAGGTCGGTTTGTGGTCTAACTGCTAGATTAAACATAAATTACCCTTCATTTATAGTTACACACATAACAGATTATTATACTACGGGTGGCAGAATTGGATTACAACAAATTACAAAAGACTTGAGCGTAGAAGAGATTTGAAATTAACTAGCAAATGAACTCTTATACTAGTATTAGAAACTACAAAAAATCACACCCTCAGTCAATATATTTGAGTGCTCTTGACCATTTTCTTATCTAAATCTAGGCTTATTATATAATCTATCCAGCGATTATTATGGCACTGCAACAACATATTATTTAATTTTGGACTTATAATATCTACATCACTGGTACTATTTCTATCTAATTCTTAAAACATATACACAACATCAGTGATTTATAATTAACCCGGTTTAACCGCCGGGTTTTTTATTAGCAAAGCTAAAAAAATACCCCAGAATAGAAATAAAAGCGAAAGACACAGAATACTACAAAAACTACTGTTGCAAAGCATAGTGTTAGCCAGTCACTATGTGATATTTGAGTCTGATTAAACCATGTCCGCTTGCGGTACTTGCCAAACCCGCGCAACTCCATGGCATTGCTTATTTTGTCCACCCGTACCAAAGCAGAATTTATCAAAGGAACAGTTATATTAAATAGATTCCGTATTCGCTTTATTCTGGATGGCTCATCACGACCAAAGCTTAACCCGCGAAGTGCTTGCGCATTAGCAATATTTTTAAATTCCTGCTGAATATCAGGAAAATAACGAAGAATAATGCTCACTGTGTAGGCAA
Source organism: Aquella oligotrophica (assembly GCF_002892535.1). Taxonomy (NCBI): domain Bacteria; kingdom Pseudomonadati; phylum Pseudomonadota; class Betaproteobacteria; order Neisseriales; family Neisseriaceae; genus Aquella; species Aquella oligotrophica. The sequence continues at coordinate 176,977 of NZ_CP024847.1, read as the reverse complement.
ATTTATACGGAATGCCTATTTGATTCAGGCTAGCAGCAAATTTACTTGGATGAGTAGTAAAAATACAAATCATAGTTAACGGTAATAGAGATAAATACTTTAAAGAGATTACCAAAATATACATTAAAGTAGAACTATAAAGTCTAAATCCAGCAATATTGAACAATATATGCGAATTTCCAGTCAAAGTTACCCCATAATCTGGAGTAATCAGTAAAATAAAGATAGCATTAATGAAATTAAAACTTAGCACAGCAATAAAAAGATTTCTTGATACGGTATAGGGGATTGTTGCAAATTTAAGTAATACAAAACCAGTAACAAGCAAACCAATACTTACCCTAAGATCAAAAAACATAAATACCACTATTAGCCAGAAGATAAAAATGATAAGTTTAATTCCCGGGTTCATACGATGAAAAAAAGAATCCGCTTCAAAATACAAGGAACCAAATTTATTCATTAGTACCTCTTTCCCTACTGGCAATGAATTTGTACAAAAATTCTATCGGATTAAGCCCCAATTTTCTAGCAATAGTAACTAGGGATAATTCATATAATCCTGCCGAATTAATAACCTCCTCATCAACAAGAATCCTCGCGGGATGTTCATCAGCAATTAATCGTCCATTTGCAAGCACTAAACTACGAGAAGAATATTCAATTGCAAGATATAAATCATGAGTAACAATAAGAATAGATAAACCAGATTGAGTAAGCTCCTGAAGAAATCTCATAAATTCACGATAAGTCTTTAAATCCTGCCCAGCAGTTGGTTCATCCAAAATCAATATTTGTGGCTCAAGTACTAACATTGCAGCAATGGTTACACGCTTTTTTTGCCCATAACTAAGTGCAGAAATAGGCCAGTTCCGATAACCCCACAAACCACAAACTCTAAGTACTGTTTCAACACGACGTTGAATCTCATCTGAATCGACACCTTCATTTAGCAAACAAAACGCAACTTCATCCCAAACTGTCATTTTTATAATCATCTGATTTGGATTTTGCATTATCAAAGCAATATGTTGCCCACGTTTTTTGATCTTCCACGATGAAATATCTATACCATTTAAAGTCATGATTCCGGTATCTGAAGAATAAATACCACTCATAATACCAGTTAGAGTAGATTTACCAGCTCCATTATTTCCTAAAATGCTAACTATTTCACCAGGGTATAAATCAAAAGAAATATCCTTCAGCACAAGTTTATTTTCCAAATAGGCAAAGGATATATTTTGCGCGGAAAAAACAGCAGTCCGGGTATTAGGTTTTTCAAATGGTTTTAAAGTATGGATTTGATGAAACCAGTTAATTATTTTTTGATTTTTTGCTGTATCAAATTCAAGTATATCACCAAGTTTAGCTGCAACCGTATCCAGCTTGGAGAACCCTAACAGCTCACAATATAATGGTTCACGAATACCAATTTCATTTAGAATCCCCATTGAAAGAATCTCTGCTGGTGTACCAACTGCAAGTATTCTGCCCGCTGCCATAACAATAATACGATCCGGCTCAATCTCAAGGCATTCTTCCAAACGATGTTCTGCGATTAGAATAGTTTTAGCAGATTCATCATTAAGCTTTTTGATTAAATCAGTTATTTTCACTGCCGAAGCAGGATCAAGATTAGCAAGAGGCTCATCAAATAATAATATCTGTGGTGATGATGCCAAAACACCAGCAAGTGAAACTCTCTGCTTTTGTCCACCAGACAATTCATATGGACTATTATCAAAAAATTCAAGCATATCAACTTGAGTAAGGCTCCTTGTAACCTTATCTAGCATGTTATGGCTATGCACACCCTCATTTTCAAGACTAAAAGCAACATCTTCTCCAACGCTTAACCCAATAAATTGGCTATCCATATCCTGCAAAATGGTTCCAATCTCTTTGCTTCTGGTAAATATATTTTTCTGAATCGCATCATTACCACCTATTAGCAATTCACCTGTAGTTATCCCATAACTTGCAAATGGAATAACTCCATTTATTGCGTGAAGTAACGTGCTTTTACCAGAGCCACTTCTTCCTAGTATCAGGATTTTTTCCCCATCCTGAATTTCCAAATTAATATTTTCTAGAGTAGGATTTTCCAGATTATGATAGCGAAAACTAAAATCAGCAAATTTGATGACTATATTCTTATTCATCACTCTTCAACTTTCAGCCTTGAGTATCTATTATTTGCCTTGATAAATCCAAATATGACTGGTAAAGCAAGAAAAATAAACACCAAAGAATTGGTTATGAAAATAACTATAATCTGGAAAAATACCTTACGTGGAGGTTCATTCATTATAATAATATCACTAATTCCAGCAAATGTATAACCCGCAAGAAATCCACCAACAGCTGAGACTATAAGGAAAGCTAGATGAATTTTCGAATATAAACCGTAGCGAACATTAAATCCAGGAAAAAGGTAAACCAGCCCACAAAATAAACCAAATATCCCTGACGCCATTTCCCACGTCCACCAAATACCCCAACCAGCAAGTAAATCTGTTAGCATATTGCCAAGAAACCCGCCTAGAAAACCGACCACCGGACCAAAATACACTGAAAAAAGGCTAAGAATAATGATAGATGGTCTTAGCTGAACATTTGGCCCAACAGGAATTCCAACTAACCCAACAACTCCATATAAAGCTGCCACAATACTTATTGTAACAACAGTCCTAGTATTAAAATCAAAAATAGATGGCTTCACATAACCGACCTTGTCATAGATTTAACACATCATTTTACTGCATTTCAAAGTAATCCCATCGGGGATCTGAGGAAAAAGATTTATCTTAAAGCATTTGTGCAGGCGGTAAATAATGACTATCACCGCAGTGCTTATGCTAAAATAATGGCAACTTTTTTATGCGTATTTCTGAGGAACTAAATGATAGATAAAGATGGATACCGTCCCAACGTAGGCATCATCTTACTAAATAAACAAAATTTAGTATTTTGGGGTCGGCGTAAAGGTGAATATTCATGGCAGTTTCCTCAAGGCGGTCTAGCTGAAAATGAAACTCTTGATGAGTGTATGTACCGGGAATTAAATGAAGAATTAGGTCTTTTACAACAACATGTTAGCATCATAGACCGAACTAGTGATTGGCTATACTACGACGTTCCAGGCAGCTGGTCAAAACAAAACTCTAATTATCGTGGACAAAAACAAATTTGGTATTTACTGGATTTTCTTGGTTCTGATCACCATATCAATGTTCGTAGCCATCATGAACCTGAATTTGATGCGTGGCGCTGGATTCCCTACTGGGATCCGATTGATTTTGTAGTAAAATTCAAACAAGATGTATATCGTAAGGCATTAAATTATTTTGCCCCCATAATAAAAAATAAATCCAATGAACAGTAACTTTCTTAATATCTTACGTAATCAATCTGCGACCTATACACCATTATGGTTAATGCGCCAAGCTGGTCGCTACCTGCCAGAGTATCGTCAAACACGCGCTAAAGCAGGAAGTTTTTTAAGTTTATGTAAAAATCCTGATCTGGCAACAGAAGTTACACTTCAGCCAATAAGACGCTTTAATCTTGATGCTTCAATTATGTTTAGCGATATTCTTGTTGTTCCTGAAGCTATGGGTTTGAACCTTCATTTTACAGAAGGTGAAGGACCAAAATTTGATAATCCAATAAATAATCAGGCTGACATACTTAATCTAAAAACCATATATCCTGCACATGATTTAGGTTATGTAATGCAAACGATTAAGAACCTAAAACAGGAACTGCCTAAAAATATTCCTCTTATTGGTTTTAGCGGTTCGCCATGGACATTAGCCTGCTATATGCTGGAAGGTGGAGCAAGCAAAAATTATGAAAAAATAAAAGCATTGCTATATCAATCTCCAGATACTTTGCACCTATTACTTAACAAGATTGCGATTGCAGTAGCTGACTACCTAATTGAACAGATTAAATCTGGTGTTGATTGTATAATGCTTTTTGATAGTTGGGGTGGTGTACTTAGTGAGGCTGCATTTAAAGAATTCTCATTAAAATATCTGGATATAGTGATTAAGCAGATTCGTTCACTTGGGTTTTCTGATATACCAATTATTTCTTTCACCAAAGGTGGCGGAAACTGGATTGAATTTATTGATCAAATAGGCTGCAATGCGATTGGCGTTGACTGGACAATAAATCTGGCAAAAGCGAGAAAAAGTACACAGAAAATACTACAAGGAAATTTGGATCCAGTACTATTGTCAGTAGCAGATAGTGAGACAATTATAAAAGAAACAAAAAAAATATTGGATAGCTATTACTTAGCAAATAACAATAGTTACGATCGCCTGATTTTTAATCTTGGGCATGGGATACTACCAAGTGCCAAGCCAGACAATGTAGCTACTCTTATTGATACAGTACACAGTTATACCCAGCGTTAATTAAATCAAGGAGTTTTTATGAATACAAACCTGACAAGAATTTTGCCAATTGTAATGCTTTTAAGTTTAAGCTCTTGTGCAGTAAATGCACCTGTAGTTGGCAGTGGAAAGGTGAGTTATGGAGATAGTAATGCAGTAGAAACAGTTAATACAGATTTCGGCTCTACTGATTTGAATATGGTAGCTAGCCAAATGGCAACAGCTTTGATAACTTCGGGCAAAATTAACCAGTGTAAAACATATACTGTGTCTAAAGTTCGTAACAAAACTGATCAATACATTGACACTGAAAACATTACTCAAAGTATTGTTAATAATTTATCTAACTCTGCACAGGTTAAAAGCCAGTACGTCCTATCTTCTCAGGAAATGCAAAGTCAGGTTGATGAATTAGATCGTCAAAATCAATCTGGATTATATGACCAAGGTAGTACGGCTAAATTAGGTAAAATGCAGGGTGCTCAATGCCGTCTTGATGGTTATGTAAGCAACATCACTAAAGATAATGGTCAAGTAAAAGATGTTTTCTATGTTTTCAATATGAAACTGATTGACGTACAACAAGGTACACAATTATGGAGTAATGAAAAACAAATCCGCAAAGATATGACAAAATAAACCATCGGAATTATCATGAAGAAGATACTATTTGCTGTAAGCATTCTCGTTTCGCTAAATTGTCTCGCAGCTACGCTTGCAGTTCCAAATCTCCAGTTATCTTCTTCTGCATATACAAATAACTTTATAAGCCCTGATAAGCCTGACTCAATTGACCCTGTTACCCAAACTGAGCTTAAGCAGCAAATAAGTACTTTTTCAGCGCAAATACGCGGTAAAATTATTCAAAGCAAGCATTTTAATGTTATTGATTTAAATAATAATCTGCTAAAAGTTGAGTCTCCTAGCTCCAATACAATAATAAAACCTGATTATATTCTTACTGGAGTTGTTTCGGCTATTGATACCAATGAAGAAACCAAAGAGTTAAGCAATACCAATATGTATTCAATTATATATTCAATCGATATTGCGGTAGATTATAAACTAGTTAGAACAAAAGATAATCATATAATAGCATCATTTACTGCTGCTGGTCATGGTGGAGATGTTAAGCTAACTTCAAATAAAAATCAAAAAGTTTCACATAATACACCTAAATTAATTCAACAAGCAGGCGAAGATCTAGCTGCAGAAGTTAATAACCAGCTAACTCTTCAGCTGGATAATGGCAAAATTATTCGTGATTATCAGGAAGCAGCTCCAAATACTAATGAAATCAAAGTTTATTCCAATCAGGAATCATGAATTTAACATATCTAGCACAAGACTGGGATTCTCTTGATAATTACTGGAAAGACTTTTTCTACAACAACTGTCATAATACAATTCTGGAAATTGATCGGGAACTAACCTTAATATCAAAAAATTCTATAATCTATCCACCTAAAAGCAAAATCTTTTATGCCCTATCAGGGTTAAACCCGGCAAATATTAAAGTGGTAATTATTGGACAAGACCCCTATCATGGAGAAAATCAGGCCAATGGGCTTGCTTTTGCTGTAAATCATGGCACTACCCTTCCCCCATCTCTAAAAAATATTTTTAAAGAGCTGATATTGGAGTTTAATCCAATTTTAACTGAGCTTAATGCATCTTTACTTGAAAACTGGAAATCTCAAGGAGTGTTATTATTAAATAGCACATTGACAGTTATAAAAGATAAAGCAAACTCGCTGGCAAAAATAGGCTGGCAAACTGTAACTGATAAAATCATACAGGAAATTAGTACCTCTGGTAAAAATTGTGTTTTTATCTTATGGGGAAATTATGCGCGTAATAAGAAATCTCTGATAGACTCTAGCAAACATCTTATCCTTGAAGGTGTACATCCTTCTCCTTTATCTGCAAGTCGTGGTTTTTTTGGTTGTAATCACTTTAAACTTGCCAACGAATATTTTGCAAATCAAAAACAAGCTCCTGTAAACTGGCTTAATAATACCTTATAAATCTACTAAATTATTCTCACCACGCTTTTCTGCTTATGTTACAATAATTTTACATATTTTATCTGGTACTCTTATGAAACTATTAAAATTAGTAATTTTTGTTCTATTTTTATTTCCCATTTTGGCTGAAGCTAAACCAGAAATACCTGAAACAGTTACTTTTGGCGTTTATCCCATGAGCATTTATGAGCTTGATCAATTCAATAACTCTTTTGGAATTAGCTTTTATGCATGGTGGAGAACTAAAGATAAAAACTATAAACCAGATACAAGTATTGAAATAGTAAATGCCCGTACTTATACACATAAATTTGGTGGAACAGGGAAAACCGCCAATGGTGATTATTATACCTTTGTACATTACTACGCAAAAATACACTATGACTGGAACCTGAAGTATTTTCCTTTTGGGCATCAATATTTGCAGGTCAGGTTGGAAGACTTCGAGGATACGGATCATATAGTCTTTGATCCAGACTTTAAAGATTCTCGATTACATTCTGAATTTGAATTACCCGGCTGGAAAATATTAAATATGTCGGTTAAAAAAAGTACAACTACCTATGATACCAACTTTGGTAATGCTGATGCACCTAAGGGTTTGTTTGATAGAATTACTATGACGATAGAAATAAAGCGCGAAGGTATGCGGGTATTTATCAGTTATTTTATTGGCTTTTTTATGGCAGGGTTTTTAGCACATATTCTCTATCTAATGAATACTTTCCCTTTCCCGGCAAGAGCAACTATTTTTGCTGGTGGTATATTTTCATTTATTGGAAATAAATATACCATTGATCAGAAATTACCACTAACTACTGACTTTACTTTAGCAGACTCAATTCAAGCAGCAACCTTTATTGTTCTTTTTTTATCAATTTGTATATCAATACTTACCGAACAATTAAACATACCACCGCAACAAAAACATAAGCTATCCTACACAATTGGAATTATTTCATTTATCTGCTACATTAGTTACATTGTTGTTAATACTTATATAGCGGTTATTTCCTGAAATGCTTGCAATAAACCAAAGCGCAAATTTAAACGCAACCATCGGAGTATTTTTTGATAGCTTTGCTAAAATAGCGGTAAGTATTGCTGTTTTAACTGGTATTATTCATTTACCACAAGATATTATTAACCATAATATTCTTCCTGGACTATGCTTTAGCCTTTTTTTATTAAATTTTGCATACTTTTGGCAAGCAAAAACTCTCGCTAGAAAAACAAATACTAGTGTAACAGCATTACCCAGCGGTTTACAGGCAAGCTGTGTTTTTGTCTGGCTCTTTGCTATCATGCTTCCAATAGCTACTAAAACAGGTAATCCACTACTTGCTTACAAGGTTGCTTTATTGGCAAATTTAATTAATGCTATTATTTTTATAATTGTTGGAATATTATTAATCAAGCTCTTAAAATACATCCCTTCTCCTGCTCTTTTTAGCGGACTAGCTGGATCTGCCTTTACTTGGCTTGCAATTAATAACCTGCCAACTCTTTTTGAACATCCATTATCTGGTTTATTGCCATTATTAGTTATTCTTGCCATCAGCATAGCAAGGATAAAAGTTAATATTCCAATTATAATGCTAGGTGTCTTATTAGGAACTATAATTGCTTTTGTGAGTAAAGAGTTTCAATGGGTTAATCCAGATTTGCATAGCTATCAAATTTATATTCCACAATTTATCTGGCTTGACGTATCTTCAGAAGTATTAGACCATTGTTATTCATATCTACCACTAATAATTGCTTTTGCAATAATTGATGCTGTTAGTGCAATCCAGATTCTTGAAGAATCAAAACTTAGTAATGACCACTTCAATCCATATTCTGCAATTTTAACAAGTGGTTTAATTAGTGGTTTTTCAAGTATAATGGGCAATCCTTTTGCTATGGCTTTATTTTTTGGACATTATTCATGGAAACAACAAGGTGCAGACTACAGGTTTTCTTTATATAATGGAATAATTTATCTAATACTGGGTTCAACCGGACTTAGTATTTTACTTATTAGCCTGATCCCAGAATGGGTAACCCTACCAGTACTGATAGTTATTGGAATTACCACAACAGCTGTGAGCTTTGAAGCATTAAAGAAAAATGAATATATACTGTTGATCATTGGAATCATACCAATCCTTACTGAACTTATATATAATAAACTTGAATTATTATCAACAGAAAACCACATCACTAATTTTATGCAATTAAGAGGTGTAAATGGACTATTCATATTAGCTAAGGGTTCGATTTTATTTAGCCTCCTTTTAACGAGTATTTTTTATTTTATAATGTATAGAAAATGGATTCCGGCAGCTTACGGATTTATTCTTTTAATAATCCTAAGCGGATTTGGTTTGATTCATTCACAGACACCAAAAATTCAATTTCTGAGCCATATAAATTTGACCTATTTAATTTGTGCCATTATCTGCATAATAACAGGATTTTTAGCTGAAAGAATAACTAAAAATGAAGTTGAAATTTAAGCTATTAATTGAAAATAATGTATTAAATTCTGAAAATTATCAAATAATTAAATCGGAATATTTAAACGAAACTCTTGGTACTTATTTGAAATTACCAGAAATAAAAAGCAAATCATTTATTTTTAGCTGTTTTGCTCTTTCTGTAGATGGTAAGCTCTGTTACCCTGATATGAAAACTGGCTACGCGATTGCTGCAAAAAACTCAAGCGCAACACAAGAAGAACGTTATGCAGATTATTGGAATTTATTACTCGGTAGAAGCATAAGTGATGCAGTAATAATTGGGACAAATAGCCTAACAAATGAAAATAATAACTTTATCGCAAATATTGATAATGAAAATCTGCTTAAATTTAGAAAACAGTTAGGCAAACCCAGCGAACTTTTACATATTTTAGTAACTCGGGATATCGATAATTTTAATATTTATGATGAAATAATTTATAAAAATCCGGAGATTCCTCTGCTAATTTATTCAGCAAGAAAGCCTCTTAAATCCTATGATATTCCAGTTTTATCAATTCATGATTTGAATGAAAATAAAATCAAACAGATTATTTATGATAATGACTCTTTTAATTTTAGAATACTTTTTGATAAATTATTTGCACTTGACATAAAAATCATGCTAAATGAATCACCTTTTTTACATCATAAGCTACAAGAAGATAAATTACTTGATGAAGCGTGGTTAAATACTTCAAGCGTTTATATTGGTGGCTCAATAAATAGCCTTGGCATGCAAAATCAATCTTTTAGCAGCCGCAGCCATCCACACTATACAATTCTGACACTTCATAATATTGCCAATAATTTTCTTTATACACGTTATAAAATCAATTATTAATGATGATTCTAAATAACTCTCCAATATCCCAATTCAAATATGGAAATCATACTTTTTTTGTAAAACGTGATGATTTATTGGATAAAAATTTTAATGGGAATAAAGCGAGAAAGCTAGCTTATTACCTAGAGAACGACTTTCCAGCGACAAATACAATTATAAGCTATGGCGGTAATCAGTCAAATCTTATGTATTCTCTTTCCTGTCTGGCACAACTAAAAAATTGGCAATTTATTTATTATACGCGCTCTTTATCCAAAACTGTAAAAGATAGCAAACAGAGTAATCTAGAATTGAGCCTTAAAAATGGTATGCAGCTTATAGAATTAGATAAAGAATACAATCAATTTACTAGTAGCCTATGCACTACCTCAAATCAATTGTTAATTTGTCAAGGAGCGCTTCAAATAGAGGCTGAATACGGTATAAAACAGCTAGCAGAAGAAATAAACAAATGGGCAGTATTAAATTATTTGGAAAGTATAAATATTTTCCTCCCATCTGGAACTGGGACTACTGCCTTTTTTTTACAAAAACACCTTGATAAGCATCAAGTAATTACAACAAATTGTGTAGGCAGTCGTGATTATCTTATAGAGCAAATGAGTTCAATTAATTACGATAACTCAAAGCTTCCATTAGTAATTGATAATAAACAATATCGTTTTGCTACACCATATGAAGAATTGTTGACTACAATCCGAGAAATAAATAAAGTTAGTCAAATTGAATTTGATTTAATTTATGATCCAGTTGGCTGGAAAATTTTACTGGAAAATTTGGAGACTATTAAAGGAAGTATTCTATACCTTCATTGTGGCGGGCTAACTGGCAACTATTCAATGCAACAAAGATATAATTACCTTAAAAATAAATCTGCCACTTCTTAAAAAACTTAAAGTAGCAGATTTTAACTATAGATAAACTATACTATTTCTTCTTATAAAAAGAGAAAAACTCAAGATTTTTACTAAAAATTTCCTGTTGGCTAGCTTTTAGTTTATTCATTAACTTCATATTTAACTCATAGAGGCTTGCCGGATCTTTTAACGAACCAAGCTGCAATAAGTATTCATTTAAATGAGAATTTGTCGAATGCATATTTTCTAAGAAGAGGTTTGCAAGCTTATTACTCATTGAAGTTAGCTGATCAAGAACTTCATTTAATTTAGGAACTGAATTTAATAAATCTTGATTAATTTTAAATTCAGGAAATTTACTTGCTGGAGTAGCAGTCGCCTTTGGTAATTCCTTCTCCACTGTTTTAGTAGCAATTGAAGGTTTAGCTGCATTTGATACCTGATTAACTTTTTTAGGTACACTTGGTTTCTTAGGCGCTGGTTTTGCTTCAGTTACAGTAACTGGTTTATTCACAACAGCTGCTTTTACAGGATTTGGCTTTGCTGACTTTTCGCTAGGTTGCTTAGTATCAGCAACTTTCTGTTTTTCAGCTGTAACTGATTGGCGCAGTGAAGCTCCAATTTTTCTTTTTGTAGCCATCATTTTCTCCAAAATATTATAATGTTACACTAGATTATATAATAATTAAGCAGTTAAATGTAATTAGTTTAATGCATCAATAATTTCACTAACAAGAGCCTTTATTTCTTCGCGAGCTTTCTGATTATCCAGATCAAAAACTGTACCACCCAAAGCAGCAGACTGGCGATAGGCAGTACGTTGATAAATATCAGTAGTCATTTTAGGAAAATCAAATTCTTCAATCAAGCTTAACGCTTCTTTTGAAATACTAGCATTTGTCTGGCACATATTTGCTACAAGCCTAGCTTGTAATTTTTCATTAATTTCACTCACATTTGAAATTAAATTTTGAATACCAATCGCAGCCCAAAGATCAGTTGGGCTAGGAACAATTGGAACTAATGCCAAATCAGCAATTAATAAAGCTGAAGAAGTAAATTTATTATCAATCGCAGGAGGACAATCTACTACTATATATTCATAATCATCAATATATTTTTTTATCTCACGATTTACCTTATCATTTACAGCAGCAAGACTCATAACTGCTGCCGGAAAAGGCTTTTCATCACTACTACTTGCTGCCCATCTACTAGCACTACCTTGTGGATCACCATCAATCAGTAACGTTTTGTTGTTTAAACCTAATACACCAGCCACATTCATAGCCAAGGTTGTTTTACCACAACCACCTTTTTGATTAGTAACAATAATTATTTTTGCACTCATTTTTCCCAATCTCTATTGATAAAAACATTAAGCTTTCTGCTTTATTAACCTTCATAATAAGTAGGCGCAACCACAATATCCCGAATACAAATATTATGTGGTTGCATATAAATAAATTTAACTATATTAACAAAATCACTTACATTAACAGTATCAATATCACCACGTAATTTTGTTAACATTGGTGTATCAACTAGTGCAGGTGAAATATTTACTACTCGAATATTAAATTTAGCATTCTGTACACGTAAAGAATCACTTATACTTTTAACATAAGCTTTAGTTGCTGCGTAAACAGTAGTATTAGGTCGTGGATAACGATCGGCTAGAGAACTAAGATTTAAAATAGTTCCTTTTTTATTCGCGCGCATAATTGGCAATATAGTTTCAATCATATTGGTAAGTCCAATTGTATTTACTTTAATCATCTGTTCGTTTTCATCATGATCTATATCTAAAAAATCACCCGAATACGCAACCCCCGCTCCATTAATTAAACCATCAATTACATACTCAGTAGAAATATTTTCAATTAATAAACTTATATCGTTAGCATTTAATACATCTATCTGCTTAACTATTAATCGATCGCATTCTAAAGGTTTTAAAGAATCAATATTTCTTCCCAATGCAAATATATATAAGTTATCAATAGTTAAAAACTGTCTAACACACTCAAGACCAATACCACTTGTTGCACCAGTTACTACAATTGCTTTTTTCATTATATCCTCTTTAATGTTTCACATGAAACATTAAATTTTCTTAAAATATCTGATTAATTTTCAACAATAAACTCAACACTTATAAATCGTAATTACTTATACTATATAGCTCTGTAACTGCCAGAATATGCTGCAAGAGCAAGATGCAAGGCGACGCAGTATACACAGGAACGTACATAAGGAGCCTTACAACACAGCTATTATACGGGATAGTCCGAGCAGTTACTATAAATCTTTATTTACAATATCGTATATTCTTTGAGAAGCACCCTGATATTTATCCATAAATAACTTGCACTTATTCTTCAATTGACAATATAAATCATCATTAATCAATAAGTCATCTATAATTTTTTTCAAATTCTGAATATTATCAAATTGAATCGCACAACCAGTATCTAGCGAGTCCTTGGCTATTTTACTAAAATTATACATAGATTTACCAAATAGCACCGGTTTATCCATAAAAAATGCTTCTAATGGATTTTGTCCACCAAAATCATTTATGCTTCCACCTATAACAACTATTTCACTGATTGCGTAATAAGCAAGCATTTCGCCCATACTATCACCAATAATGATTTTATCATCTTTTGCTAGCGGTTTATTCTGCGATCTTCTAATATATTTAATCGATCTCTTTTCAAGAGTCTCAGCCAAAAGAGAAAATCTTTCCGGGTGTCTTGGGATTATAAGATAAATAACATCAAGACTCAAATCAATATTATCTAAAATAAGATCTTCTTCACCATCACGTGTTGAAGCAAAACATATTATTTTTCTATTATCAATAATTTTATTAAGAGATTCTTTAACTGATAGAAAATTTTCCGGGAGCTCTAAATCAAATTTGGTATTACCAACAATAGTTAAATCTCCAGTATAACCAAGATTTTTAAAATTATTTAAAGTATTTTCTTCCTGACATAAAATACCTTTAAGTTGATTAATAACTGGCATTAATAAATATTTGAACCTATTATAACCGTTATATGATCTATAAGATAAACGAGCGTTTGCAAGATAAAGAGGTATTTTAAACTTCTTACTTTGCCAAATCAAATTTGGCCAGATCTCGGTTTCCATAATAATACCAATAGCAGGTTTAAACGTTTTATAAAATTTTCTAACCGAGAAATATAAATCATATGGAATATAATGGACAATTGCGTTTGGAAAAAGATTTCTTGCTGTTTTTCTACCAGTTGGAGTCATATTTGTAATCAATATTTGATATTCAGGATAACTATCACTTAATAGTTTTATTAGTTTTATAGTGGCTCTAGTTTCACCAACTGAAACTGCATGAATCCAAATTATTTTTTTTAAGGGTGTTTTGAGATTTATACCAAATCTTTCATTCCAATTAAGAAGATAATCTGGATTTTTTTTTCCACGATATTTTAAATATAAAGGCAATAAAGGTGATATTAGATATAAAAGAAATGAATAAATAAAAATCATTCATCTTCTTTCTTTTTATTCTGGCTATTAATGAAATCCATCATCATATTTAAAGGATTCATCTGCTGCAACGCTTTTGTTGATCCTGCTATTGATTTTATGGACTCAATCTGCTTAACATACTGTTGTAAATAATTTATTATATTATTAGCAAATTCAATCTGCTTATCACATTCTTCTATACATTTATCAGGTGAAGTGAATATTTCATTATTATTAAACATAAATTACTCCAAACAAAATACAGAAATTATAATAATTTATTACTTTGTATATAATTGATTATTTCACTGGCAGATACTTTTAGTTTATTTCCACCAAAATTAGATGAATTATTATATTTAAATATCCCTACATAAGATGGATCGCTATCTTGATATATTGCTAAGGTTGGCTTGCCTAAAAGATTTGCCAAATGAGTGAACCCAGTATCAACACCAATAATAAGTTTAACTTTGTTAATTAAATCTGCTAACAAAGCAAACTCCATTTTATAAACTATTTTAACACGGTTATCGTTTACTAATGATCTAAGCGAATTAGCAAATAATTCTTCTTCACTATTACTAAAAGTCAAATAAATATCATTATCCGAGTTTTCTAAAATGTATTCAGTTAGTACTTTCCAATTATTTATATCCCATTTTTTGGACTCTTTAGAAGTACCATGCAAAAATAAAATACTATTTGCGGATAATTTAATTCCACAATCATTGAAAATAATAGGAAGCTCAATCTGATTGTAATCTATATCAAGATCAAAAATTTTAGCTATCAAACCTCTTAAGCGAATAACCGCTATATTATTTTGATTAACGTTATATTTATAATCATAAAATACACTTGATAAAGGCTCACGTGCAGATTTTTTATCAAGCCCATATAACTTACCATTAAATAAAAATTTAGTAATAAATGCAGATTTAATTAGCCCTTGTGTATCAATTATATAATCATATTTTTTATCACTTAGTCTTTTTTTATAATCTAATAATTTAAAAAACCAAGTTAACTTATTTTTTTTCCATTTTCTTAAAGGAATCGATAATACATTATCAACTAAAGGTGATAATTTAACTATTTTTTCAAATGATTTATCAACACACCAATCAATATTACTATCTGGAAATTTTTTCTTTATATCAGGCAATACAGTTAATGTATGAAATATATCACCAATTGAAGAAAGTCTAATGATAAGAATATTTATTTGTTGCTTCATTAAAGTTATTCACAGTTGATTGTTAATAAAATTTAAAATCTATGTTGATAATTTAAAGTTATTCACAATTTAATTTATTTATATTTTTTTATGCACATTTATATACTTCTTAATACATGAATTATCATCATGTTATTTTTATACTTAATAATCTGATTTATTTATATAAACATAGCTTATTAACATAGAAATAGACTAATATTAATAATAATAAAGTATATAATTAATAAAATTAGTTAATATATTATAACATTAAATCTTTAATATTAGAAGCTCTTAACTAATGATAAAATAACCTCTTATTATTAAATGGAATCATTATGGCTAAAGAAGGTAAATATACAATACAAAAAGTAACATATATTAAACAATGGACAGATCATCTATTTAGCTTCAAAATTACTCGAGATGAATCTTTTAAATTCATTCCTGGACAATTTGCCAGATTAGGAGTAAAAAAAGAAGACGAAACTATTGTATGGAGACCTTACTCTATAGTTTCAGCTGATTATGATGAAGAACTCGAATTTTATTCTATTGTAGTTCCAGATGGTGAATTTACACAAAGATTAAAAAACATTAAAATAAATGATGATATTTATATTGATAAAACGAATTATGGATTATTAACAACAGATAGGTTTGAAAATGGTAAAGATCTATGGTTTTTATCAACTGGTACTGGGTTAGCCCCATTTATATCTATAATGTATGACTTTAGTGTTTGGGAGCAATACGATAAAGTTATCTTAGTACACTGTACTCGATTATCTGAAGAGTTAACTTATCAAGAAACGATTAATGAATTTTTCACACATGAATATTACGGTGAGTTGGTAAAAGATAAATTAAAGTATGTAAAGATTACTACTAGAGAAAAAAATGAAGCTGATTTATATGGTAGAATTACTGATCTTATTGTTAATAAAGAATTAGAAGATTTCGTAGGTATTCCTTTTACTGTTGAAAATAGTAGAGTTATGATTTGTGGTAACCCACAAATGGTTGATGATACACGAAGGTTACTTGCTGAAAGAGGATTAACTATATCCAGACGAGGAAATCCTGGTAATATGGCTGTAGAAAATTATTGGTAAAGATACCGCTTAGGTATCTTTTTTTTGTTTCATATGAAACATTAATGGATAATATGCAAGAATATCATTTAATAATAAAGTGTTTGAAAGAAATCTATAGTGGCAAAAATTTAAAAGAGGTAATTTTAAAAGTTGATGATAACAAATATCGTAATAAAATAAAAAACCACTGTTATCAGATATTAAAAAATTATTATTCAATTAAATTTATATTAACTAGATTACTAAAAAAAATACCTAATCAAGATGTTTATTTGATTCTGCAAATGGGTATATATGAAATTACTTATTCAGTTAAACCACCCTATGCAATAGTTAATGATTTAGTTAATTTAACAAAAAAGTATAACGGAAAATATAAAAATTTAGTTAATGCAGTTCTTCAAAATTATTTACGAAAGAAAGATTTATTAAAGCAAGAGTTAATAGATTATAAAGTTGGTGCAAATCTATCAAATTGGTTAAGTGATAAAATTATAGAATATTATCCTAATAAGTATGAGCAAATATTTAATGCTTTGAATGCAGATGTTAAAATAACATTAAGAGTTAACAAACGGAAAACAAATATCGAAAAATATATTGAAGTTTTAGAAGATAATGAAATCGAATATAAGGTTCTTAATAATGTTATTATTTTAGAAAAAGAAAATAATATTATAAATATACCATTTTTCGCAGATGGTTATGTAAGTATTCAAGATTCAGCGGCACAATATATATCAGATATTTTAGCTAAATATTCAATACAGCCAAAGAGAATATTAGATGCATGTGCTGCACCTGGAGGAAAGACTTGTTTATTACTTGAGAATTATGATCTGGATTTAACTGCACTTGATAATTCGCAAAATCGATTAGATAAAATAAAAGAAAATTTAAACCGATTAGATTTAAATTGTAAATGTATATTAGCTGATGCAGCGAGTAAAGATTGGTGGGATTATAATAAATTTGACTTTATCTTAGCTGATGTTCCATGTTCTGCCATAGGGACAATTAAAAAAAATCCAGATATTAGGGTAAATAGATTGGAAACAGATATTTCAAAGTTTGTTGGATTACAGCGAAAGATAGTAGTAAATTTATTTGATATGCTTGAAACTAATGGTTATATGCTTTATGTTACATGCTCAATTTTAAAAGATGAGAATGAAGATAATATTAAATGGTTTAGTAATAATATAGTTGGATTTGAATTAATTACTGATATACAGATTCTTCCAGATTTATATAATGATGGTTTATATTATGCTTTAATAAGAAAATTATCTAAATAGGTATTTATTTTATGAAAAATATTAATATTGGTTTTTTGTTAGTTTTAGCAATTTTAATAATATTTAGTTATTTTTATGTTACTGTATATTCTAAATATGATGTTATTTTGTATTTAAATGACTATAAAGAGATAATTCAGTTAAATCATATTATAGAGGTATTATTAGTTTTAACTATAAGTTTTTTTGTATATAAGATATTTTTTAGATCAAATGTCTTTGGTTCTAAAATAACAAAGAAAATATTTATATTATTGTCATTAATGGTAATTATCCCTTCATTGATAAATATAAAAATTGCCAACTACTTTATTGATAATACAGTTAATCGTTTATTTAATCCACAAATCGAAGAGTTATTTAATAATAGCTTTAATATTGCCGAAGAAAGTATAAAGTATTTTTCAAAAGAATTAAAGAAAAAAACTACAATTGCAACTGAATACTTAAAAATTATTGATCAAAGTGATAATAACTTTAATCTTGAGAAGATTAAAAATATAATCGATGTGAACAATCTTAGAATTTATGATATAAGTGGCAAGTTATTACTTAATGACAGTTTAAACATAAATGGCTTTTTGCCAGTACATTTATCACAACCGCTAATAGCTAAGATACAAAGTAATGGTTATTATTATGAGATAAATAAAGATTTACAAGGGGATTATGTATTTTATTATTACCAGATTTATGATAAAAATAAAATAATAGTATTATCGCAAAATGCACCGGAATTTATTCGAGTTGATAATACTAAGTTAGTTCAGAATAAAGATTTGTATTTAGGTTTACTAAGTAACAAAGATCATTTAAAAGATGTTTATACTAGCACATTGATTATTAGTGTTTTATTATCTATTTCAATCGCTGTCTTACTGTCAATATTTTTTGCTCAATTTCTTATAAAACGGTTAAGTAGTTTAATTGAAAATATTCAGTCAATAAAACAAGGTTCATTTAATAATAAAAATCTGGTTTACGGTAATGATGAATTATCTGATTTGATAACCGCATTCAATGAAATGAGTCAGAATCTTGATAGAGTTAGAAAACTTGAAAAATTTCAAAAAGAGCAAATTACTTCTTACAAAAACTATCTTGAAAGTTTAATTAATAACCTGAGTTTGAGTGTAATAGTTTATGATGAGAAATATAATATAAAAAATATTAATTTAATAAGCCATGAAATATTAGGTGTTGATCTTGAGAATTTAAAAGGAACTCCATTGAATCTATGGGGTAAAATTTATTCTCATCTTGATAGATTAATTGAAATTATAGAAAATAATTTTTCAAATAAAAATAATGATTGGGAAGAAAATGTTATTATTCGCGATGGTTATAATATAAAAACTTTATTTGTTAAAACAATAAAATTTAATACAAGTGATGAAATACTTTATATAACATTAATTAGCGATGTAACTAATTTAATAAAAGCGAAACAGAATCAAGCTTGGGCGGATATAGCAAAGCGGTTGGCACATGAGATTAAAAATCCTTTGACGCCGATAGTTTTATCCGCTGAGCGAATAGAAATGAAGTTAACACCTAAATTAACTACAGAAGATCAAACATTCTTACAGCGATTGGTTAAACAGATTATCATTCAGGTTGAGGATTTAAAAGAGTTAGTAAATAAATTCAGAGATTTTGCTAACATAAGTAAGCCTTCATTATCTAGAATGGGAGTTATTCAATTTTTTACTCAATTTTATATTTTATATGAAAATATAGACTATATTAAGCTTGATAAAAATTTTAGCGAAGAAGAATTATTTTTTATGGGAGATAGCAGTCTCTTACGTCAGGTTTTCCATAATTTAGTTAAAAATGCTATTGAAAGTGTGGAATTAACTGAAAATAAGCAGGTATTGGTACATATTTCCAAAGAAAATAGCTATATTAAAATTTTAATTAAAGATAATGGTCCAGGATTTGATAAAATCATCATTGAAAACCTATTTGAACCATATCGTACAACTAAAGGTGTTAAGGGAAGTGGTCTGGGGATGGCAATTGTGAAGAAAATTATAGACGAACATAACGGTAAAATTGAAGTATTTAATGACAATGGTGCCAATGTAGTAGTAAAATTACCACTTGTAGAATAAACTATATTGTTTTAAGGGTTGTTTTTAATGGAAAAACAAATATTAATTGTTGATGACGAACTTGGGATACGTGAATTATTACGTGAATGTCTTGAAGATGAAGGATATTTGGTAAAATTAGCAGAAAATGCCCTTGAAGCAGATAAAATGGTTAAAGAATACAGATTTGATCTGATTCTAATGGATGTATGGCTACCTGATATGGATGGGGTTTCTTTATTTAAACGGTTCTTGTCAAATGGGATTGTTACACCTGTAATCATGATGTCCGGGCATGCTTCGATAACTAGTGCTCTTGAAGCAATACGAATAGGAGCTAGGGATTTTCTTGAAAAGCCACTTTCATTAAGCAAGCTATTGCCATTAGTTGATAAACATATTCTTAAAGAAAGAACTAATAGTGAAGGTGTTTTGGAGGATATCTCTGAAATAATTACACTTGATTTAAATAATCAATTAAAAAATATTAAAGAGACACTTGAGCGAAGATATTTTCTTTATCATATGAATAAACAAAAAGGAAATATAACTAAAATAGCTGAAGTTTCGGGTGTTGATCGAGCTCATTTATATAGAAAATTTAAAAATTTGGGTATTAAGATAAAATAAAATTAAAATTAATTCCGTGGTTGATACTACGGAATTAATTTTTTATACACAACAAAATTATGAAAATATTTAATAGTTTAAATAAGCAAAAAGAACAATTTATTCCGATTGAACAAGGCAAAGTAAAAATTTACGTATGCGGTCAAACAGTTTATGATTATTGTCATCTTGGACATGCGCGAAAAGCTGTAGTATTTGACATGATACGTCGCTGGTTCATTAATAGTGGTTATCAGACAACTTTTGTAGAAAATATCACAGATATTGATGATAAGATTATTAATCGGGCAAAAGAAAATGGTGAAAGTATTTATACTCTGACTGAGCGGTTTATTGATTTTATGCATGAAGATTTTGCCCGTTTGGGGATAATGAAACCAGATATTGAGCCACGAGCAACAAAATATATACCTCAAATGTTAAATTTAATTAAAGGGTTAATTAATAAAGGTTTCGCTTATCAGGCTAAAAATGGAGATATTTATTACCGAGTTAGACAATTTGAAAGTTATGGAAAATTATCCGGTAAAAGTATTAATGATTTACGAGCTGGTGAAAGAGTCCAAGTTGATTTAAATAAAGAAGATCCGCTAGATTTTGTTCTTTGGAAAGCTTCGAGTGAAGAGCCTTGCTGGGATTCTGAATTTGGTTATGGAAGACCTGGCTGGCATATAGAGTGCTCTGCAATGTCTGAAGAAATACTTGGTAAAAATTTTGATATTCATGGTGGTGGTCAGGATTTACAATTCCCACATCATGAAAATGAAATAGCGCAAAGTGAAGCTCATAATAGCTGTAAGTTTGCCAATTACTGGCTACATAATGGGTTTTTGAACATAAATGATGAAAAAATGTCGAAGTCATTAGGTAATTTTTTTACGTTAAGGGATGTACTTAATGAATATAACCCTGAAGTAATAAGATTTTTTATGTTAAAAACCCATTATAGAAGTCCGTTAAATTTTTCGCATGATAGTTTGATGGATACTAAGAATAGTCTTAACCGGTTTTATCAAGCTTTAAGAAAATACAATCTAACGGAAGACTATTTGATTGACTGGAATAGTCAATTTGCTAGAAAGTTCAAAGAAGCAATGGATGATGATTTTAACACTCCATTGGCAATAAGCATTTTATTTGAAATAGTAACGGAATTAAACAAGACTGATAATGTTGATCTAGCAAATTTACTAAAAAAATTAGCAGGAACTATTGGATTAATAACTAGCACTTCAGAAAATTTTTTACAGGCTGATTGTGCTCTGGCTGAAAGTGAAATTGAACAATTAATAATTTCTAGAAAAATAGCTAAGCAAAACAAAGATTTCAAATTAGCAGATCAGATAAGAGCAGATCTATTAGCTAATGGAATAATTTTGGAAGATAATAAAGATGGTACAGTCTGGCGTAAAAGCTAGTATTTATTTTAATGTCAGCAAATTTTAGTGTGATATAATTGTGACCTATAATAGTGCTAAAATTGCATTAAAAGATTATTTGCGAGTAATTAAGCTACAGTTTGCTATTGGATTAACAGCAGTTATTGTTGTTACTTTATGTGGTAAATCAATATTAAGTTTCTTATCGGCTTTATGTGGTTTTTTAATGGCTGTAATACCAGCTGTTATCTACATTAAGATTGCTTGGAGTGATAAAATTCTTAATGCTGAGCAAATATTTGCAAAACATAAGAAAGCTGAAATGTTTAAATTTATGCTTACGATCTTTGGTTTTTTAGCAATATTTATTTTCTTTAGAAAAATACAAGCAGGAATACTGTTTGTAACATACGTGGCTACACTTAGTTCGTATTGGGTTTGCCTGTTTTATCAGGTAAAAACTAAAAACTAGGCTTTTGTGGAGTATTTATGGCCTCAGCAACTGAATATATTATTCACCATTTAACTTTTAATAATGTTTCTTTAAATGGTAAAAGTGGTAGTTTTTGGTCGCTCCATATTGATACATTTACTATGTCGCTTGTCTTGGGTTTTCTTTTTTTATTTATCTTTGGCTTTGTTGCAAGGCGAGCAAAAGTAGAAAATCCTGGAAAGTTTCAACTATTTGTTGAACTTATTGTTGATATGGTGGATGGTCAGGTAAAAGATATATTTCATGGCAAGAGTAAGTTAATAGCTCCTCTTTCTTTGACTATCTTTTGCTGGGTATTTTTATTTAATCTAATGGATTTGCTGCCAGTTGACCTAATTAGCTTTATAAATGAAAAAGCAGGTCACCCAGAAGCTCACTGGCGTATGGTTCCTTCTGCAGATGTAAATGCAACCTTTGCGATGTCTTTATCCGTGATGATACTAATTATATGTTATAGTATTGGTGCTAAAGGATTTGGTGGTTGGTTGAAGGAATTATTCTCGGCACCTTTCGGTCCTAAACTTGGTCCTATAAATTTCATTTTTCAATTAATTGAACTTATAGCCAAGCCAATTTCACTAGCACTACGGTTATTTGGTAATATGTATGCGGGTGAATTGATCTTTATCCTTATCGCATTACTACCGTGGGGTGCGCAATGGATACTTGGTGGACCATGGGCTATATTCCATATTTTAATTATTACCCTTCAGGCTTTTGTATTTATGGTCTTAACGATTGTATATTTAAGCTTGGCTGTGGAAGATCATTAATTTTATCTGTGTTTATTTTATTGTAATTTCTTTAACTTTTTAGGAGTTGTTAATGGAAGCTATTATTTCTAACATTTCAGGTTTAACTGCAATTGCTGCTGCAATCATGATCGGCTTGGGTGCGTTTGGTACGGCGCTTGGTTTTGGTCTTTTGGGCGGTAAATTCCTTGAGGCTTCAGCTCGCCAGCCTGAACTAGTTTCGATGCTTCAAACTAAATTATTCATTATTGCTGGTTTATTGGATGCAATTTCAATGATTGGTGTTGGTATCGCATTGTTATTTGTGTTTAATAATCCTATTCTGTCTACAGCTCTGGAATTATTGAAATCTGCACACTAATACACTACTTAATCTTTAAAGGAGACAAGTGTGGATATTAATGCAACGTTGTTGGGTCAAGCAATAACATTTGCTGTCCTGATATGGTTCACAATGAAATTTGTTTGGCCGCCATTAAATGGCATGCTTGAAGAAAGGGCTAAACGGATAGCTGATGGGCTTGCAGCTGCTGAAAAAGGGAAGCAAGAGCTTCTTGATGCAGAATCTAGAGTAGCTGATGAGTTGAAAAAGGTTCAGCAGAGGGCTGGAGAGATAATTGCTAACTCTGAAAAGAGAGCAAATCAGATTGTTGAAACAGCAAAAGAGTCGGCGCACATTGAAGCAGATAAAATTATTGCTGAAGCAAAAGCTCAGATAGACCATGAATTTGCCAGAATGAAAGAAGATCTCCGTCTTCAGGTTTCTGATTTGGTCATAAAAGGAGCAGAGCAGGTGTTGCGTGCTGAAATTGATAAATCAAGACATGAGCAGATTCTTGCTCAGGTAAGAGCGGAGTTGCAATAATATGTTGCATGCAAATGTAGCCAGACCATATGCACAAGCACTTTTTAATCTTGCTAAGCAGGAGAAAAGTGAAAATAAATGGCTTAAAGTGCTGGCTGATCTTAAAGAAATAGTTGAAGCAGAAGGTTTTTCTTTATTAATTAATAATCCAAAAATTGATGGTAAAGAACAATTAAAACTAATTGAAACTATTCTTAAAAATGATGCTACACCTGAAGTTGTTAGTCTTCTAAATTTATTGTCTGAAAATAATCGATTAATTATTTTATCAGATATATATAACATCTTTCGTGAATTGGTACTTGAAGATCAAAAATGTGCTGATGCAATTATTGAGTCGGCATACGATATTAGTCAAACTCAGAAAGATGAATTTGAGAAGCTGCTTTCAGATAAATTTGGCAAAAAAATTACTGCTCAGGTTAAAGTTAATGCTGACCTTATAGCAGGCATAAAAATTACTGTTGATGATAAAGTTATCGATGGTTCAGTTAAAGGCAGGCTGACTAATTTGGCTGCTCAACTTACAAAATAATAGGAGTGATTCATGCAATTAAATCCTTCTGAAATTAGTGATATTATAAAATCAAAGATTGATGGTACACAAAGCGGCAGCGATTATCGCAGCAAAGGAACAGTTGTATCAGTAACCGATGGTATTGTACGTATCTATGGTTTATCGGAAGTTATGCAGGGAGAGATGATTTTATTCCCTGGAAATGTCTACGGTATGGCAATGAACTTAGAAAGGGACTCTGTAGGAGCCGTTGTTCTGGGTGATTACGAACATATTAAAGAAGGCGATGAGGTCTCTTGCACTGGAAAAATTCTTGAAGTTCCAGTGGGAAGAGAGTTAATTGGTCGTGTTGTTGATGCATTAGGTCGTCCAATAGATGGTAAAGGTGTTATCAACTCACAATTAACTTCTCCGGTAGAAAAAGTAGCACCGGGGGTAATTGCGCGTCAATCAGTTAGCCAACCATTACAAACGGGTTTGAAAGCTATCGATTCAATGGTACCAGTTGGTCGTGGTCAACGTGAGTTAATCATTGGTGATCGTCAAACAGGTAAAACGGCTGTAGCGCTTGATACAATTATTAACCAGAAAGGAACTGGAGTAATTTGTATTTATGTTGCAGTTGGTCAAAAAGCCTCTTCGATTGCAAATGTTGTAAGAAAACTTGAAGAGCATGGTGCTTTAGATCACACGATTATTGTATCAGCTTCAGCTTCAGAGTCAGCTGCATTACAGTTTCTTGCTCCTTATTCTGGCTGTACTATGGGTGAATACTTCCGTGATCGCGGTGAAGATGCCTTGATTGTATATGATGATTTATCAAAACAGGCTGTAGCTTATCGTCAGATTTCGTTGTTATTACGTCGTCCTCCTGGTCGTGAAGCTTATCCTGGTGATGTATTCTATTTGCATTCACGTCTACTTGAGCGTGCTGCTCGTGTAAATGCTCATTATGTTGAGCAATTTACTAAGGGTGAAGTAAAAGGTAAAACTGGATCATTAACGGCTCTACCAATTATTGAAACTCAGGCTGGTGATGTATCTGCCTTTGTACCAACAAATGTGATTTCAATTACTGATGGACAAATTTTCTTGGAAACGGATTTATTTAATTCTGGTATTCGTCCTGCGATGAACCCTGGTATTTCTGTTTCTCGTGTAGGTGGTGCTGCTCAGACTAAAGTTATCAAAAAACAAGGTGGTGGTATTCGTTTAGCATTAGCTCAGTACCGTGAGTTGGCAGCTTTTGCCCAATTTGCATCTGATCTTGATGATGCAACTAGAAAACAGCTACGCCATGGACAAATTGTAACCGAATTAATGAAACAAAAACAGTTTTCACCATTAAAAGTATCAGAAATGGCTTTAACGCTTTATGCTATTAATAATGGTTATTATGAAAATGTGGCTGTGGATAAAGCTTTGGCTTTTGAATCAGGGTTTCTTGCTTATGCTAAAGCTAATTGTGCGGAAATGCTTACTAAGCTTGAATCTACTGGTGATTTATCAAAAGATGATGAGCAGACATTAATTAAAGCATTAACCGAATTTAAAGCAACATTTGCATAAGTTTTGTAAGGAATAATTATGGCTGCAGGAAAAGAAATCCGCACCAAAATTAAAAGTGTGCAGAATACACAGAAAATTACGCGCGCAATGCAAATGGTTGCAACGTCTAAAATGAGAAAAACACAGGAACGTATGCGTCAGGCTAGACCTTATGCAGAAAAAGTTCGTGAAGTTATGGCGCATTTGGCTCAAATCAATCCAAGTGCTAGAACTAGTTCTCCGTTTTTGCGTAATCCTTCCGAGCTAAAACGAGTTGGTATAATATTAGTTACAGCTGATAAAGGTTTGTGTGGTGGTCTTAATACCAATTCTGTTAAAATATTCAACGAAAAAATTAAAGAGTTTCGTAACCAGAATGTTGAGATAGATGTTTGTGTTTTAGGGCAAAAAGCCTTTTTGGCAGCAAATCGCGTTAAGGCTAATATTTCTGGTTCAGCTACTGGCTTGGGTGATATTCCAAAAATGGAACAGTTGATTGGTCCACTAACTGGAGTATTTCGTGATTTTTATGAGCAGAAGCTGGATGCGGTATATGTTATATATTCAAAATTTGTTAATACAATGAAGCAGCAGGCTACATTTGAACAGATTTTGCCATTAAGCGATCGGGATTTACGGCTTGATCATAAATATCCATGGGACTATGTTTATGAACCAAGCGCAGAAGAAGTTCTTGATCAATTAGTTAGACGATATATTGAGTCTGTTATATACCAGTGTGTGGCTGATAATATGGCTTCAGAGCAGGCAGCGCGAATGATCGCGATGCGTGCGGCAACTGATAATGCAGGAAATGCAATACATGAGCTGAGTTTAGCTTATAATAAATCGCGTCAGGCAGCAATCACCAAGGAATTGGCTGAAATTTGCGCTGGTGCAGCAGCAGTTTAGTAATCTTTGTAGGATTATCTTTATGGTACAAGGAAAAGTAGTTCAGATTATTGGTGCAGTAGTGGATGTGGAATTTCCACGTACTAGTGTACCGCAAATTTATGATGCATTAAAACTTACTTCAGGTGGGGATTTGGTGCTAGAAGTTCAGCAACAACTTGGTGATGGTATTGTACGTGCTATTGCTATGGGTAGCTCTGATGGTTTAAAACGTGGATTGGAAGTTGTTAATACTGGTGCTCCGATTTCTGTGCCTGTTGGTACTGCGACATTGGGACGCATCATGGATGTGTTGGGGAATCCTATTGATGAAATGGGTCCAGTACAGACAGAGCAACGTCGTGCTATTCATCAGCCAGCTCCGAAATTTGATGAAATTTCACAAACAACCGAATTACTAGAGACTGGTATTAAGGTTATTGATTTACTTTGTCCTTTTGCTAAAGGTGGTAAAGTAGGTCTATTTGGTGGTGCAGGTGTTGGTAAAACAGTTAATATGATGGAATTGATCCGTAATATTGCAATTGAGCATAGTGGATATTCAGTATTTACTGGTGTGGGTGAGCGTACTCGTGAGGGTAACGACTTTTATCATGAGATGAAAGAGTCTAATGTATTGGATAAAGTATCTCTAGTTTATGGACAGATGAATGAGCCTCCAGGAAACCGTTTACGTGTTGCTTTGACTGGCTTAACTATGGCGGAAGAGTTTCGTAATGAAGGTCGTGATGTCTTATTATTTGTAGATAATATTTACCGTTATACATTAGCGGGTACGGAAGTATCGGCTTTGCTTGGGCGTATGCCGTCAGCAGTAGGATATCAGCCTACATTAGCTGAAGAGATGGGTAAATTCCAAGAGCGTGTTGCTTCTACGAAAAAAGGATCAATTACTTCAATTCAAGCAGTATATGTTCCTGCTGATGATTTGACGGATCCATCTCCTGCTACAACTTTTGCCCATTTGGATGCAACGGTTGTATTGAGTCGTGATATTGCTGCGTTAGGTATTTATCCTGCGGTTGATCCACTTGATTCTTCTTCGCGTCAGCTTGATCCTTTAGTGGTTGGTGAAGAGCATTATAATGTGGCACGTGGTGTTCAAATGACTTTACAGAAATATAAAGAATTACGTGATATTATTGCAATTCTTGGTATGGATGAGTTATCTGATGAAGATAAAATTGTTGTTGCTCGTGCACGTAAGATTCAAAGGTTCCTGTCGCAACCATTCTTTGTGGCAGAAGTATTTACTGGTTCACCAGGTAAATATGTTTCGCTAAAAGATACAATTAGTGGATTCAAAGCAATTCTAGATGGTCAATATGATCATTTGCCTGAGCAAGCTTTTTATATGGTTGGTTCAATTGAAGAAGCAGTTGAGCAGGCTAAAAATATTAATTAATAAGGCTTTCCTATGACTACTATGCTAGTGGATATTGTAAGCTCTGAAGAACAAATTTTTTCTGGTGAAGCGGAGTATCTGGTTGCACCGGGGTATGAAGGTGAACTTGGGGTTTACCCTCATCATATTCAGTTAATTAATCGCTTGAAACCGGGTGTTTTAAGAGTTAAATTGCCTAATCATGAGATGCATCTTGTATTTGCAATATCTGGTGGATTTCTTGAGGTTCAGGGTAATAAGGCTACGGTTTTAGCAGATGTAGTTGAACGGAGTGATGATTTGGATGAAGCCAAACTTGTTGAACAGAAAAAGTTGGCGGAAGAAAGAATTAAACAATCTGGTGCTACAATTAATGAAGATGATGCTAAAGCTTATGCTGCGCTTGAATTAATCATTGCCCAACTTAAAGCTGTAGAGTATTCAAACAAACAAGCGCGAAGAAGTTGATAAAATAGATTAAAATTCTAAATTATCATGCATTTAACGAGTGTATGTGATAAAATATTCGCTGAATTATTTTTTGAATAATTAAGTAATAAAAAATTATGAAAGGTCTAAAAACTATGAAAAAATTACTAGCTGTTTTACTTGCTGGTGTTGCTCTTGTAGCATGTTCAAATAATGAAAGCTCATCGTCTGCTAATGCTTCAGCTACAGAAGCATCAGCTCCTGCGGCTGCTCCAGCAGAAGCATCAGCTCCTGCGGCTGCTCCAGCAGAAGCATCAGCTCCTGCAGCTGCTCCAGAGGCTTCAGCTCCTGCAGCATCAGCTCCAGAAGCATCAGCTGCTAAGTAATTTATTACTTGATGTGACAGATTTAGCCAAGCGAAATGCTTGGCTTTTTTATTTGGTGCATTGCTATGCGTTATTTTAGGAAGTTACTACAGCGACTCCAGCGAGTTTTTTTTGGTTACACAACTCCTCGCTGTATAGGGATAGATATATCAACGACAGCTGTTAAAATTGTTCAGTTAAAAGCTGATTCATTGGTGATTGATAAATATAAAATCTTTAATTTAGCCAAGAACCAAGTGTCTGAAGGAGTCATCAATGATATTGAACGTATTGCTGAAGTTATTCAAAATGGCTGGCTGGAGTTTAAGCCTGATTATGAAGATGTAGCTATTACCATTCCCCAAAATGCTGTTATTATGAGGGAATTAAAACTTCCTGAGGTTTCGAATTCATACAAGATGGATGAATTTGTTAGAGAGCAGCTTACTAAAGATCTTGATAATGAAGATATCGATTTTGATTATGTTCTAAAAGATACAAATCCAGATAATCAGATTGCTTCTGTTGTTGTGGCAAAAAAAGAGAAAATTGAAGAATATCAGGCTATAATTCAGATGAGTGGTATAAAAGTTGCTGCTATTGATGTTGAGAATTATGCATTACAATTTTTGTTTGAACATCTTTTAGTAGATAAACCAAGTAATCAGCATATAATTATTCTTGAGCTTGGTGCAACTAGGATTAAAGGGCTCGTTTTCGTAGGGAAGTTATTTATACTATTTAATGAAATTAATGTAAATTATACAACTCTTATGGAAGAGATAGCTACAGAACTTGGAGATCCAAATTACCTGAGAAACTATAAAAGCGTTTATGAATATATTAACGAGTTATTGATAAGTAGAAATCATATTGATCGAAATCTCGTTACAGCTATTGCTTCAGATGTAGCTAAAATGCTACAACAGTTGAAATCAAATGCACTGGTGGAAAAAAAATTAAATTTATCAAAAGATATTGAATGCTATTTGTTTGGTGGTAATGCATTAATTCCTGGTGTTTTAGAAGAAATAAGCCAACATTTTACTAAACGTCCAATGTATGCAACTGATTTTATTTATAAAAATAATGATAGATTTCCAAAAATTGATTTAATGAGATTATTTACTGCAATTTCGCTGGCATCATGGGGGCAGAAAATTGATAAGAATTAATTTATATAATTATCGTTACCAACAGGTACATTATAAGAAATTACGCTTATATTTTTTGATTACTTCAGCAGTTATTCTGGCTTTACTTATAAATATCTTTATTTATGTATTCTATCAAGTTAAAATAATGTACCAGGAGACTAGGAATTCATTTTTGAATGCGCATATAAGTATGCTAAATGAGAGATTAAAGCCAATTAAAGATTTTGAAGCCAGAATAGATATCATTAATAAACATATTGAGTTAATTAATTCGATAGAGAATGAGCGGGATGACATGGTTGCGTTTTTTCAGAAGTTGAATCAAATTACACCCCAGCAAATTTATTTTACAAATATCAGCTGGAATGAATCAAGCGTTACCTTTAATGGTGTAAGCTCAAGTCCGGTATATTTAGCGGATTTTCTAGATAGATTGCGTGCTGAAAGTGGGATTTTTTATGATCCTGTTCTAAAATCAAATAATGCAGCAACTGGTGGGAATTTTAATTTCCTTATATCATCTATGATAAAAGAAAATCTTGTGGCGGAAAGCAATGCTCACGAAGAAAATCAACAAGATTGAATTTTTGCCACTTTATTTGTGGCGTATTCGCTTGCTTATACCTGGCTTGATTGTATTAATGTTTCTGCTATCATTATTGATATATAATAATTTTACAATTAATCAGGTAAATAGATTAGTTGAGTTAGAGCGCATAGAGCAAGAATTAAAAGATAATCTTGTAAAAAATTATGCGCAAGTAAAAAATGTGCCTGCTTATCAGGCAAGATTCAATGAATTAAGAGGTTTGGAGAGCGTTGTAAATGCTAAATTTCCATCCTCAAATGAGATATCCTCTTTATTGATTCAAATCAATCAGGTTGCAGAGGATTCAAATGTAAGTATTGCTAACTTTACCCCAAAAGATACAAAAGAAATAAATTTGACTGCCGGTAATTCTGGGAAAGATAAAATAATGTCTCAAGAGTTTTCAATTATGGCAAATGCAAGATATTTAAATTTTGTTGATTTTATTTTTAGAATAGCCAGATTGCCTCGAGTTATTGCTATTCAGAATATACGGTTATCTAGAATGGATAATAGTACCGTAAATGTATCGTTTGATATAAAAATTTATTTTAGTAGTAAATGATGCTTAAAGTATTGATTGCTTTAATGTTCATCGCTCCTGTTTATGCAGATATAAATGATCTGGAGAGTCTTGTAAAAGAGTTAGAGCAAAAGCGAATTCCTATGCCTACAATTATTTTGCCTAAATTTGGACAGCAGTCTGGAGATTACAAGAACTCTCTACCCAACAATGTATTTGACGCAAGTCGTAATTTTACTAATTATGATTTGAATAGTATGGAATATAATCAGGATTATTCGCTTAATCAGTTACAGATGGTGGGCTATATGAACTATAATGGCATTGATTATGCTTTTTTAAAGACACCATTTGATACGATTAAAGTAAAAGCAGGTGATCAGATTAAAGGTGCCAAAGTAGTTAACATTACGAACTCAGTTACGGAAATTAATCAATTGCAAGTTATTGATGATAAAACTTACAATAAAAAAATCTATATTGAATTGTTACAGCCAACTAATTCTAAAGCAAAATTGAAACAATGAGAAAAATATTAATTATAGTTATTTCCTTTCTTTTTAATAGTGCTTTTGCAGCTTCGATTAGTAATGTTGTTAGTAACGTCTATGAACGAGTGCAATCACTGCAGTTTAATTTTAATTCTACTCCAGTTACTCCGAAGGTTTTTATTGCTGGCAATGACTTAATTTTAGATTTTTATTCAACAGATTATCAGCAGCAGCAAAAAAATATTGAGATTAGTCAGGGATATATTCACCAAATAACCTTGGTATCAGTAAATGATAGAACTCGAGCTGTAGTAGCTGGCGGCGCAAGGTATAAGTATAAGCTTGAATCAAAATCAAATGCTATTGTTGTTCAGCTAAGCGATCAGATCGGTCAATCAGCTATGACTCAGCATCAGGTTGGCGTGATTGACCTAGGTGATAAAAAGGGGGCTACTGATTATTCAATAACTGTTAGTAGTATTAAATTTAGCCGAGATGATAATGGCGGTGGAGTTGTTGAAGTAACTTATACTGGTGATACCAAATTAAACCTTGCTAAAGAACGGCTTGGTAACTCTTTGTTGGTTACCCTCTTAGGTGTGAACTATAATGATTCTTTATTTAAAAAACTAGATGTAACTGATTTTGATAGCCCGATAAAATATGTAAATACTAAAGGTGCAGGTGGAAGATTAAAGATAGAAATAATTAATCGAAACTCTTGGGATTACGCGCTATATCAATTGCAAAATAAGCTAGTTATTAATGTAAGGAATTTAGCAAAAACAACTGGTTCAAGTAGTATCCCAACTTTAAAATCCGGTGGTTCAGATAAGGTCTCCTTTAATTTTCAGAATATAGATGTACGCGCATTATTGCAGCTTCTAGCTGATTTTAGTGGTTATAATATTTTAGTTAGTGATAGTGTTACGGGTACTATCTCAATAAAGCTTAATAATGTGCCTTGGGATCAGGCTTTGCAAACTATTCTCACTGCAAAAGGTCTGGATATGCGTAGGGATGGCAACATAATTCGAATTGCTCCAGCATCGGAATTAGCGGCGATTAATAAACAGCAACAGGATAGTCAAAAATCTTATGAAGCGGTAGAGCCATTAGATACCCTTACTATTCGTTTAAAATATGCTCAGGCAACAACGGTGCAATCAATGATACTAAGACCTGCTACAGCTGGTGGCGGTGTTAATGCTTCGGTTAATACACCAAATCAACCTGCTGGCGGTACATCTTCTTCTCCCGGTGCTTCAATAACAGGTAGTAATCAGCCTAACCAAATTCTATCTTCTCGAGGCTCAATTCTTACTGATAGCAGAACCAATACATTGATTGTTAATGATACACCATCAAGACTTAAAGAGATAAAAGAGCTGGTGGATAAAATTGATATTCCAGTTAAGCAGGTATTGATTGAAGCTCGTATTGTTGAGGCAACAAGTTATTTTGAGAAAGACTTAGGTACTCGATTGTTGCTTGCTGGAGTATCTGGAAATTTAACAATTGCAAATACACTAGAGAATGGAGTAACTATTAATCAACAGGGTATAAATGTTATCAGTTCTGGCGGTGCAGCTGGCGGTACGGCAGGTGCAGGAGCAGCGACAGGTGCTGGTGGTGCAACAGGTGGTGCAAGTACCTTTGTTAATCAAAACTTTGGTGTTAATAATGGGGCATCATTGGCGGCAATATTTAGCCCTAATAGTAATACTTTAATTGGTTTAGAGGTTGATGCTTTGGAGTTACAAAATCAGGGTAGAACAATTTCGAGTCCAAAGGTCATGACCGCAAATTATCAACCAGCTAATATCCAGCAGGGGTACAGATTCCATATCAACAAGCTTCAAGTGCGGGAAATACCAACGTTGCTTTTGTCAATGCAACTTTATCGTTGCAGGTTACTCCGCAAATTACCGATGATGGTTTTATTTTGCTAAATATCAATATACAAAAAAATACACCTAGTCCAACTTTGCAGGTGCAAGGAACTCCAGCGATTAATACCAATAGTGTTACTACTCAAGTACGAGTTAAAGATGGTTCAACCATTTTGGTTGGTGGTATTTATGTTGATGATCAACAGAAGGTTCAAGAACAAATCCCATATTTGGGAGACATACCATACTTGGGATGGTTGTTTAAAGCTCAGCAAACGACTAACTCTAAACGTGAATTATTGATTTTTATCACTCCACGTGTAATTGCGAATAGTTTAGAAAATGACAGCTAAAAATATAATAATTGTCGGCATAACAGGAGTCGGCAAAACAACGATTGGTAAAGTATTATCTGAGAAGCTGGATAAACAATTTATTGATCTTGATAAATACATTGAAGTAAGTTGCGGTGTAGATATACCAACAATTTTTGAATTGGAGGGAGAGCAAGGATTTAGAGATCGAGAATCCCTTGCCTTAAAACAGGTTATCAGTCAAAATGATAATTACGTACTTTCTCTTGGTGGTGGTTGCGTAATTCGGGCTGAAAATCGCCAGATTATTACTCGTAGTAATAATCTTGTCTTGCAGCTGATTGCAGACTTAAAAGTCATAGTTGAGAGATTAGTTAAATCACCAAACAAGAGACCTCTTCTTGCAAATCAGGATATTCAGCAGAAAATAGAAAATCTTTTTAATGAAAGAAAAGAGTTCTATGATGCAGTCAGTGATCTTACTGTTAATACGACTAACTTAAAACCTGCCCAGGTTGTAAGCAAGGTTGAACAATACCTCTAAACACCTCTTCCAAAGTGTGCGCTGCAACTGGAATAGTTGGCAGCAACTTAGTATAATCAGTGCATTGTATAAGTATAATGGAGACATAAAAATGTCTGATATAGTATGGATGCCAACTGACAATCAAATACAAAACAGTCAAATATATAAATTCATTGATTTTTTGAGAAAAAATCAACTTGCTGAGATTGCTGATTCTGATGCACTATATGAGTGGTCTATAAGTAATTCTGAATTATTTTGGAGTAGTTTTGCTAAATTTAGTCAGATAAAATTTACTAAATCTGCCGATATAATACTGGCTGATAGCCATGACATGTTAAATGCGAAATGGTTTGTTGGTAGTAAACTTAATTACGCAGAAAATTTGCTACGGCGAAATGATAACGAATTAGCAATCGTTTTTCGTGGTGAAGATAAAGTTGAATGGAAATATACCTTTGCAGAAGTAAGTAGTATTGTAGCTAAATTGGCTCAGGCTCTACGAGATATTGGAGTTACTAAAGGTGATCGTGTCGCAGGTGATTTACCTAATTTACCGCATACGGTGATGGCAATGCTGGCAACTACCAGCATTGGTGCTATCTGGTCATCATGTTCACCTGATTTTGGTGTGCAGGGTGTATTAGACAGGTTTGGACAAATTGAGCCAAAAGTTGTATTTGCTGTTGATGGTTATTATTATAATGGTAAGCAGGTGGAATGCATAGCTAAAGTAGCTGAAATTATAGATAAATTACCGAGTGTAGAAAAAACAGTTATAGTTAATTATGCAGGATCAACAGTAGGGGTAACGGTTAAGAATAGCATTTCATGGGATGCTCTTCTTGCAGAAACTCCTGTAACTAGCCATAATTTTGAGCAGGTTGATTTCGACCATCCGTTATTCATTATGTATTCTTCTGGAACTACTGGGGTTCCAAAATGTATTGTTCATTCAACTGGCGGCACGTTATTACAGCATTTAAAAGAGCATCAGCTTCATACAAATCTAAAGCGTGATAGTCGGATATTTTATTATACAACTTGTGGTTGGATGATGTGGAATTGGCTGGTTTCTGCATTAGCATCAGAAGCAACACTTATGTTATATGATGGATCACCAACAGCTCCAGATCCTAAGGTGCTTTGGGATTATGTTGCTGACTATCATATAAACGTTTTTGGTACTAGTGCTAAGTATCTTGCATCTCTTGAAAAAACTGGATACAAGCCAAATCAACATGCAGGACTAGAATCTCTAGAAGCTATTTTATCTACTGGCTCTCCATTATTACCTGAAAGCTATGATTTTGTTTATCGGGATATTAAAACTGATGTTCGTTTATGCTCAATCTCAGGTGGAACAGATATAGTTTCCTGCTTTGTCCTAGGGAATCCTGCTAAAGCAATTCATCGTGGAGAGATCCAACAGCGTGGTTTTGGGCTTAGTGTTGAGGTGTTTAACGATAATGGTGAGCCAGCGGGAATAAATGAAAAAGGTGAGCTGGTTTGTACCAAACCATTTCCATGCCAGCCAATTTATTTTTGGAATGACCTTGATAAAGTAAAATATAAGAAAGCATATTTTGAGCGGTTCAATAATATTTGGTGTCATGGTGATTATGCTTCATTAACTGAATATGGTGGGATTGTTATTTATGGACGATCTGATACAACGCTTAATCCTGGTGGAGTCAGGATCGGTACGGCAGAGATTTACCGCCAAGTAGAAACAATTGAGGATATAGTTGAGAGTGTTGTGATTGGTCAGGAAACTGGAGACGATGTAAGGGTTATTTTGTTTATCAAGATGAAAGATGGCAAGGTCTTGTCTGAAGAGTTAAAAGCAACTTTGAAACAGAGAATCAAGATCGGTGCTTCACCGCGTCATGTGCCAGCTAAAATAATTCAGGTAGCTGATATTCCTAAAACGATCAGTGGTAAGGTTGTTGAAATGGCAGTAAAAAATGTAGTTCATGGGGAAGAAGTGAAAAATAAAGAGTCCTTAGCTAATCCTGAAGCTTTGGATTTGTTTGCGAACCATCCTGAACTAAAATTGTAGAAATAAAGGCAGATCATAATTGATCTGCCTTTATTTTACTTTGATTTGAAAGCAAATGTGGTTAATTATCTATTTTATATGGTAATTATTCTACTTGACTAAGCCTTAGATAATCTTCAACTGTCAGATTCTCTGCCCTTGAGCTTGGATTAATGCCAAACTGTATTAATTGCTCTTGAGAGAAGAGAGTTTTGAGACTATTGGCAACCGTTTTTCTTCTTTGGTTAAATGCCTGAGTTGTGATATGATTCAGCTGTTTGACATTAATTAAAGACCAGTCATAGTCAGTTCTTGGCTTAATTGAGACTATTGCAGAATCAACTTTTGGTGCTGGGTAAAATGCTTCTGGTGGTACATCAAGAAGTTTGCGACATTTGTACTTATACTGAAGCATGATTGATAAACGCCCATAATTTCCATTCCCTGGGTTGGCACAGATTCTATCTACAACTTCTTTTTGCAGCATAAAAGTCATATCTTTAATGTTATCAAATTTCTGTAGGTGAAATAGGATAGGTGTTGAAATATTGTAAGGTAGATTTCCCACTACACGTAAGTTGTTAACGCCTCCAAAATCAAAAGCAAGAGCGTCTCCGGCATGTATTTTAATCTCTTCTTTAGAAAAATTCCCTTCAAGAAACTTAATTATATCTCGATCTAATTCGAGTACCTGAATGTGTCCTGCGATTTCAATTAATGGCTTTGTTAATGCAGCTAGACCTGGACCTATTTCAAGAATATTTTCCTCGGGTTTCGGGTCAATACACTGGATAATTTTATTTATTATATACTGATCCTGAAGAAAATTTTGCCCAAATCGCTTGCGTGGTATATGTTGCATTAAAAAACCTTTGTAAATTTTGGAGGTAGGCAATGATTTTACCAATTTAGTCAAAGATTGTAAATGCAAGATAGTGATTTGGGTATAATATAGTCATCATTACTGGATTTTTATTATTTAGTAGTTCGCTGGGGTACGGATTTATGTATTCATATGATGATTTATTTTTATTTACAAAAGTTGTTGAGATAGGCAGTTTTATTCATACTGCAAAAATGCTCAAAATTAGTCACACTACAATTAGCCGGAGGATAAAAAATCTTGAGGAGCAATTAGGGGTTGCTTTATTAAGAGTAAATACCAAGAACTTTGAACCAACACAGATTGGATTGAGAATTTATGAGTCTCTCAAAACTCAGGCTAATACAGTGGATGATATAATTGAAGAAGTTATTGATCATCAGAAAGAGCCTCAGGGTACATTAAATGTCATTTTTCCAAGTGCGATGGCTCTTGATTCTATAACACCATATATTCCAAAATTCTTACGCAAGTATCCTAAAATAAATTTAAATATTAACTATAATAATAAGGAAGTTGATTTAATCCGGGAGGGAATTGACGTTGCAATAATCAATCATATGCCTAAGCAGCAAAATCAAAAAATAAAGCATATTTATAGCATAATGGCATTATTGTACTGTACGAAAGACTATGCTGAGAAATATGGAGTTCCTAAGCATCCAGATGAATTAGCAAATCATTTAGTAACTGGGTATATTTCTGATGATTATAGTATCTCTTCAAATCTTAGTCTCACTAATACCGATACTGATGAGGTGGTTATTATACCAATGCCAAAAAGGATAACAAGTAATAATGCTTTACATAATATTAGATTAATGGAGTCAGGAGAAGTTATCGCTGCTTTACTTGATAATATTGATTTGTCTCATTATCGCTTTGGTGACCTAGTGCCTGTATTGCCGGAGTATCACGTAATGCAGTTAAGGTATTATTTAATTCGTCACCCTAATCATAATGAATTAAAAGTACAGGTATTCTGTAAATTTCTTGAAGAGCAGTTAAAGGCGGAAGATAAAAAATTGAGGTAAAAGCGAGAAATGTATTTGATAGCGGTTAATGATATTTAACTTCTATCAAATACATTATTTAAGCAGCAAACTCTTCAAGATAACTTTTCATTTTTTGTAACGCTTTAACTTCAATTTGTCTTACGCGTTCTGCAGATATATTAAATTCAGCGGCAAGATCATGTAATGTTAACTGATCTTCTGCATCAGTAAGCCATCTGCTTTCAATGATTCTACGGCTTCTCGCATCAAGATGATCCAAAGCATAAGAAATACCATCAGTCTGGATTCTGTCTTGTGATTTACGCTCTAACATTAATTCGGGAGTATGATCATTATCTGCAAGCCAGTCAATTGGTGCTGACTCCTCGCCATTTTCAGCAATTAATGCAACATCAGTACCAGTTAGACGCATATTCATTTCTATAACATCTTCTTTGCTGACATCTAGCGTTTTAGCTATTCTGCTTGCTTCACTATCAGACAGGTTACCAATATCCTCACGTTGTGAACGTAAATTAAAGAACAGTTTTCTTTGTGCTTTGGTAGTTACTGTTTTAACAATTCGCCAATTTTTTATAATAAAGTCATTAATTTCTGCTTTAATCCAGTGAATTGCAAAAGTTACTAGTCGAACCTTTCTACGAGCATCGAAACGCTTAACTGCTTTCATTAAGCCGATAGTTCCTTCTTGAACAATGTCTGCAAAGGCAAGACCATAGCCAAGGTAATTGCGCGAAATGGATACAACCAATCTCAAATGAGATAATACCAAATTACGTGCGGCATCAACGTCTTCTTCTTGACGCCATTTTTCAGCAAATTCGTATTCCTCTTTTTCCGTTAACATTGGAATGCTGTTAACATAAGAAATATAGGCATCCATACTACCATTACTGGCAACTGGGAAATTATTATTTAGAGCTATAATATTAGTCATTGCTCCTCCTTTAAAGGTACTTTTAGCGCACAAATTATAGCAAAAAACTGCTGATTTGTCAAATTACGATATTTAATATGCGAAATCATTTAATGTGAATAAATTCGTATTTGCTAACTGCTTGATTTTAGAGTCCTTTTGCTACTATCCGTGTAAAAACGCGGATGTTTTTTAACTGATGCTAACCGTATAATCCGTTCTGTAGTTTTTAGAAGGGATTACAAAAATGAAAACATTATACAGAGGGAAAATATTTACTTTTACAACTAAGGCAACCTTGTCAAATCTGCAAGGTGTAGTGCCAGATAGTTTATTTGTAAATGATGAGAAATTTATATTTCTAAGAGATGGGGCAATTATTGTTGAATCCGGTAAAATAGTTGCAATTGGTGATTATCTAGATATTAAGAGTCAGCTTCAAGCAGAAGATAAAGAGGTTGATTATAGTGGGAAATTGATAACTCCGGGTTTTATTGATTCACACATGCATGCAACTCAGACTTCGGCAGTCAGTGCTTATGGCGAAAAATTATTAACGTGGCTCGATAATTATATCTTCCCAGGTGAAGTCGCATTTAATAGCGAACAATCCGCGCGGCGTGAGTATGAGATACTATTAAAGCAGCTATTTAAAAATGGAACCACGACAATTTGTGCATATTTACCAAGTTCTTATGATGGTGCTGATCTGCTATTTGAAATTACTGATAAATATAAAATGCGCGCTGTAATGGGGAATACTATTATGACAGATGGTAATCCTAAATTAATTACTGATGGCGAAACCAGTATGTTAATCAGTGAGAAGCTTTATAACAAATGGCATAAAACCAACCGCCTGTCATATGCATTGACACCACGCTTTGCATTAAGTTGCACAGATGAAAGCATGGGCTTATGCAAAGAATTTGTGGAGTCACATTCTGATGCTTATATGCAGACACATTTATGTGAAAATGTAAACGAGATTCAGGATACATTAGCTAAATTCCCTTGGGCAAAGGATTATCTTGAAGTTTATGAGAAATATGGGCTAGTTCATGACAAATCAATCTTTGGGCATTGTATCCATCTATC
This sequence comes from Aquella oligotrophica, assembly GCF_002892535.1. NCBI lineage: Bacteria > Pseudomonadati > Pseudomonadota > Betaproteobacteria > Neisseriales > Neisseriaceae > Aquella > Aquella oligotrophica. Next base: position 136,378 of record NZ_CP024847.1, on the reverse strand, counting down.
TGATAGTGAATGGAAGCGGATGACGGAAGCTGAGGTTATATTTGCCAATTGCCCAATTAGTAATAATTATTTGGGTAGCGGGTTATTTCGTTATGATGAAGCAGTTAAAAGAAATGCGAAACTAACATTGGGAACTGATTGGGCAGCAGGTAATACCTTGTCTATGCTAAGAGTAATGGATGATGCCTATAAAGTGGCAATGTTAAATTCGTTTAAACTAGAAACACTAACACGTTGGTATTCAGCAACACTTGGTTCGGCAAAAGCATTGGCATTGGATGATTATATTGGCAGTTTGGAAGTAGGTAAAGAAGCAGATTTCATCGTATTGGATCCTGAAGCAAATGAACTATTAAATTATCGTCTGGAAAGCAGTTATGATTTACTAGACTATCTATTCTCGGTGAGTTCACTCGGAGATGATCGGATAGTCGCTGCGACATATGTTTATGGCGATAATGTTTATACAAATAGTTCCAATTAACAGGATTAAAAGGCTCCCTTCTAAGGCTGTAGCATGAAAATGTTGCGGCCTTGGAGTTTTATTTGGAGTTTGAGTTGAAGGGGTAAAAAGATGAGATATGCCAATAAATGGTTACAATGGTCAAGTGCCGAGTTATTTTTTATTTTTAGTGTGATTTCTGGGGTGATGTTTGGGGTTTTTAGTGGTCCAATTGCCAAATCAATGCATTTAAGTGATACGGCATTAGGTTGGTTATCCGGTATTTTCTTTATAGTGTATGCGATAACCCAGTTTTTTTCTGGTCAATTATTTGTAATCTTTTCAGCAAGAAATGTCTTGCTTATAAGTACGCTGGTTTCTGCTGCTGGAGCACTTTTATTTAGTATGACAAATAGCATTTTTATGTTATTTGCGGCACGGATAATGCTGGGGGTAGGGCTTGCTGCTACTTTTGTTGGGGTACTATTTGTTGCGCAAAATAGTTTTGAAACAAGAATCTTTCCAGTTATTTCTTCGTTAAGTCAAAGTCTTGCCAATTTATGTGCTGGGATATTTGGTTTTATAGCTTTCATGTTAATCAAAAGCGGATTTAGAACCCCCTATATTGCTTTATCAATAGTCTTTTTAATTTGTGCAGTATTAGTATTTTTATTCTTTGATAAAAATCAGAGTAATAATAAATCTGCGAATCAGCAGGTTCCATTTATTGCTAGTTTGAAGAAAATTCTGAAAAATTCTCAAGTTTGGTATGCATCATTATATTTTTCTGGTTTATTTGGTGCTGTACTAACTTTTGTTGATTTATTTGATGTTTCATTCCAAATGAATGCCTTTCACGAAAGTTTCAGCAATGCTACCATTCTTAATTCAATGATTCCCTTTGGTCTGACAGTTGGTGGGTTAACTCTTGGAACACTGGCTCAGAGATTAAATAACTATGTTATTCCAGCTCGGTTTGCTGGACTACTTGCAGTAATAACTTTTGCAGTAATTTTATTCGTAAGGTTTGATTCAGCCAATGCAAACTTTATTGTTGGCAGTATCTGTGTATTATTTGGAGTTGGTTGCAGTGGGTCTATTCTTGCCTTCCAATGTGTTCAGAAAAATATTGCTGAAGCTGAACTAAGACCACTTGCAACATCATTTGTACTTACTTTCTCATATATATTTTCGGGCTTAATTGAGCAACCTGTAGTTGGTGATTTTATTGCCAATACTGAACTTGGCATTATCAATCCGGGTAAGAAAATATTTGTTTACCATTGGATATTTAGTTCAACAGTACATGATGGCTGGTATAAGTATAATATGGGTTTATACTTTATTTTTGCCACACTAATTATTAGTTTTATTGCTAGCTGTTTCTTTAAACAGAGAAATTAGTCTTGAACCAATACGTATCCTAATGTCCATGTCAGAGGTGTACCATTTATTGTTTCTACAGCAGTTAGTTGACTAGATTCCATAGCAAGGTTATTGAACATCATAGTGTTAATCAAAGTGGAGTTTGCACATTGATTTTCTGGTTTAAAGGCAGTTGGGTGTTGTGCCACAATTTGAGCATAATTTTCAACGCAGGTAGAGTTAATGTTCTGTGTGAGTAAGCCCGGTTGACTTTCTATGTTCCAAAAACTTAGGGCATAATAGACACTGGCTATACCAATAAAGGATTCTGAAGAATAACCAGCTACATCTTTTACCTGATTTATTTCTGGATATGGTGCTATAACTGAATCGTAGTTTGATACACAGTTACTAAAATCAAAATTACCATTAATGTCAAGCAAGGTACTGCTGTAGCCTAATGGATAACAGGCATTATGATTTGCTAGCGTATTCATCGTGTTCCTTGCTACATCTTGTCCTAGACCTAAAAAGCTTATTGCGTAGACATTGTAAAATTTATTATTAACTGAAATTTTGATAATACTCTCACTGCTTGCCTGCGGAGTAGCAAATGCTACTTGGGTAGATGCCCCGCCAACTTCAAATATACCATTTGTAATATTATTGCCAAAATTATTTTGTAAATAATTGACGTCCGCCCATGAGTAGATACCTTCATATTGTCCGCTGATTGTTTTTGTCTGATCTAATTCTAGATTATTTTCAATTATTGTTGCAGCAACACTTTGATAAATTGCATTCTGCTGTGATTCCGGCACTAAACGCATTCCAGCAGTACCAAGAACACTGGTTGGAATAATTGCTAAATTGACCGTTGATTCTCTAGTTTGGATAAAGTTAATTGCACTGGTTAATAATGGTTGGATTCCATAACTACCAGCATCTTGAGGATTATTAGCAAAACTTGCCAAAGGAATATTAATTTTTGATTCATATAGGTCGTTTATAACTAGCCCTGATTCTGTTGTCAATTTGTTATAGACATAAATTCGTGAACCACTACTGCCAGCATCAACAACGAATTGATATGGGGATGGCTGTGTTGTGCCATTACTACTTCCCGAACTACATCCGCTAATGACCATCTCTGATGCCAAAAGTAGCATGATTCCATTTACTCGTTTCATCTTTATTCCTTCTGTAGCTATTACTAAGATAATCATATGCGTTTATATGGTTTGTGAGAATAATATTATCATATTTAAAAAATAAATTGATACAAAAATATGTTTCTTAGTTGTATTTTGAAAGTATCCCTTGCTTATATCATAACCATCATTTTTTATTTAAGCTCTTAGAAAATTTGATCCTAGAAAAGTTTGTGATATTTTTAGTCAAATTTATAGCTTTATTGTTCTTGATCAAACTCCTTATAATGATAAAATAACGCAACGTGGTTTTTTGTGAGTAGATTATTATGCTGGTAACTGAACGCCGTAAGTGGTATGTAGGATTTGGAATTGTCCTGATTTTTTTTGTCGCATTACTGATTATTGTACAAGCTAATTGGTATTGGATTTTTGGTTTAATTGGGATCCTTGCTGCAGTTGGAGTTTATGATAGGATTCAGCGCAAACATACATTATTAAGAAATTTTCCAGTTCTTGGTCATATGCGCTATATTCTTGAATTTTTTCGTCCAGAAATTCAACAATACTTTGTTGCAAGTGATGATAGCGAACGACCGTTTGACCGCAAAACTAGAACTATAGTCTATGAACGTGCCAAAGGAATACCGGATACCATTTCATTTGGTAATGATAAAGATATTATGAAAGCTGGGTATGAATGGGCACTACACTCTCTTTCACCTAAACATCATACCGATGTAGATCCGCGTATAATTATTGGTAATGAGCAATGCAAACAGCCGTATTCAGCTTCTCGTCTGAATATATCTGCACTAAGCTTTGGGGCACTATCCAAAAACGCCATAATGGCACTAAATCTTGGAGCTAAAAAAGGAAATTTCCTGCATAATACTGGTGAAGGTGGATTAACTGAATATCATTTACTTGGCGGCGATGTAGGAATGCAAGTAGCAACTGCATATTTTGGATTTAGAACTGCTGATGGCAATTTTGATCCAGAAAAGTTTCGCCAACAAGCAACTCTGCCAAATGTTAAACTAATTGAGATTAAGCTATCTCAGGGGGCAAAACCAGCTCATGGCGGAATGTTACCCAAAGAAAAAATCACGCCAGAAATTGCCCGCATTCGTGGCGTAAGTATGGATAAGGATGTAATCTCCCCGCCGACACATAAAGCCTTTTCAACGCCACTAGGTTTATGCCATTTTATTGCTCAGTTACGAGAGTTATCTGATGGTAAGCCAGTTGGCTTCAAGCTTTGTATTGGTAAAAAAACTGAATTTTTTGCAATCTGTAAGGCAATGTTGCAAACGGGTATTTATCCTGACTTTATTGTGATTGATGGGATGGAAGGTGGTACTGGTGCTGCACCTTCGGAGTTTGTAAATTCAATTGGTATGCCACTTCAGGAAGCTTTGGTTTTTGTTAATAATGCTTTAGTTGGTTGTGGCTTACGTAAACATATCCGCATTATTGCCAGCGGAAAAAATGCGACAGGTTTTGACATGGTGCGGATGATGGCATTAGGTGCTGATATTATCAATTCTGCACGCGCCATGATGTTAGCTTTGGGTTGCATCCAATCTAAACAATGTGGTAATAATACTTGTCCCGTTGGTGTTGCCACGCAGAATCCGCGCCTATTTAAGCAGCTCGATATTGATGATAAGTCTGAGCGGGTGTATAATTACCATAAATCAACGGTTAAAAATTTTACAGAGCTAGTTGGAGCAATGGGACTTGAAAATCCGAGTGATATTTTGCCATCAAGTGTGATGCGTCGAATAAGTGATCACGAAGTGCGCTATTTTGATGAAATTTATGAATTTGTGAAGTCGGGCTGTTTACTTGAGGCTTCGACAGTTCCTAAGCAATATCAACGCTTTTGGGAAGCTGCGACCCCTGACTCCTTTACGTTTGTTCATTAATATGCGAAAGCCCGGGTTAATTTAATCCGGGCTTTTCTTTTACCGTAAGTTATATTTTATCATTGTTACCGAATCAAGTTTATAAACATCACTTTCACAAATAGGTATTGACTGTTTAAATTCCTTACAATCATAAACCAAGGTATGAAACTCTCCCTGTTCACCGCAAATATCAAGTGGTCGTGAGACTAATTCATATAGATTAAGATTATGATAATCAGCACCCAAAATATCATCAAGATTAAAAGAATTATTTATAACATTAATTTTAGCTTTGATCTGGTATTTGTGGAGTAAGGTATAAACTTCAAATCTAGATTTCCCCCATATTGGCATAAGTGCTTTAATCCCAGCTTCATGACATAATTCATCATTAAATTTCTTATGTGCCAAGTTATCCATATCTCCAAAGATGCAGCCATCAATTTGATATTTTTCAATTAAGATTTTTAATCCAGATAACAGAGTTTGACGATAATTTTCCCAGCTGGTATCTAAATAAAGAATTGGTATTCCCAATAAGTTTGCTTGTAACTCAAGAATTTCTCTGTCAACTCCATTTGATCGAGAACAGTTATGTTTACCATCGAGCATAGTTAATAATGCAACTACTTCTATTCCTTGTACCTTTGCTAAATGGTAAACTAGACAACTATCTTTGCCACCACTCCAGGCAACAACTGCTTTTTTCATTCATATTTCCAAAATTTTAATTATTGTTTATAAGACGCAATTCCCGTTTCAAGATCTTTCCGGTGGCATTTCTTGGTAATTTTTCCATAAAGAAGATTTTTCTGGGTTGTTTAAAAGGTGCAAGAAGCGGCTTTAGGTAATCCTTAACTTCTTTTTCTGAAATTTCAACGCCTTCTTTTGCTTCAATGTAGGCAACAGGGGTTTCATTTTCTTCAATATCTTTAATTCCAATTACTGCACAAGCCTGAATCTTTTCATGTGTATAGAGAAATTCTTCAATCTCTCGGGGATAAATATTCATTCCCTTATGGATGATTAAATCTTTTTTACGATCAATTATAAATACATAACCATCTTGGTCAACATAACCAATATCCCCAGTTTTAAACCAGCCATCCGTAATAACCTCTGCCGTTTCTTCTGGGCGGTTATAGTATCCAAGCATTACACAATCACCCTTAATACATAACTCACCAACTTCTCCACGTGGCTCAAGGCGAAAATCTTCGCTAAAAGCCTCGATCTCAAAGCTTGGTAATGGAGTTCCCACAGAACCAAACTTATTTGCCCAAGGTTTATTTAATGAAACACCTGATGCGCACTCACTAAGTCCATAACCTTGAACCAATTTTCCCCGTTTGAAGGTTTTGCTAAAACGTGTAATTACGTCTTCGGATAATGGAGAAGCTCCTGAGACCCAGCCTTTTACATTATGAAACCAATGAAAATACCAAGGTAATTTTGCTCTTGCCATAGCACTAAATATGTCCGGAACACCAACAAAGTATTGGCAGCGGTGAAGAAGAACCAGTTTTAGGAGTTGGGCAAAATCTTTTTTGGTCGCAATTGAGCGGACAATGATGACACCGCTATTGGTGGCTATCGGTAACAGAACTGTTACTGCAAGCGTGAAAGCATGAAACATCGGAAGGTAACAGATAAATTTTGCTTGTCCTTCTTTGATATTATAATGCTCAATTGCGCCATAAATAATTGATAGTAAATTTTGATAACTAAGCATAGCTCCTTTGGGCTTACCGGTAGTACCACTTGTATATATGATTACTGCAAGATCATTTAAGTCTTTATCTACGAATGAGGTAGTATCTCTAAATTTATCTGTAATTTTAGTATAGTCTATATTTTTTTCATTTTCAAGCGGAACGCCATCAACCCAAATGACTTTCTCTATTTTGGTAGCAATAGTAAGTCCTTTTATTTCAGAAGCAAACTTAGCTGAGGCAAATAACAACTTAGCCTCAGAGTCATTCAGAATATAAGCATATTCATCATGTTTGAGGAAATTATTAACAGGAACTGCCACTGCTCCAATTTTTGAGATTGCAAACAGGTTTACAATAAACATGTATGAATTTGCCATAATCATGGCAATTTTATCACCCGGTTTTATCCCCGATTCAACCAAATAACTGGCAACTGTATCTATATGTTTTTTTAAATCAAGATTAGATATTTTAATGTCACCATCAATAATTGCTGTTTTATTTTGTTTTTTACGTAAGTTATTACCTATAATCTGATAGAAATTATTGACGGGATATTCTCGATTCATTAGTGTACTTTCCAGTAAATATCATTCTAATTATTTTACCAGATTGGTTTAATAAAGGTGAGAACATAATTAAGATGAAATCAGTTCTGCTTGGTTAAAGTAGATTAAATCATTTATAATCAGTATATTATATGGGTTTGCATATTTGGGAATAGATTTTGCAAAAGTGGGAAACCGTGATAAATTTGGCTATAGTATTATACGTGGTTAGGAAGGTATCAGTCATTTATAATGGATTGATAAATAGAGGTTTTATGTAAAAGGGGCTTATCATGTATAGTGAAATCTGCTTTTTTGTTAAAATTGTTCAGGCTGGTAAGATTGCAACTGCAGCTAGTACTTTGGGTATTGCTCAATCAACTATCTCCAGAAAAATTTCTAGTCTTGAGAAGAAGCTAAATCATGCGCTTATTCGTAGAGGTTACGGAGAAATTTCTCTAACTGATTATGGAATGAAGCTTTACAATTCATTTAAAGGAATTGAAGCTGAAATTGAAAAACAAATGGAAAAAAGTAGGCTTTGTAATCCTGGTTTATGAGGACTAGATATGATTGATGATATTCTACTTTTTTTAAAAGTGGTAGATGCAGGTAGTATTCTTGCAGCAGAAAAAAAACTTTCTATTCCTCATTCTACAGCGGCACGGAGAATTGATGGATTGGAAGCTAAAGTAGGCAAGACTCTCTTAAATAGAAGCCCGCAAGGTGTATCTTTGACTGAAGATGGAAGGTTTTTCTATGACTGTTTCAAGAGCTATGAACGTAAGCTTAATGACTTATTTGAAGAAAATGAGATAAGTATTGAGGGTAAATTAAACGTTGTTTTACCTTTTACGTTTGCAAATAACCTTTTAATCCCAGAAATAAGTAACTTGCTACTTAAATATCCAGATTTGGAGTTAAACATTGTTCATAACTTTAATAAATTTAATATGAAAAAGGAATTGTATGATTTAGCGATCACAGATTACGAGCCATTACAGCAGTCACAGAAAATAAAAAAGATTGGTAGAACCAAGCTGCTACTGCTTTGTACTCCTGAATATGCAATTAATTATGGCTTATTAAATAAGGTTGAGGATGCTTATAAACATTTTATTGTTTGTCGATCGGATTTGGAGGGATTAGAGAGTAATACAATTAAGCTATTTTCCGAAGATGATGCAAAAATGGTTGAGCTTGAGGTTAAGCGGAAAATTACGCTAAGTAGTTTTGTTGAGGCAAAGTCTTTTATCATGGGTCATCAGGGGATTGCTGAGTTGCCAGAGTATCTGGTTCAGGAAGAGTTAGCCTCTAATCAACTGATTCGATTATTTCCCGAGTTTCATGCCGGGTATATTGATTATTATCTTTTACGAAATATTAACGAGAATGATCCAAAGTTCAAAGCTTTTATGACGTATATTAATAAAATTTTTGATAATCTTTCGGTTAGTACTTCAGAGCGTAGTTTTGTAGATAAGGTATATGGCTAGAAAAATAGGGATAGAAAAATCTACCCCTATAAGCAAATCTTTTAGCGTGAAAAATTATTTTTTAACAATTTTACGCATATCAAGAACGTGTTGCTCTTCAGAACCGATCATACCACGTGCATAGTCTTCAAGATAAACAGATTTATCTTTAACTTCATCTAATAATTCATGATAAAGCTTAGCTGCTTTAGTTTCATGTTCAATGGATTCTTTGATGATAGTTTGTAAATCATGCTTATTTGACTCTTTGATTGACTCTGTCTCTAAAGTTGGATGTCCACCCAAACCAGTCATCAATTCACCTGCTTTTAATGCATGATCAAGAGATTCAGTAGCATGACCTTTAAAATAACCAACCAAAGAAAGGCGCTCTAAACCATAAACCATTAAGCTGTAATGAGTATAGCGGCTAACACCAGCTAATTCGTGAGCAATAATTTTATCAAGAATGGCACAGACTTTTTTTTCATTGATGTCTAACATTTTTTTCTCCAAAAATTTAAAAAGTGCATAATTATAGCTTATTATTTACCCTAAATGTGTATTTTTCGCAAAAATGCAACACTTAATCTTATCTGATGCTTGTGTCAATAATAATCCTAGAGAGTAAATTTTATTCTTATTTGTGGGTTTATGATAGAATATGTCCGATATAATATTTATAATAGATTCTTTCAAAGGTAATCATTCAATATGCGGGTAACATCTTCTTTAATTACAATATTAATCTCAATGCTGGCAATAACCTCATGTTCTACACAGGCTGCGTATAAAGTATCATCTGAATTAACGGCACCATACTATACAGATGCTGATAATCAAGCAAAAGATGATAAAGATCTACAAAATAAATTGAAAAGCTTATACAAAACACAAATCCCAGGCAACGCAATTGATATAACAGCCTATTCTGGAGAAGTATTGTTGGTGGGACAAGTTCCTAGTAGTAGTGATAAAACTCGTGCTGCGGCTATTGCAAAACAGATTCCATATGTTAAGCAGGTTGATAACTACCTGACAATAAATGCTAATAAGCCAGTACTTAATTCAAACTCTTCATTGGCGGATAAGGCTATGGCAAGAATTAAATCACAAAGTGATATTGACGCTCAATACGTAAGGGTAAATGCTGTTGATGGTGTAGTTTATATTATGGGAAGCAACCTTGGTAATTTAACTGCACTAAATAAAGCCATTAATGGTATTTATGCGATGGAAGGTGTTACTCAAGTAGTTAATTTAGTTAAGCCAGGTGACAAAGATTATACTGAATCAGATACCTATGTTGACTAAGCTAGTTTTAAGTTACAAGCAGGCTTCCTAGCCTGCTTAATTTTTTGCCTAAATAACCCCCGGTGTAGATTAATACTCTTACATATCTATCTGTAATTTAATAATAATTTATCAAATATTTGGTTTTATTAAATTCGCTTTGATTTAATAAACCTTGCAAACTATAATAGCTTCTTGAAATTAACCTCAAAGGAAGCGCTAATGAAAAAAATATTAACCTCGTTATTTATCTTGAGTAGTATCAATTGTTATGCCGATAATATTTGTTCGCCAGAAGCTAAGCAGCAAGATATAAAACAGGCTGTTAAATGGTACCGTGATTCGGCAGAGAAAAAAGCTCTTTATAATCAGACTTTTTTGATCGGGACAAATTATGTCAGTGAATGGGTTAAATCAAACCATCCAAAAGCGAAAAGCTGGGGTGTAGTACTTGATATTGATGAAACAACACTGGATAATTCATGGTATTTCCGTGAGTGCGGCGAACTGGCTAGTAATGAATCTGATTTTAGTCACTATGTAGCAAATCCGATGAAATCTACTGCATTGCCCGGCGTAGCCAAATTTACCCAACTAGTTCATGATCTTGGTGGTTATGTTTCATTTGTTTCAAATCGTGATGGATCATTTAAAGATGAAACTGGTAGCGTACTGGATACTACTACCCAAAATCTAAAACATGAGAAAATTTATTTTGATCAAGTGGTTTTGGCAAATCGCCGTGACTCTAAAACGCCAAGTAATAAAAACCCACGCTTTAATGCTATAAATACTGGTAATTATGATGCCACACAGATGGTTTGGTCAAATAAATTACCAGCGCATAAAGTAATCGCCTATTTTGGTGATAATATTCAAGATTTCCCTAAGTTTAAACAGGGCAGTGCAAATTCTCTTGATGAAAATAGCAGCGAGTTTAGTATTTTTGGTAAAGGCTACTTTATCCTACCTAACCCTATGTATGGCAGTTGGGAAGCTAATCAGTATAATTAATGCTGGCGCGGCTTTCCATAAAAATAAATTATCTCTATCATACTTTCCCTGGACATTGCTCCGGGGTTAGTACCTAATACTCCTTGGGGTGCTTTGATATGTAAGGGCTTGTAATAATCTTGCCAAAGTGGAAGAATTTTGCTCGATTTACCATCAGTGAAATTCATCGGTGCTGGATGGAAAAATGGCTGATTATTATTTGCTGCTTTAAACGAGTAATCAAATAATTCTGAGCAGTAGAAAGCTTCTCCCCGTGCTGGAATAAAACTACTATTATAAGGCTTACCAATTTGCTCTCTGGCAATAGATATAGCATCTGGTATCAGTTTCTTGTAGGCTGGTTTTAGTCTGCCAACCATGACTCGTGGCTTACTTTCTGAATCAAGACTGCGCTGGAGAAATTTTGTCAATGGTGTAATCTCTACTCCATTTGATACTGCCTCAATCACCTCTGGCGGATCAGTATTAATAATCATTCCTACATGAGAAACATAGGTGTTATCATACCCTCTGGTAACACTATCAATACTATCACACATTGAACCACAATTCAGATCCTGAAAAAGAAAGTCTCCAGATTCTGGTATATAAGTTGCGGCATATGAATAGTGAATAGAAACTAAAAAAAGTATAGAAAAACACTTAATTATCTTTTGCATGATATTAAAATTCCTGTTTTTTTATTGCAGTTAGACATTCAGCAATACTCGGATAATTAAATTTGAATCGACTAGCAATCAACTTATCTGGAGAAATCTTAATACTATTTAAAAATAATTCCTGCCCCATTTGACCAAAAATTAATCTAATTACTGATTGTGGAAGATTAAACCAAGCTGGGCGCTTCCATGTCTGTGCTATGTGTTTGGTTAATTCTGCATTTGTAATTAATTCTGGCGCAACCAGAGTATAGATACCAGTCAGCTTATTATCAATTATATGCTTTAAGGCATTGAGTAAGTCTGTTAGTGCAATCCATGGGAAATACTGCTGTCCATTACCTAGTTTTCCTCCAGCCCCAAATAAAAAAGGACGTAACATTTGTGGAAAAGCTCCGCCATTACTAGCCAAAACTACCCCCAAGCGGGTAATAGTTAAGTTGCCTTTAAATTTTAAAGCTTCAGTTTCCCATTTTTTGGTGATTTCCTGTGAGAAATTTTCATAATTGCTATAGTCAATACTTTCAGTTTCTTTATTCTCTTGGTTAGGATGATAGATTCCGATGGCACTGGCTGAGATAAAATGTATTTCCGAATTATATTCATTGAATAAGCTTACTAGATTTTTAGTCGTAGAGATTCTACTTTCAAGTAGTTCCTGCTTTCTTTGTGTTGTCCAGCGCTTGGCTCCAATATTTGCTCCAGCAAGATTAATGACTATATCAATAGATCTAATTAGTTCGGGGTTATTTTCGAGTTCATTTAAAGTGATACTGGAAGCATTTTTTGTATGGCTTAATAGTATAAATCTATATTCATTGTGAAATTGCTTTCTGAAATTAGATGCGATAAAACCAGAAGCGCCACTTAAAAGAATTGTTTTCATTTTTCTCTACTTGTAATATTTAGTACTAAACTTACTAATAATGTAACGTTGAGCCGATTGCCTGCTTTTTACAAAAAATTGAACTTTACTAAAGAGTTATTTTACAGCCAATACCCATGATTGACACTATCATTCGGTCTTGTTGCACAAAAATCACTAATTTTTATAAATTAGATTGACTAAATATCCTAAATAGTGCTAAGTTTGTCCTGTGGTTAATATGTTGATATTATTAAATATAACAAATGACAAACTAATTATTTCGCAAATAATTTAAAAAAATAATATTTTTTTGGTGTTAAATGTTGCAATATGCAATGAAGGTGGGTTATCATATCGTACTTGCATTATTAGAGCAAGGCAGTTTTCCAAGGTAACGAAAAGCGCTGAAACTAAAAATAGTATAGGTGAATGACGATAGCTTGGATATGTAGACCTTCCCTTGAAAACAGGCTGCTAGCTCTTTTAATGCAAGTTTACCCCTTTGCAGCTCATTTAATGAGCTGCTTTTTCTTTTTGTAGCTTCAATTTCTTTCTCATAATTAAAATCAATCGCATAATATAGTGAATTTGTGTATCATTATGACTGTGATAATATTCATTAGGATCTATAATACTTATCCTAGAAAGTAATAAATGAAAGAAAATCCTGCTTGGAGTAGTTTTATCTCTAATTGTCAACAAATTGAGTCTGTAGCTGAGTTACAGGAACTGTTTGAACTTACTTTGACACCTGCCGAATGTGAAAAAATAGCTGCCCGTTATATGATATTAAAAGAACTCATTCATGGTAATCTCACTCACCGTGAAATAGCAGCTAAATTAAAGGTAAGTATTTTTAATGTTACCCGCGGCGCTAATCAGCTAAAAAAGACTCCTGAAACTACAAAGCAATTAATAAGAGAAACTAAATGAAGGCTGTAATTCAGCGCGTAAAATTATCTTCAGTTAGTGTTGCAGGTGAAATAGTTGGCAAAATAAATCAGGGATTATTGATTTTACTCGGGATTACCCATGATGATACTAGAAATCAATGCGATTGGCTTGCCAATAAAATCATTAATATGCGAATCTTCTCTGATTCTGACGATAAACTTAATCTTTCAGTAAAAGATATTGCCGGAGGTATTCTGGTTATATCTCAATTTACCTTATATGCAGAAGCAGAAAAGGGTAATCGCCCCTCGTTTACTAACGCAGCCCGTCCAGAAATAGCAAAACCCCTTTATGAGTATTTTATTGATAAATTAAGAGCAAATGATATTTCGGTTGAATCAGGAATATTTGGTGCTGATATGCAGGTTGAATTAATTAATGATGGGCCAATTACCATTATGCTTGAGAAGTAGTCTTATTATCTGTCTGAAATGTATTTATATTATTTATAATTGCTATGGGTTGTTAATTTAATTGTTTCTAATAAGACAAGTTCATTTATAATTATTTCTGAACTACGTTAGGGGAGGGAACGATTTATGCTAAAAACTATATTATCTATCTATTTGGGAGTTATCGCTACGATGTCCTTTGCTGATTCTAGTTATCCAATTATTGCTGGTAAACCACATACAGATTCAAAAAAGCCATTTGTTGAAGTGTACGCACATCGTGGTGCGCGTAGCTTTTCCCCAGAAAATACCATGCCAGCCTATAAAACTGGCCTTGCGGTTGGAACAAACTGGGTTGATATGGATATCGGGGTTACCAAGGATGGGATAATTTTAATTGATCATGATATTTGGTTAAATCCAGATATCCTTCGTAAAGATGGTAAATTCTGGGCAAATAGCAAACAGGAATTTTATAAAAGTCTAGAAAGTGCTCCGGGAGGAATTGATAAAAATATCCAACCATATTTGGTGAAAAATCTTACTCTGACACAATTGCAAAAATACGATGCAGGAAAACTAAATCCGGCAAGTCCATACGCCAAATATTTCTCTGAGCAATATCCAGTTGATGGTACTCGGATGCCAACATTGCAAGAAGTAGCTGATTATGTGAATAAAGTTACCGATAATCAGGTTGATTTCCAGATTGAAATTAAGAATGACCCAGAACATCCAAACTGGACTGTTTCACCAAAAGAATTTGCAATTAAGGTAAATCAGTTTCTTGTTAAAAATAATCTAGTTGAAAGAGCTGAAATACAGTCTTTTGATTGGGTTCCATTATATGAGCTACATAAATTAAATCCGAAAGTTAAATTAGCTTTTCTGGTTGGTGGGGACGATATAGAGCGTATGCATTCTTCTGACCCTAAACAGGCTGGGTTGTGGAGTGGTGGAAAATTATTAAAAGACTATGGAAACTCTCTACCTAAGATGATTAAAGCTTTGGGTGGTTCATGTTATGAACCTCAAGATACAGCATTAACCAAAGAAGATCTTGATGAAGCACATAAGTTGGGATTAAAAGTTGTAGTTTGGACTTGGCCTGAAAATTCAGGATCTGTTTTTGATCCGATTCTTGTAGATAAGCTGATCAAATGGGGTGTAGATGGGATAATTACTGATGATCCCGCGCAATTAAATTCTATGTTAGCTGCTCGTGGGCTTCCAGTTCCTAAAAATTATCCATCATATTAATAATAGTTAACCTAAGTGTAATTTAAGAAAAATTATTACTATTTCCCAAATAAAAATTTACGCAAATGGTAATTGCTTAAATGTGATGTAGGTAATTGGAATATGCCAATTTTCAGTAAGTGGAATGGAGGGATTCCATAGCCTACATCGTAAGCCAGCTCAACTAATGTTCTTACATTGGCACCTTGCAAATTAAATTTGTCACAAATAATGCCAATATTTTTGATAATAGTTCCCCTACTTATATTATAAAGCCCTGCGATTTCTTTTTGTGCAAAACCTATGGCAAGTAAAAATATAATTTCCTGTTGGCGAACACTTAGACTTACTATTTGGGGGGGAGTTAAACTCTGACCAGATAATTTGAATTGCTCAGGAATTAATAAACAACCAACAGGTTGATTTTTAAAATCAAATATAGTTTGATTTAACGTAATATGTAATTCATGTTTACTAACAAAATGATTGGAGACCAGTAGCCACATTTTATCTAAACAACCATTAAACATTTGCCTCTTAATTTCTTCCTTATCTTTCAGAAAAATATCGTTTGGTTTTGTAATTATCTCTGGTAGTCTTTTCCCTAATAATGACTCTGAATTTTCTGCATTAAATTCTTGATAGCGGTTCTCCCCTAAAGATATTATCCTATCTTCTTTATCCAAAACCAGATGATTTGGATTATTAATGATCATTTGTTGTACATCGTCGCTCATTTTTAACTTATTTATGTTGAATATCATTTATATCTATCCATAGACTGTTTTGGTATTTGATGTTAGGGGGTAGGTAGGAGCTGTTATTAGATTCAATTATAACATATTGTTATTTAGTCAACTTCAGATGTTATTTAGATTATAGAAAAATTTCACTTGTATATTTAGCCATCATTTTGATGGTTGTTGTTTCATAGGGGGTATTGCTAAAATCAAGAATATTTTTGAGTTTAATCTGTATTTTGAGAGCGGGAGTATGTTACTACCAAATTTAGAAATTAAAAAGGCATATTTATGGGTTACTTTACTTATCTTTTTGCAGATGGTAAATGCTAATGATTTTGCTACATCTGGAGCATACATTAATGCCAATGCTGGTTTTGGGACAATGCAGTATTTACCAACAGGTTCATTTGCCGCGACCTTAAATGCAGGCTATGCTTTTAACCGCTCATTTGGTTTAGAGGGTGGCTATGCATGGTTACCAAGCAGTCAGTATGGAGCATCACAATATAATAATATTTTTGATGTGGCAGCAAAAGGAACTTTGCCATTAAGTCGTGTTTTTGCTTTATATGGGCGTTTGGGGGCTGGTCTTAACTATCAAAGCTTTAGTGGCACAACTAATCCGGGCACTCCATCATCTTATTGTCAGAATAGTACGATGTCAAATTTTGTAGGTTTAGCAGGAGTGGGAGGATCATTTGCGATTAGTAATCATTTTGATTTACGAGTAGAAGATACAATTTATGTACCATTTGGTGGCGGAAATCAGAGTGCTGGAGCAACGAATTTGGTACTGGGTGGTGTACAGTACAATTTCTAAATAGCAACATTATAAAAGATTCCTTCATGAGAGCAGGGTGATAGACAAGAAATATCATCCTGTTTATTTTGAGAGATGACCATATTTACTAAAGCAAAACTAAGTATACATGGTAGATAAGAAATAAAAAATATAGAAATAATTGGTATAAGAGGCATGCATGAAAAATCTGACAACAAAGACATTCGTACATGGAAGAAGTCGTAGGATTCAGAATCTGGCATTAGCAGGGATAACCGCAGCGGTATTAAGTGCGTGTGGAGGCGGAAGCGGTGGCTGCTGCACAGTTCCACCTAATGGAAATAGTCAATTAATCTTTGTAGCCCCAAGTATCTTACCTTCATTAGCGAACAAGACAGGTATCAACTACATGGGAGTATATAACCCATCAGATGTAGCGATAAGTGGAATCAAGTATAGTGTTGGGCAGCAGGTAGGCTCAGGAAATAGCATAACCATGGATCAGGCAAGTGCATTAGCCTGTGCAAATATAGCAGCAAAAAGTAGCTGTTACCTGAAATTCTCAGTACCAGAATCAACAATAGCAGGAGGTACGGTAGTAAGTGCAATAGATAGTAATGGAGCCGAAGCAGCAACACCGTTAGCAATTGGAGTGCAACAAGTACCATATAGCGAATCAGCCAATGCAAATGGAGTAGGCTTATATTTCTATCCCAAAGCGCAATATAGCGAAAGCGGAGTACCATTTATCTTGGTAACCGCAGTAGTGCAGTCACCAAATGTAGGGACAATCAATACGATAGAGTTGGTAGATGAAAGTGGGAATGTAATTCCGAACCAGATGGTAACAAGTAATAACGCAGGACCAGGTAGTTCACCGCTGCAAATTGGAGATGTAGTAGAGATAGAGTTACCGATTCCGCAGGGAGTGAACCTGACGCAGAATATCAAAGTACAGACATCGTACCAGACATTAGCTACATCAGCGGTAAGTAGCTTAGCCGAGAGACTAAACCTGAAGAGTGAAGCATTAAAAGCTACGACAAATAGCAGTACGAGTACGGCAACGTATACACTGACTACGCAGGGTAATAATATCAATCTGCAATTAACCCCCAATCAGGTATATCTGACACAGAAAGATTCAATCCAGTATGGTTACTTATACAATATAGGAGATTTGACAGCATCGCAGATAACGGTAACGAGCAGCAGTCCGAATGTAAGGGTTACTATAGCAGAACAAAGTTTGGGCAGGCAAAAAGCAACTAAAATAACCTATGAGTTATTGAATGGTAGTACAATTCCAGCAACCAATCCAGTGACCATAACTGCACAGAATCCAAGTGGACAGATAGAAATAACTACCGGAACAACTAATCAAAATGTAAATCCTGATATAGTGCCACCTCCAACCCCAACCCCAACGCCTGCACCTACTCCGAGTCCATCTCCAATACCTCCCCCAGTACCTGGAAATTTAGCATTAACTAGCGTAAGTAATTTTATTCAATTAGGAAATACAACTCAAGCAACCATTACACTTGAAAACAGTTTTGGAGTAACTACACCAATTCCAATCTCAATCAGCTGTAATAGCTCGAATATTAATTGTAATTTAAGCACATCATCATGTAATTTAACTACTACAAATAATAGTTGTTTTGTAAATATACAAGGTGATCATATTGGCAATGGGGCATTAATTGCAACAACTACAACCTCTGGTTACGATGCAGTTGGAGATTTTTACACCGTTGGGTCATCATCTGATGGTAGTCAAAATTTATATGCACCATTTAAAACTGGCACTTTCCCAAATCTTACTACCACCTTGAATCGTTGTCTAATTAATAATAATGGTAGTATTTCTGGGTGCAGCGATCAAAACGCAGCTACTGGGTTATCTGGCTATTCATATGTATATAACATGACTGTATTTAATCCAGAGCTTACCAGTAAATATCTATATGTTCCCTCAAGGTCAGCGACAGCTAGTTATGTTTATAAATGTGCAGTAGCAAATGATGGAACATTAGGTACAGCATGTAGTGATGCTTCTAACGGTAATTTTTCCCTGAGTGGTCTTATTGAAGCTGGAATGTTGGCTCAAAATATAAACGGTCAAAATTATTTATTTCTGGGTGCTGGAGTGGCAGCTCAGGTTTACCGCTGCAGTATGTCTAATAATGGAGATTTAAGTGGCTGTTCCTTAGGCTTCGACTTTAATACAATTGGTAATTCAGCAATCAGTGGTATCCGGCTCTGGAATACCAATGGTAATTTATATTTATATGCTCAAGGAATAATAGGTAAGGTTTATCGTTGTAATATTTCTCAAGTAGATGCTTCTATTTCATCCTGCACCGAGATCCATCAATTTAATACACCATCTCCACTTACATCAATGGCGTTTCTACAGCTAAATAATCATTCCTATGTATATGTGTCATACCAAGATTCATTATTAGATCCCGCACCAGTGATAGTAGAAGAGTGTACAATCGATAATCTTGGCGGGTTTACTGACTGTAACCTTGCTAATGCCAATTTCACTGCTCCAGTAGATTCTGGTACTTATGGGTCGTTAAATTCTTTGACTTCAGTTGCCAAAAATAATCAGGTTTATCTTTATGGGCAATATCAAATACTTGATGGTTATGGCATCCCAACTGGGGATACTTCTTTTGAAGAATGCCTGATAACTAGTCTAAGCAATCTTAGTTGTTCCGTTAATCATAGTTATTCTAGTGGCGTTTTTTCGTTTAGTTTGTTTTGATAATTAATTGGGTGAGGTTATATATTTAAGTGTATTTTCTCCATATTCCGTTCAGGATCAGGTGCGATACCAAAACCAAGCTGACGGTATAAAGATTGAGCATCGTTAGTTCGTAACATTATTTTTTTGATATTTACAGTCTTTGGGTCTTCGAGTAATTCACTAACTAGCCATTTTGCCAACCCATTGCCACGATGACTTTCATCAATAAACACATCTGCCAGATAGCCAAAGATGGCATAGTCAGTGACTAATCTGGCAAAACCAACCAATTTATCATGATGTAATACCAGCTTGACAAAAGAATTTTCAAATGCAGTCTTTGTTGCTTCAAAGGAGCGCTTCTTTGCCCAATAAGTAGTGGAAAGCTTGGCATGGATATAATCATAATCAAGTTGAGTTTGATTCCCAATAATTATATATCCTTTTTGCAAGAGCGTATCTTTATCATATAACATAATATTTCAATCTTTAATAGATGACATAGGGTAATGGACGAATTATCTGAAGCAGAAATCGAGAGCATTTTTGACAAAAATCTTTTCAGTTTGCTGACTAGTTAAACCAATATTTTTTAACAAATTTAATAACTCATTCAACCAATTTTTTTTAATCAGTGGAAAATTGGAGCCATAGCAAAGCCGATCAATTGAGATTTTATCAATGATGGTTTTTATTATTCTGCTTCGGTTATCCCAATTATCATTCATCTCAAGACCAGATAATTTGAAAAATACACTACTTTGTGCATATTTATCAAGCATGGATTGCCAGCCTATAAACTCTTTATCTTTAGCTGATAATGGTAGCCCGCAATGATCAATAATTGTTTTGACCTCACTCTCGATAATCAATGGATAGATACGTAATAACTGATCAGGATACATTTGACAATCATAAATATAGCCATTATTTGCAAGTAGCTTCAGATTCTCAAGAAGATTCAGCATTTTCTTCTCATCTAGCGTGATATCATTAGCACATGGCGAATAGTTGCTATTTTTTGAAAATGAGCAGATGTCACGAAATCCTTTGACGATCTCAAAAGGCTTAAATTTCTCAAGCTCCTCATTAAACTCTTTTGGGTTCTGCGTGGTATCGATATAGGCTATATGTCGGTAGCGAATATTTGGCGGCAATGATTGACTAAGTTGACTAAGCCATTTAACTTCGTCGAGCGTTTTATCACTGTCTGCTGCTTCAATAGTAATAAATCCGGCTAAAGTATGCTCTTTAGTGTGGGAATTGAGAAATTCATTTAAGGTGAAATTCTGCATTAAATATGGATCATTACTTTTAACAACCCAGGAGTTTATTTCTTGGTTTAAATCCCATAAATGAAGGTGACTATCAATAAACTCCATTGTTATCCTTATTTAGCCGAAAATATAGCCGATTTTACGTTTGGCAGCATCAAAAAGTAGCTCACTATCACTAACTTCTAGGTGATCATTATGATTACGCCATAATTCATACTTGGCAGCGGTATTAATAACAGTTTCTTGGCTTGGGTATTTGATTTTTTCACCAGTTGAGCGAGTTAAAACATGTAATTTACAGCTAGTTTCAAGATAATAATGAAACCAGAAAGCTTCGGTTATTGAAGCACCAACGCTGATAAGACCGTGATTCTTCAGTATCATCGAATATTTGCCCTGCATATCATGCAATAAGTGATCTTGCTCATTATCATTGATAAAAAGTGTCTCAAAATCATGATAACCAATTTTGCCATGAAACATCATTGCAATCTGATCGAGAAGTAGTAAATCTTCTTCTAGATTAGAAACGGCTACACCATAAGTTGAATGGGTATGCAAGATACAGTTTACTTCTGGGAAATTACGATATACTGCCCGGTGAACGGTTGTGCCATTTTTATTGATTTGAAAGCCAAATTTACTGTCAATAACGTTCCCATCAAAATCAACTTTTACCAGATTTTCCGGAGTAATTTCATCAAATGCCAAACCAAATGGCAGAATCAATAATGCTTCTTGGTTAGGAATCCGAGCTGATAGATGAGTTACAATCAGATCACACCAACCATAATAATCAAAAACTCGGTAGAGGTAGGCAAGCTGTTTGCGCAGATTCTGTTCATCCGTAGCGCGTGCATTAATAATATTATTTTTTATGTTTTGATAGTTTAATTCATTCATTTATTTAACCTCGAAAGCTTTTGACTTCATTACAATTGTATCATTTAATTCAATGCCAAGCCCGGGCAGCTCTGGTACTGTCATATAGCCATTTTGCGGCTGATAATCCTGAATACATAATTCGCGATTCCACTCTTTGGTCGCATAAGTATGATGTTCATGAATATAGAAATTAGGAATTGCAGTTTCAAGATGTAATGAAGCCGCAGTTGCTACAGGTCCACCACAAACATGAGCCTGAACCTGAATATCATACATATCGGCATAATCACAGATTTTCTTAGCTTCGGTAAAGCCACCACATAAACCAATATCTGGTTGTAGGATATCAATAGTCTGATTCTCAAAATATGGACGCATCCCATGACGCAGATAAATTCGCTCTCCTGCGGCTAGTGGTACGGTTAATTTTGCTGCAACTTTGTCATGCAGTGCGCTATTAACATAATTTACTGGTTCTTCCATGAAGGCACAGTTAAATTCTTCGGCAATTTCTTTGCCAATCTGGATCGCTGAGGTAGCTCCAAGAAGACTATGGCACTCTAGGAATATATCTACTTTCGCCCCAACCGTGTCACGAATTGCCTGCATTCTGGCTTTTACTAACTCTAATAAATCAGCTTTGAATAATTTAGTTAAATCATATAAGGTATTACCATCTTTATCATAAAACATTGGATTAACCTTAACTGCATCATAACCCTCATCCAGTGCTTTTTGAGCAGCTTTGGCATATTCTTCGGGCTGAATCAATTTCTTAGCTTCCGGATCCCAGTCAAACTGTAGCTGACTAGCATAAGTACGTAGTTTTGGATTTACCTTACCACCAAGTAACTGATAAACTGGAACGCCAAGAGCTTTACCTTTAATATCCCATAGCGCAGTATCAATTGCACTCATTGCGGCATAAAATACCGCGTTACTGCCTTGTGCCCAGAAACCTTCACGAAACATTTTTGACCACAGTAATTCAGTCTGAAACGGATCAAATCCAATTACGCGAGCTTTAACTATTTCATTGATCATATTAGCCGCAGCACTATGCCCCCAATCATAAGCCAATCCGGCTTCACCAACTCCAGAGATACCTTCATCAGTATGAATCCGGACAAAGACTGGATGCCATTGCGGACGTTTCGGGCATTCCATATCAAAAATTTCAACGCGAGTAATTTTCATTGTTTAATTTCCATAAAATAATTCTAGTCTAGCGAGCGATATAACCACCATCAATCGGGATCAACGCACCGGTAACATAAGCAAGGTTATCTAAGCTTAATGCAAAAGCTAATTCTGCTACTTCTTGGGGTAAACCGATTCTGCCTAATGGTTGGCAACTTGCTTCTTCTTTTTCGATTTGATCAAGGCTTATTCCTGATTTTTGCGAATAGTTTTCAATTGCTTTACGATATAATGGTGTATCTATCGTTCCTACGCCAAGGCAATTGGCACGAATATTATACTTGGCATAATCAATCGCAATACTTTTAGTAAGCTGTGCTAAAGCTGCCTTAGTCATACCATAAGCGGCAGAATTAGGCTTGCCTACTGTTGATTGATCTGAACCAATGGTTATTATATTGCCACCCTTTTTTTTCATGAATGGTAATATTTGTTTGATCAATCGCCATGCTCCAAGCAAATTTAGATTTACTATATCCAGTAAGGCATCCTCATCGGTAGTTTCAATTGACCCAGATAGATGTTTCCCTGCTGATACGATTACTGTATTTATTATAGCTTCACGATTTCTTATATCTTCTAATGCGAGACTAATTTCACCATTATTACAAATATTTGTTTTTAAATAACGATATGCAGGATATTTTTGTAAGCTCGGGTTGTCATTTATATCTAGGTTATAGACCCGATAATTATTCTGCAAAAATTTTTCGCAACAGGCTGCACCTATTCCGGAAGAACCTCCTGAGATTAGCAGTGTTTTCACAGTAACAAATTTCCTATTCTGGATTGATCATTAAATAAAGGTAACTGCTCGGACTATTTTGTAATAGCTGTGTTGCAAAATTCCTTAGCTACACCAATCGGCAATTATACCGCAAAAAGGATTGATTTGCAGATAGCTTAAAATGAGAATAATTAATAAGCTTCGATATGTTGTAGAGGAATCTTTACATTAAATAATAAATCTTTGGAGACTAGGCGATCAAATCCAAGTTGAAGAAGCTTATTGTATAATGCCTCTCGGCTAAATGTATCAAATTTAACCCGGAGCTGATTTGAAAAAATATTATCAATAGTATTTTTAGAAACAGGTTTATTTTCTAATTTAGATAAAACCATAGCAATTTCTTTGCTACTTAAACCATTTAGAAATAGAAAAATTAGTTCCTTTTCTCTTTTTGTCAAGTTATACTGATTAAAATCAACAAATTGCGGCTCTTCATAAATTTCTAGAGCCCTTAGCAGTTGGTGCTGGATATTGCTATAAAGAACTTTATGTAGTACGACCACAACTCCAAGCACCTCGTCAGTATCCGGATTTATCAATGGATATTTGCTAGTCATATATGGCTGAATCGTACCTTCAAAATAATTCATATTAATCGAATGTTTGACTGTTCGTGTTTGTTGTACTTCCAACTCTTCATTAATAGATTGATTCTGGTTATACTTATAAACAGTTGGTGGCAATCCATATTCGCCAATTTGACTTGAGTCCTCGCCACGAGTAAATTTATACTTCTGCGTGGCATAGAGGATTCGAGTTTTGCTATCCTTAATAGCGATTCTGAAAAAAGGCATTAATTCATCCAGCCGCTTATATTTAGCAATTACCTTGGCTAGAAAGTCTTCATTATTCATCTAATGGTTCCAATATAAATGACAATCAGATATTTCGTTGATTTTAGCACAATCAGTATCTGCCAGCTGATAATTTTCCATAATGAATCATGGAAAGCAAATGACTTAATCATGGTGTAAAAGTACTATTTTCAAAATAAATTGAACTGTTTAAAATAGTGCTATCAGATTAAGAAGGAATCAGTCATGAACAAAAATTTAGTATTTATTATTGGGCTATTTATCTTACCATTGCCGGGAATGGGAGTAGATGCATATGCGCCATCATTGCCTGCGGTAACTGCTTATTTTCATACTACTAGCTTCTTGACTCAATTAAGTATTCCTTTTTATACTGCGGGTTACGCCATCAGTATGCTTTTTTCTGGTACTATTGTTGATATCTATGGTACCAAGAAATTAACCATTGCTTCATTGATTATTTTTGCTTTATTAGCAATTTTAATAGTTTTTGTACCAAATATACATATGTTGATTGTTCTTCGTGTAGCACAGGGGCTTAGTGTTGGTTTCTTTGCTGTGTCGGTGCGTGTAGCAACGATGTCCTTATATGCCCATGATAAAGAACTATTGAAATCAAAAGTAAACATTATGCAGATAGCGTGGTCTATGGGACCAATTTTGGCTCCAGCAATTGGTGGCTATCTTGGGCATCATTTTGGCTGGAAAAGTAGCTTTCTTTTAATGGCGGGCTATGCGCTTACTTTGGCAATAGTTACGGCAATATTTACTAAAGAAACGATAAAAAAGAGAAAAACAGTTAACTTTATTGAAATTAAAAATAGTTATACCACGATTCTGGGTGATAAATTCTTCCTGTTAGGTGTAGCTACAATGGGTACTTTATATGCTGTAGCAGTATCTTTTAATACGGTTGGATCATATATTATCCAAAACACCTTGCATTTATCGCAAATTTCTTTTGGTTATTGTGCTTTGGTATTAGGGATTGCATGGTTATTTGGTAGTTTGGTTAATAAAGCGATAAAATCATACTCTTTTGAAGAAAAAGCTATTGGTGCAGCAGTTGCGATTGTGATTATTTCAGCTGTGATGTTTGGTATAACCAGATTTGTAATTAACATTTGGGTACTTATGGGAACTACTGTTTTATTAAATATCTTTGCAGGTGTCTTGTATTCAGGATTATACTGTTTGACTATAGCAAGATTCAGTCATATTCCAGGTAACTCATCCGGGCTTATGTCCAGTGGAATATTATTTGTCTGTGCAATAATTACTACTACCATGTCAAAAGTAGTCTCACATAACGGGGTATTACCTTTTTTAGATGCGGATATGCTTCTTAATATAGCAGGTGTTATTATAGCCGCTGTATTGTTTTACTTGCAGGCAAAGACACTACAGCGAAAATATTTTGCGAGAGGATAATAATCTAATGTGGGTACTACTCATGATTGAAAACTTAACTCAAATCAAACCTAGTAGGTCTCAACATCTAATAGTGGAATTTTAAAGCTCATTAATAGATCTTGTGGAATCAATTGATCAAATCCGAGTTGTAATAGTTTTTCTGTTAAAGCTTCCCGGCTATAGGCATTAAATTTAACCCGGATTTGATTAGCAAAGATATTATCTATAGTGTTTTTTGAAATTTCCTTATCCTCAATTTTGGATAAGATCATGGCAATTTCTTTGCTACTAAGACCACTTAGAAAGAGAAAAATTAATTGCTTTTCGCGTTTAGTTAGTTCGTATTCGCTAATTGCTGCTTTATCCGATATTTTATAAATGTCCAATGCACGCATTAGCTGGTGCTGGATACTATTATATAATACCTGATGACGAATGTTGAAAATACCAACGACGTTATTTGTATCTGGATTAATGATCGGAAACTTACTTGTCATGTAAGGCTGTATTTTTCCATCTATCATATTGACATTAATTGAATGTTTTGGAGTTCGCTTTGCAACAACCTCCTGCCATTCATTAAGCGTATCTTGTGCTAGATATTTACCTGTTTGCTCCTGTTGCGTATACTTCATGCCAATAGGAATATCCTCAACGCCACAGCTCATTTTGTACAATTTACTTGCAAAAAGAGTGGCACCATTAGGATCAGTAATAAGTACCTTGAAGTGAGCAAGCAGACTATCTAGTTCTTTATAGGCATTAACTAATTCATCAATGTAATCGGTATCTGTCATACTTCCTCCCGTTAATGCTCAAAGTTATCAAAGTTTATTGTAAATAATTTTTCCTGATACTTAGCAAACCGGCTCTTATATGCCTAATTTTGTAGTTATTTCTCGACAAATTTTTGTAATTCACCATGAGTTTTCATGGCTATAAATTCAGTTATATGATATTCAGCCACTTGATTTTTGGCAAATGGGTCATTGGCAAGTAGTGTTTGTAACTCTTCGCGACTATCCATTTTTGCAATAATTATACCACCAGTTCTTGGCTTTTTTGGTCCAGAAAACATGAAATGTCCAGCCTTATACTGTTCATCAAGCCATGCCCGGTGCTCTGGTGTAAATTTTTCGACTATACTTATATCTGCTTTGTATACTAGATCTACCAAAAACATTTTAACTCCAATTAGCTTGTCTATTTAAGATAAGCATTATTATATTACGGGTATCTGAGTCTAATGTTATAAATTGTATTAATAGGACTAATTTGTATGGTACGGAAGTGAAACGAAGAGGTCTAATGAAAAGAGCCTCTATTAAAATTAGAGGCTCTAAAAATTATAATTTGTATTACTTTTATTTACTCAATATCTCACGTAATACATACGGAAGAATTCCACCATGTTTGTAGTATTCAACTTCAATTGGGGTATCAATCCGGCATAAAACAGAAACATCTTTCGATTTTCCATCAGCATAGGTAATACGTAGCGTCAAATCCTGTTGTGCTTTGAGATCATTAGTGACTCCTAGTACCGAATAGGTTTCAGCTCCAGTTAATCCAAGACTATCAGCAGATTCTCCTGCTTTAAACTGTAGTGGTAACACACCCATACCAACCAGATTTGAACGATGAATACGTTCAAAACTCTTGGCAACCACCGCTTTAACACCAAGTAATTGAGTTCCTTTTGCCGCCCAGTCACGTGAAGAACCAGTACCGTATTCTTCTCCTGCAATAACAACAGTTGGCGTATTACTATTCACATATTTCATTGCGGCTTCATAAACAGTTGTCTGCTCACCATTATATAATGTATAGCCACCCTCAACCCGTGAACCATCAGCTTTAGCTGGAATCATTAAGTTTTTGATCCGCACATTGGCAAAAGTCCCACGCATCATAACTTCATGATGTCCACGCCGTGAACCATAAGAGTTAAAGTCTTTAGGTTCTACTCCACGCTCCTGTAAGTATTTTCCAGCCGGAGTTGTTGGTTTGAATGAGCCAGCTGGTGAAATATGGTCAGTAGTAACTGAATCACCAACAATTAATAACGGCTTCGCATTATTAATATCACCAATATCTGAATAAGTCATGCCAAAATCAGTAAAGAATGGTGGCTCAGCAATATAAGTTGATTCAGGCCAAGTATAGACATTACCAGTAGAAGATTTAACATTATTCCATAGATCATGACCTGACGTGAAATCAGAATAAAGTTTTTTAAATGTATCTGGGTTTTGTGCCAAATGCATCAGACTAGCAATTTCTTCACTAGTCGGCCAGATGTCTTTAAGATATACATCTTTACCATCACTACCTTTACCAATTGGTTCACTAGTCATGTCAATATTAACGCGTCCAGCAATCGCAAATGCTACAACCAGTGGAGGAGATGCCAAGAAATTACCTTTGATATTTGGATGAATCCGCGCTTCAAAATTACGATTTCCAGACAATACCGCACAACCGATAATATCATTAGCACTGATAACTTCATTTACTTCCGGTTTTAAATCACCAGCATTACCAATACAAGTAGTACAACCATAACCAACAATATTAAAACCAAGCTGGTCAAGATATGGCTGTAAACCAGACTTAGCTAGATATTCGGTAACAACGCGAGAACCGGGTGCGAGAGATGTTTTCACTCGTTTATGAACATGTAAACCTTTTTCAACTGCTTTTTTAGCCAGCAAACCAGCACCCAATAATACGGTCGGGTTTGAAGTATTAGTACATGAAGTAATTGCAGCGATTAACACATCACCGTTACCAATATCTACACCATCAAGTTTCGTTGGATAACGGGCAGCTAAATCTTCAGCTTTTTTATTAAAGCCATTTTCAGCAATTGGTTTTACAAATAGCGAGTTGAAAGTTGATTTCATACTGCCTAGTTCAATTCTATCCTGTGGACGTTTTGGACCAGCTAGTGAAGGCTTGATAGATGATAAATCAAGGCTCAAAGATTTGGTATATTCGATCTCGCCAGTTTGTGGCATACCGAATAATTCTTGAGCTTTGAAATATTTTTCAAATAATTCGCAATCTTCTTCTTTACGCCCGGTTGCACGCATAAAACGTACAGTTTCGCTATCAACTGGGAAGAAGCCCATTGTTGCACCATATTCAGGTGCCATATTCGCAATTGTTGCCCTATCAGTAACTGACAAGCTAGCTGCACCTTCACCATAAAATTCAACAAATTTACCAACTACTTTCTCTTTACGTAACATTTCGGTAATAGTCAAAACCAGATCAGTTGCCAATACACCTTCGTTTAGTTTACCTTTAAGTTCAACTCCAACTACATCTGGAGTCAAGAAATAGACTGGTTGCCCAAGCATACCAGCTTCCGCCTCAATACCACCGACACCCCAACCAACAACACCAACACCATTAATCATGGTTGTATGCGAATCAGTACCAACTAGGGTATCAGGATACACAACATCACCTTTATGCTGCACGCCACGGAATAAATATTCTAAATTAACTTGGTGTACAATACCAATGCCCGGAGGAACTACACCAAAGGTATCAAAAGCCTGCATTCCCCATTTCATAAACTGGTAACGCTCATTATTGCGCTCAAATTCAAGCTCCATATTTTGACGTAATGCATTTGGATTACCATAATAATCAACTTGTACCGAATGATCAACGACCAAATCCACAGGCACTAGTGGTTCAACGATTTTTGAATCCTTACCAAGTTTATCAGCAACGGTACGCATTGCTGCCAAATCACATAATAGAGGAACCCCGGTAAAATCCTGTAATACTACACGAGCAACTACAAAAGGAATCTCATCAACGCGTTCACCTTTTGCCTGCCAGTTGGCTAATTGTTTAACATGCTCTTCATTAACTTTGATGTTGTCGTAATTGCGCAACACTGCTTCTAGAACAATTCTTATTGATACAGGGAGTTTTTTGAGATTAAAACCTGCCTCGGCTAATTTAGGTAAGGAGTAATATTTATAAGACTTTCCGCTTGAGGTACTAATTTCAGACTGAGTATTAAACAGATTATGCATCTTCGTCACCATTAAATTATTAAATTTGCATTATTTTATCACAATTTGATTGGTAATGGCATTGCAGGGCAGCATTTGAGGATAGATGTGATAAAATGGGGATAATTACAAAAATTTGATGTTTATTATAGAACATAAATTAGCAGTTATATTGAATCGATTACAAATGAATAAAAAAAATTACCAGAGATTACTTCTGGGGGCTTTGCTTGCAGCAGCTACTTTACCTAGTTGTGTTCCCATTGGCGGCAATGCAGGTAGTTCACCCTTTACTCCAATTCCTACGCCGACTCCGCCACCGATTCCATTGGTAGGTTGGCAAAACACTTCAAACTCTTTACCGATTGTTACTGGACGAGCGAATAATATTGGGCTTGCCAGTGATCAGTTAGGCAATTTGTATGTAGCTTATCAGGGTAGTGAAAGTTTAGCAGTTTATCGTTATGTATTTGGTCAATCGACTACAGGCTGGCAGCAGATTGCTAGCAATCAGAATATGTCTCTTGGGTCGGCTAGTACTTCCATTGCAGTGGATGGACGGTTTGAAGTTAATATGGCTTATTTGAGTCAGTCATCTACTGATGCTAAAAGGCAGGTCTTTTGGCTAAAAGCATTGCCAGATAAAATTGACTTCAGTCAGTCTGCAGTTGCTCAGTATGTAGAAGCATATTCCTATAGTGGCGTTGGCACTGCTAGTTGCCCTGCTCCTGAGATTTATGATGTTACTACTGATGAAATGAGTATGGCACTTGCCCCAGGTAGTGGCTATCAAATTCTTGCTTATAGTGACACAACCAAGTATGAAACTAAAACTGTGCAAATGGAAAGTGGTGTTTGTACCGCTGATGGATATAGTGGCGGTGGACGACTAAGCGTCTTTAATACTAATCTGAATACCTATCGTAGTATTACTACTGGAACGGCAACTCAGGTAAAAGTGGCATCAACTCCAACTAGAATTGGTACTGCCTATCCTGTATATATAGCCTATGCAGATGGTGTATATGGTGGTGGAGTTAGTGTTTTGAAGTTAAGTAGCGAAGGCGGTAGTTGGGATCCGGTTGGTCCAGAAAATTTCAGTAATGGACCTGTAAATTTTATAAGTTTAGCAGTAGATACAACTGGTGTTCCATACGTTGCTTATGAGAGTTCCAATCAATTGCTTGCAGTTAGAAAATATAGTGGCAATAGTTGGGTCGCAGTAGGAGGTTCAACCATTTCTACCCATATTGCAACTTGGATCAGTATTGCAATCAATCAGGCTGATAATAGCCCATATGTTGCTTATCAGGAAAGTGGTTTAATTAAAGTTCGTCGTTTTGATGGGGAAAGTTGGGTTAAAGTTGGCAGTGACCTGAGTAATACTCCAAATAATTATGGTGCGTATAATACGATAGTCATGCGTCAAACTGGATATTCTACTTGGCAACCAGCGGTTGCTTTCCAATCATCGTCGCCAACTGCAATTAGTAGTAATATTAGTACGTTATACTATGTACCATCATCATATAGCTCTAATAGCGAAATCTATCCGATGACAAAAAAATAAAATGAGGCGATTGCCTCATTTTATTCAACCTGTAAAATTGCCAGAAAGGCAGTTTGTGGAATCTCCACATTACCAACCTGTTTCATCCGTTTCTTACCAGCTTTTTGTTTCTCAAGCAGCTTTTTCTTACGTGTAATATCACCACCATAACATTTGGCAAGCACATTTTTCCGCATTGCTTTAACCGTTTCACGCGCGATAATATGTGAGCCAATTGCAGCCTGAATCGCAATATCAAACATTTGGCGCGGGATTAGTTCACGTAATTTGGCAACCAACTCACGCCCACGATACTGGGAATTAGCTCGATGGACAATTAGCGATAACGCATCTACCCGCTCACCGTTGACCAGCACATCCAGTTTTACCAAATCAGATACACGAAATTCCTTAAACTCATAATCAAATGAAGCGTAACCACGAGAAACTGATTTAAGTTTATCAAAAAAATCAAGAACGACTTCATTTAGCGGCATTTCGTAGGTAAGCATTACTTGCCGTCCCATGTATTGCATATTTAACTGAACGCCACGTTTTTGCGTACATAGGGTAATCACGGCACCGACATAATCGTTAGGAACAAGAATATTAGAGGTAATAATTGGTTCACGAACTTCTTGTATCCGGCTTGGGTCAGGTAATTTTGCTGGATTTTCAACAGAAATAACTTCACCAGTTTTTTCAACAACTTGATAAACAACCGTTGGCGCAGTTGTAATCAAATCCATATCAAATTCACGCTCTAAACGCTCTTGGACGATTTCCAGATGGAGTAAGCCCAAAAATCCACAACGGAAACCAAAACCAAGTGCCTGCGATACTTCTGGTTCAAAATTTAGTGAAGCATCATTTAGTTTCAGTTTTTCAAGTGAATCACGCAGAGCTTCATAATCATGCGATTCAACCGGATAAAGCCCAGCAAAAACTTTTGGCTGGATCTGTTTAAAGCCTGGTAAAGCTTCAGTTGCTGGCTTGGAATCTAATGTGATCGTATCCCCGACCTTGGCATATTGCAGCTCTTTAATCCCTGCAATAACAAACCCTACTTCTCCAGCAGACAATGCAGTTTTTTGTACTGATTTGGGTGTAAATACTCCCACCTGCTCACACAGGAAAACGGCTTTATTACTCATAAATTTGATTTTATCTTTTGGTTTTAATTGTCCATCAACAACTCGAACCAGCATAACCACACCAACATAATTATCAAACCATGAATCAATAATTAAGGCTTTTAAAGGTTGATCTGGACTACCTTTAGGCGCAGGGATCTTAGCAACTACTAATTCTAATACTTCCTGTAAGCCAACGCCAGTCTTTGCCGAACAATGAACTGCATCAGTAGCATCAAGTCCAATAATATCTTCAATTTCCTGAGCTACCCGCTCTGGCTCAGCAGACGGTAAATCAATTTTATTTAAAACCGGTAAAACTTCGACACCAAGATCGATTGCGGTGTAGCAGTTGGCTACCGTTTGGGCTTCAACGCCCTGTGAGGCATCTACAACCAGTAGCGCACCTTCACAGGCAGATAAAGAGCGTGAAACTTCATATGAAAAATCGACATGCCCGGGAGTATCAATCAGATTAAGATTATAAATATTACCATCGAGAGCTTTATACTGCAGCGCTGCTGTCTGGGCTTTAATAGTAATACCACGTTCCTTTTCAATATCCATTGAATCAAGAACCTGACTATCCATCTCACGCTTATCTAATCCACCACAAAACTCAATGAAGCGGTCGGCTAAGGTTGATTTACCATGGTCAATATGCGCAATAATGGAGAAATTTCGAATATGTTTCATAAATACCTAAAATAAATTTGCAGAAAAATATAAAGATTATAACATAATACGATACCGGGCAAAGAAATAGCAGGCAGCTATAATAATGCTGGTTTATTTAATTGCTATTATTATTAAATTCAATGGTGTTACAATACATCTCTAGGTAGTATATTTGTAGATAATTAAATCTGTGCAGAGTTTTGTTGAGGATTAGTTGTAGTAATTAATTTTTAAATAGGTTATAATGGGTTAGCATTGCAATAAACGCAGTCATAAAGCCAATAAGACCAAGGATGCCTATTCCGAATAATATTTTTATAATTATTTTTACAGTTTTTGTTTCGTTTTCAGGCGATTTATTTGTTACTTTATCCATGATTACTTTTAATACTTGCAAGTTTGTATAACAGATGTTGTTGATTATGAACTAGTGCATATTTCTGGCACTAGTGTTCCAATTGAATATTAGCATAAAAAGGACTACATAATGAAAAAAATTGGTTTGGCACTTATGTTTGCTGGTTGTATTGGTATAGCAAATGCAGTTGCCGTAGATAATAATAGAACAATTACTAGTACTGGGCATGGTGAGGTGGAAATTCCACAAAAAATTGCTCTGATTTCATTAACAATTAATGAAGTGGCTAAAAAGCCTCAAGAGGCACAGGAACAAGCCCGCCAAAAGTTTGAGCAGATATTATCAGCGATCAAACAGGTACAAACTCAGGCAATTTACTCCTCAATGGTAAGCGTTACTCCTAACTGGTCTTATGCCGATAATCAGTCTAAGATAACTGGCTACACAGCTAATTATAGTATTCAGGTAAAAACAGGAATTATGAATAGTGGTGCAGTAATTGATAAAGCTGTGGCAAATGGCGCATCAATTGTTGGTAATCCACAATTATCAGCAACCGATAAAGACAGACTTGAGGCTCAATTACAGGCAATTAAGCTAGCTACAGCAGATGCTCGCACAAAAACAGAAGCATCTTTGTCTGCATTAGGATTAAAACCTAAAACAACTAAACAGATTACCATTCAAAATGAAAATCAGCCTCGCCCACCACTTATGATGCCAAGAATGGCAGCCATGAAGGCAAGTGCAGATAGTGGCAGCATCCCAGCAACAGAAGTAATTGCTGGAATGGATACAGTAAGTGCTGATGTTACAATTGTTAGTGAGTATTGATAGCATCGCGTCATGGAGATTTGAATAATGATCACCAGCCAGACTTGTTCTGGCTATTTTTTATGGGTGGAAAATTTGCTATTTTTAACATTGATAGGTACAATAACTCCCTATTTTGTATTTATTAATAATTAATTTGATAAAGTCATCAGAAAATCATTTCTAACATTAAACTATGAAACTAACAAATAAGCAGATAGCAACGGTAGTATTTTTTACATTATTTCTAAGTATGATCCCAGCGGCAAATTATACCTTGCTACATTTCGGTACTAGTTGCCCAATCAATCAACCATGCATAATACCTGTTTGGTTTAGTCCAATTATTTATGCCCCTTCTGGGGTTTTATTTGCGGGCTTGGCATTAGTCTTACGTGATATACTCCAGCGGCTTGCTGGACTTTATCTGGCAGTGATTGCGGTAATAATCGGTACTATTCTAAGTTATCTATATGTTAATCCAGCACTGGCTCTAGCTGGGTGTAGCGCATACTTTTTATCCGAAATGACTGATACCGTTATTTATAGCCTTTTACAAAAATATAATCTGATTTTGGCAGTTCTGGTTTCTGCCAGTTTTGGCGTAATTATTGATTCAACCGTTTTTCTTCATCTGGCTTTTCATAGCTATGAATTTATTGGTGGGCAAATAATTGGTAAATTCTGGATGGTGCTTTTGAGCATTCCATTGATTAAATTTGCCCGCAGCAGATTAAACTATATTTAAAATGATAAAAAGATTGAAATGAAAACTTACGAGAAAGACCCTGCGCTTGGGAATAAAGTTGCACAACATCTAAAAATTCTTGGTATTGATAATCCGGTAAATGGCAATATTGATAATAATCTGGTACAACAAAGTATTGCTACACTTCTAAGCGGACTGGGTATTCCATTAGACGATGAGTCGATTGCTAAAACACCAGAACGAGTGGCGCGTTTCTTTGTTAATGAGTTATTTTACGGACTTAATTATGCCAACTTCCCGAAAATGACCTTTAATCATAATAAATATGGTTATTCTGAGCCAGTAATTGCTAAAAACATTTCGTTTAAATCAACTTGTGAACATCATCTGGTAACAATTAGTGGGGAGGCTTTTGTTGCTTATATCCCCGGTAATCAGGTGGTTGGA
This sequence comes from Aquella oligotrophica, assembly GCF_002892535.1. Classification (NCBI taxonomy): domain Bacteria; kingdom Pseudomonadati; phylum Pseudomonadota; class Betaproteobacteria; order Neisseriales; family Neisseriaceae; genus Aquella; species Aquella oligotrophica. The sequence continues at coordinate 100,961 of NZ_CP024847.1, read as the reverse complement.
CTAAGTAAATTAAATCGGGTGGTAGATTTTTTTGCCAGACGTCCACAGGTACAAGAGCGGGCAACGCTACAGATATTTCGCGCATTACAGTTTTTACTTGAAACCGAAGACGTTGCGGTTCTAATCAAGGCAACGCATCATTGTATTACCATGCGTGGGGTTAGCGATCATAATGTTGAGAATATCACATATCAATTTGGCGGGCAATTTTCTAATCCGGAAATGAAACGCAATTTTCTAGAATTAATCAAGGATAATCAGGCATGAACCCAGAACTTTCACAGTTAGGCAGAAAATCAGAATATAGAGCGCATTATGCTCCAGAATTATTATTTCCGATTCCAAGGAAAATCAAGCGTGATGAAATTGGCATTGATGAAGCAAATTTGCCATTTCATGGGATTGATATTTGGAATCACTACGAGGTTTCATGGCTTAATCTGAAAGGCAAACCAGAAGTAGCAATAGCGACAATTATTGTCCCGGCAGCTAGCCCAAATATAATTGAATCGAAGTCAATGAAGCTTTATTTTAATAGCTTTAATAATGATAAGTTTGTTAGTAGCAAAGATGTTGAAGATATAATGAGCCGAGATTTAACTTTAGCCGCAGGTGCAGAGGTAACGGTAGATCTTCACCCTCTGGAGTCTGGATTATTTACTATTCATCAGCCAAGTGGGCTATTGATTGATACGCTTGATGTTGCGATAGATGAATATATAGTTAATCCATCATTACTAAAAGTAAAAAATGATGAAATCGTAACCGAGAAGTTATATTCAAATTTGCTTAAATCAAACTGTCTAGTAACCAATCAGCCGGACTGGGCAACGGTAGTTATCGAATATACTGGCAAGGCAATTGATCATGCTTCATTACTCAAATATATCATTTCATTCCGCAATCATAATGAATTTCACGAGCAATGCGTGGAACGGATTTTTAGCGATATAATGAAGCATTGTCTAGTAAATGAATTGACGGTAAGTGCACGATTTACCCGGCGCGGTGGGCTTGATATTAACCCATTAAGGACAACTAAAGCCGATTTTACAACCGATAATTTGCGTTTGATAAGGCAATAAGTATGACTAAAAAAGCAGTAGTAATTTTATCTGGTGGTCTTGATAGTTCAACACTTGCCTATTATCTAGCGGATAAAGGTTATCAGTTAATTTGTGTTTCCTATAATTATGGACAGAAGCATATTAAAGAGCTGGAAAGCGCAGCTAAAATCGCCGCCAATCTTGGTGCCAAGCATCATGTTATTGATATTAGATTTATGAACGGGTTTTTACAAAGTTCAAGTCTGGTTAATCAGGACCTTGATAATCCTAAAGAAGATTATGCTCGTGAAAATATGCTAGTGACAGTAGTACCGAATCGCAATACCATGATGCTATCATTGGCATGGACTATTGCCTGTGCCGAAAATGCCGAGTTATTGGCGTTTGGCCCGCATAAAGGGGACAACTATGTTTATGCTGATTGTCGTCCGGATTATTTCAATGCCTTAAATCTGGCATTGCGTCTGGGAACTATCGATAGTCGCCATGAAGATTTAGAATTATCTGCACCATTTATCAATTTCACTAAAACTGATATAGTTAAAACTGGTGCCAAACTTGACGTACCATTTGCCGATACTTGGAGCTGTTATGATGGTAGGGAACAACATTGTGGTTTATGTGGTACCTGTCGTCAGCGTCGGCAGTCATTTATTGACGCGGGGATTAGTGATCCAACTAGCTACGAGGTATCATGATGGGTAAATTTCAGGTAGTGCGTAAGCATGAAATCCATTGCGGTCATCGGGTAGTTCAACATGAGGGTAAATGTAAAAACCTACATGGACATTCTTATATTTTTCATCTAAAATGTGAAAGTACCGAACTTGATAATTTGGGGCGGGTCATTGATTTTTCAGTTATCAAGGATTTACTTTGCCGTTGGCTTGATGATAATTGGGATCATAAACTTATCTTATGGGAAAATGATCCGTGGTTATTGAGTTTACGTGAAATTGATGCAACTATTGTTACTGTACCATACAATCCAACAGCAGAAAATCTAGCTCGTTATCTAGTAGAAGTGATTGGTCCAGAGTTATTTAAAGATCTGCCGATTAGTTTATCTGAAGTAACTCTTGAAGAAACCTCCAAATGTAGGGCAAGCTATGCAATATCCGATTAATGAGATTTTTTATACTTTACAGGGCGAAGCCAGTTTTGTTGGGCAACCCTCGGTTTTCATTCGTTTGCAGGGATGCAATGTTGGCTGTGCCTTTTGTGATACTAAGCATACGTGGGAACTAGATACAGCAAATCAAGTTAAGACTATTCAGGTAATTGAGAAAACTGGTGATCGGCTTGGCTGGGCGTATTTTAGTCTTGAAGAAATTTTAGCGGAAATTGCGCGTTATCCAGCTTGTCGCCATATCGTTTTTACTGGTGGTGAACCAGCAATGTATGATTTACGTGAATTAATCTCTATTCTAGAAGATAAGGGCTATTCAACCCAGATTGAAACCAGTGGTACTGAGATACTGAGAGTTAGCGAAAAAACTTGGGTTACCTTATCACCAAAAATTGATATGCCGGGAAATAAAACAATATTGGCAGAAAATGTAGCGCGGGCAAATGAAATCAAGATGCCTGTTGGTAAAATACAAGACATTGAAAAACTCAAGCGACTACTGCAACAACATGCCGTGACTAACAAGCTAATCTGGCTACAGCCATTATCCTGTAAAGAAAACCCAACTAAATTATGTATTGAAGCAGCATTAGCCAATAATTGGCGATTGAGTGCTCAGGTACATAAATATATCAATATCCGCTGATTTGTACTATAGGTAATATCGACGAATCAGATAAGATCTTAAATAAAGACAACTTTATCCCGAAAGGCTACTACATCTCCTTGAATATAGTTGATGATGTGTAATAAACTACCAATAAATTCTCTATAACTATTGTTATGATTAACAGTGTTGTAAATTGTTGCAGCAATTGGTACGTTAAATTAAGGTATTGCTTAACAATATGAAGTGTTTTTATGATTTATCCATTTCGGATAAAGTATGAATTTTTCAAAAATGTTAGAATACTAACGAGATAAATATTAACAATATCAGGTAAGTAATGAAAAGAAAAAATATAAATAGCTTATATTTACTACTCTTGGCTAGTTCAATCGCAGCTTGTAGTAGTGGCGGGAGCAGTGGCAGTGGGAATAGTCCAACCCCATCGGGAAGTGTATCTTCTTTGGTATTTACACAACCTTATGAGTTATCGAGCTTTCAGAATACATCAGGAAATGGTTATATAGTAGTAAGTAATAGTGATGAAAGTAGAAGTGTAGGAAATATAAGCTATACTCTTAATTCAGTAGTAGATGGAGCTACAAAAGTAAGTATAGACAGTACTAGTGCAGAAAGCTGTGCAGTAATTGAATCACTGGGGAGCTGTATCCTGAAACTAAATCTGGAATCAGGCGCATTTGGTGGCAGCTTTGTAGTGGGAGCAAGTAATAATAGCAACTTACTAAGCCGAATAAAACAGAGTTTGTCCACAAATCCTGAGACAGCGGCAAAAGCACCAATTGGGATAAATACTGTAGCAACAACGACCACTAGTGGGATAAATGGAATCCAGCTTAGTTATTATCCTGTAGTAAGTAATGATACAGTATTGGTAGTAATAGTAGGGACAGTATTGTCAAATAATACCGGAGCATTCAATAATGCTGTCCTAGTAGATGAAAATAACCAGCCATTAGCTCTTCAGAATGTGATAAGTAATAATCTAGGAGTCGGGGCTGCTAATCTTAAACAAGGCGATAGCTTTAGTATAACCGTTCCTGCAGCTTTAGAGGATAAGCCATTGTCTTTTAAACTCCAGATATCAGAAGTAGCAGCAAATGGAACAACAAGTAATATAGCTACCTCAGCAGCATTAAATACACTAACTACAGTCAGCAATCAAGCGATATTATATAATTATCCATCAACTATAGGACTAAATTCAATAAATGCAAACCAGACGGTGGCGGTAGCAAATATCGGTAGCGTAGCAGCAACAGCTTTTACAGTAAGTAGCAGCAATTCTTCAGTAGCAACAGTGACAGAACCAACTGCGACATTATCAATGAGTAGCAGAAGTAGTAGTGGAACATTGAAAGCAGATGTACCAACAGGAAGCACAAGCAGCTATACGGTATCATTGACAAATCCATCATCACCAGCAAATGAGCCATTTAGTATAAATCAAAGCTACAACAATGGTAAGACAATAATAACAGGCAGTATCAGCGCTACTAGTTCAAGTAGTCCATGGCCAACGCCGAGCCCAACGCCAACGCCAACGCCGAGCCCAACGCCAACGCCGAGCCCAACGCCAACGCCAGTAGGCCCTGGGGTGACTATTACTCCAGTAGCTAATTGGCAAACAATGATGGGTAGTGCTTATGCGTTTACAGCAACAATATCTGGAGGTAGTAGTACGATAACACCAACAGTAACTGGGTTAACTGGAAATACAGTATCACCAGCATCATGTAATCTTAATAGCGAAGTATCTGGCGCAGAAAGTTGTATATTTATCATTACACCATATACAGGGAGTAATAATTATTCTTACTGGAATCCTGCAAGTATTAATAATAGCATGAACGTAGATACACCAAGCACAGCTTATACACAATCAGGAATCAGTTTACAAATATTGGCAAATAATAATGCTATTATTAATGGTAATTCATCGCCTCAGACATTTAATAGCATATCTGGAATAGTAATATCACCATATACTTATTTACCAGCACCACAAGTCGGTGCATCGTCTGAAACTAATCCTGGGATTACTTGGGGTAGTGGTGGTACAGTAGCTACACGTTTTAGTGCTGGAACGCAAAATGGTGGTGGAACGTGTAATGATTCGCAAAAAGATAATCTAACAGGGCTTGAGTGGTTAAAAGATGCTAGCGAGATTTGTTCAAGTAAATGTACTTGGAGCGATAGCAATGCTAGCGGTAGTGCACAAAAAGCCGTAGCAGACTTTAATAGTGCAGGTGGTAAATGTGGATATACTGACTGGCGATTACCTACGCAAAAAGAATTATTAAGCTTATTTAATTATTCTGCGGTAGATGGTAATCAGGGAAGTTGGCTAAATCAACAAGGCTTTATTGGTGTAAAGAATGATGCTTCTACTGCAAATGCTGCTAAATATTGGTCATCGACAGTTGGTGGGTTTCCGGGAGATTTTATTCCATATGATCCTGCATGGTATGTAAACATGGCTAATGGCGATAGTGGATCAGCTGATCAATCACTAAGTTTTTATGCTTGGCCAGTACGTGGAGGGATACAATGAGTACTTTAATATTTGATAATATATTGGACATGATTCTATAAGTGCTAAGGGAGTTGATTTTAATGAAATACAATAAAAATGAATGGTTTGTAAATCACGCTAGAAACTATATAACGATAGTACTAGTAGCTTTGATAGGGAATATAAATGCGGATAATATTGCTTATGTATCAAAAACTGGACCATCTGCAGCCGGAGCTGGGAAAGAATGGCCTAATAATCGCTTTGTAGTAAATGGTGATTGTATAACCGATAAGCTTACAGGTTTGATGTGGGTAAAAAATGGTAGTTTACTTGGAGATGGAACTTGGGGTGATAGCGCTACTAGTGGCACTGCTCAGTATAAGGTAGCACAAATGAATACTAATCCTAGTGCCACTGGCTATCGCTTATGTGGTTATAGTGACTGGCGTTTGCCTGCACAAACTGAACTATTAAGTTTATTTAACTTTGCTGCTACAAATGGGAATCAAGCAGATTGGTTAAATTCTGCTGGGTTCTCAGGTGTAAACCCATCGAATTATTGGTCATCTACTCCTGGTGGAAATGGAGCATGGTATGTTAGCTTTGAGAAGGGTAACACTTCTTCATTGCCCTCAAATGATGGGAGTATAGCTTATATTTGGGCTGTACGCGGGGGTAAATAGTTATTTAAGAACCTGTTTAGAATCTTTTCAAAATTAAGCCTACAAAAGCAAGAGATACCATTTGTAGGCTAGTACCTAAGTATCTCTCACAATTTTTCCATAATCTACGGCATTTCTCAAGCCAGCTAAAGGAACGCTCAACAATCCATCTCTTGGGTAAAACCACAAACTGATGCAGCTCATTTCTTTTAACAACTTCAACTCTAGCATTTAATATTCGATGGACTTCGGTTGCAAAGCTATCGCCTCTATAACCTCCATCTACCAATATATTCTGTACCCCAGCCAGATTACGTTTGGCTCCTTCAAACATTAATATTGCTCCTGCGCGGTCAGTTACATTTGCAGTTGTAACATGAATAGCATGTGGTAGTCCCTGCGTGTCTACTGCAATGTGACGCTTTATTCCTGATACTTTTTTACCCGCATCATAGCCCTTATTCTCGGCTGTATTAGTATTCTTCACGCTTTGTGCGTCTACTATGCAGAAACTCGTCATTGCGTTCCTGCCATTTTCGGTACGTACTAAGCCTACCAATTTTTTTTAAGACTATCTCTATAATACTGTCTTCATTGCTTTCTGGCTTTTTTGCCCACATGTTAAAGTAAAAATAAACTGTTTCCCATTTTGGAAAATCACTTGGTAACATTCGCCATTGGCAACCACTTTTGAGAACATAGTAGACTGCGCAAAATACATCGTACAGATCTATTTTGCGAGGTTTTGTCTTTTTACGTGCTAATTCTAATTCTGGCAATATTAACTCAAATTGTTCTCTGCTTACGTCGCTTGGATATGATTTTCTCATTGTACTCGCTCTTTATTACTAACAGCCAGTAGTTTAATCCTTTTGGCAATTTAATTCCAAACAGGTTCTAAGAATGCAGGAATATACTACACTTAAATTTTTCACCTTAAATATTGAAAATAAAGGCTTCTGCCTCCTATGTTTGCAATCAATGTCAATAGTAAGCTAGTTTGTTTACCTAGTAACAACCTCTTTCAATAGTCTAAACTTATCCTGAATGTTAAAATTTGGTTAGATTAATTGGAGAGGTGGAAAATGTTTAAACGGCAGATTTCGATAATAATTAGCTCACTAGTCCTAATTAGTGGATGCGCTTCAATCGGACCTAAGCAGATAGATATTGATCGGGAAGCATATAATGATATAGTTCGTGAGACTGACTACGAACAGATCTTGAAAAATATTGTCCGTTTGCGTTATGCCGAGCCAACTTCATACCTAAAAGTAACTAGTGTAACCGCATCTTACCAATTTACCCGTAGTATTAGTGCGACTGTATCCGGGCAGGCAATGGGTTCGGGGAATAATGCCGTTAATCCATCAGTCAATACTGGAACATTAGGGGTTACCCCGTCAACCAGTTATTCTGATGCTCCAACTATTTCTTATGTGCCAATTAATGATGCAACTTTTGTTGCAGCCTTACAGCAGCCAGTTGATTTTCATGATTTGGCGCTTCTTGTAAATGGTGGTATTAGTGATGATGAGTTAATCATGCGTCTAGTATTTGATTGGGTGGGTGGACTTGATAATGCTTCTAGCGCGGCGAATGCTCGAGTTAAGCAGATTCCTCAGTATCAAGAGTATTATACTTATGTTCAATTAATGTTAAAAATGATTAAAGCCCGCCAGCTATATATTGATCCGGTTGAAATTAGTCATAGCAAGGCTGGAGTTATCATTGATTTTACCAAAGATAATTATCAATCTGCGGATGCGCTACAGATCAAGAAAATGCTTGATATTTCAGCCTCTAGCAAAGATATTATCATGACAAACCAGAATATTTATAATCTACGGATGGGTAAGACTGGCTTTATGGAAGAAGAAAATTCGCAGGATCTGGCAAAGAATCTCGTTTTTGTTCAGATGCGCTCGCTAAATGCGATGATGGCATTTTTATCCCATGCAGTTCAAGTACCAGAGGCAGATGTAAAAGCGGGCTATGTGCCAGAACTTAAAGATAGCAATGGCAATAATTATGACTGGAGTCCACTTATGAAGGGGCTAATGGAGATTAAGACTAGTGAAAGTGAGCCTGTAGGTGCATTTGTAAAAACCAAAGTTAATGGGCATTGGTTTTATATCAGTAAGTCAGATATTGATTCAAAAGCAACTTTTGCTCTACTTGTACGACTTATGAATATGAAAGCTGGACTTGGCGTAAATAACTCTCAGACATCCCCAGTCATAACCGTTCCAGTTGGTGCACGTTAATATACTCAAAGCATTTGGAGTGGATCGCTTCTTTCTCTGCTTTTCATCTTGATAAATAAGGCTATACGTTTTTGCATGCTTGTTATACATAAACGTATATTTACTTGCTCATGATCGTTTTATATAATACCGTTATCAGAAGATAAAACCAATTGTGGTAAAAATAAATTTTCAAGGGAATCATTATGAAACTAAATAAACTTTATCTGGTTGTTGCAGCTGGTGCTACTTTATTATCAACAAATGCTTATGCATGGCATAATGAAATTACTAAAAACTTTAGGGTATGTAATGAAACAGGTGTGCCAGTTAAAGTTGGATTGGCGCAGCCACATAATATTCAAGTTGAGGTTCCTGGTGGTGCGGGTATTAATACTAAATGGGAGTTTCCTTTGTCGGTTGGAGCTTGTGGAGTAATAAAAGTACAACCAGATTGGGGGGGATATGGCGAATTGACTAAATTCAGACTATCTGTATATCGTCAGGATGATAAAGCTGATGGTTCATCAAATTTTGCAGTAGATATCCGGAGTGCAACAACAGGGAAGCATGAAGATAGAACTACAGATGGCGGGCATACTAAGATGAATGTATTTAATGTGCATAGTGTCTGGCAAAAAGATGGCTGGAATATCCTAGCTCCAATCAAACAGTCTTATGTTTATGAGAGGAAAACTAAACAAAGATGTACTGGTGGCAGAGATCCATACTGTTGGACTGAAGAATACTTCACTGGTTGGAAAAATCATGACGAAGGAATAATTGGCCTCAAACAATTTGCAGATGGGGCAGGGCTTGCCCTACTTTTTTCCAAGAGTGATACTCAAGATCTATATTTAGTATCCGATTCTGGCAAAGATAATGATGAGTTGTCTCAGGTTCTTAACCATGAAGTATATGACAATTTTAATAAGTTGAATAATCAAGAAAAACAGCAAGCAATAAGAACAATTGACGATAAAGAAATTAATCTTAATGAGTTCTCAAAGTTAAAATTGTGTCAGGTATTTCAACCTAGCTTTAAGTTAAATAATAATCCAAACATTGAGATAAAAAGGAATAAGCCAATTGAATTAGATCCAATACAAACAGAAACACAAGAGGCTATTAATAATACATCCACAGCACAGGAAGGAAAAACATTAAAAACAATAATTAAAAACACAAATACAATTTCCACTCAAACTACAACAGGCTGGAAAGCTGGAACAAGCATCAAGTTTGCTGGTAGTTTTGGAGTTAAGGATATATCTAGTAAGAGTTTTGAAATAAATGCGAATTATGAATTTAACTCTTCTAATACTGAAACTAAGACTGAGGCTAAAGAGACTAGCCAAGAGTTACAACAGACGGTGAAGATTAATCCACGTACTAAAGTTAGTTACTATGGCAAAACATCAAGAGCCAAACAAACTGGTAGTTATAAAGCTGAATATGAATTGAAAGATTTGAAGCTACGTGCCAAAATAGCTTTAGATGGTAATTGTAGTAGTACGACCCATGCAAAAATTGATCCTTATGTGGTACTTTTTTCTCCAAATGCTGTCCTTGATAAAGGGCTTAGCGTAAATCATGTAAGTAAAAGTATTAACATAATTACAGCGGGAAATTACACAGGAGAAATTGGCTATCATCAAGAACTTGTTTGGGTTGAGAGTTCGATTGCTTTAGGATTAAAAAATCAATCAAGTAATCCAAAGGATTTTATCAAACCGCTTAATTAATCTAGCAATATTTAATGGTTGATTTAAAAAGTAATAACTCATCATATATGATGGGTTATTACTTTGATGGTTTTTTCTAATCTCTTGTATGCTTTATAAAGATTTATGTGATAGAGCCTATACTCTGTTTCTTAATGCATCTTTATTTCCCTGGTCTAAAAGCAGGATTATGAGAATAGTCTAATCTTGTAATCAGAGATTTTATTTATTAAGCAAGTCAAATCTGCCTAACATCATAACCTTATTCCAAGCTTTGACAAAGTCATTGACAAATTTCTGCTCATTACCATTTTCAGCATAAACTTGTGCCACCGCTTTTAACTCGGAATTAGAACCAAAAATCAAATCAACAGATGACCCTGTCCACTTCTGTTTACCTGTTTGTCTATCATAACCGATATATTCACCATTTTTGGTTGCTTTTTTCCATGCGGTTGACATATCAAGCAGGTTCACAAAATAAGCATTATTAAGTTTACCCGGTGTAGTTGTAAATACTCCATCACTAGAGCCTTGATAATTAGTATTTAATACACGCAGACCACCAATAAGCGCAGTCATCTCGGGCACATTTAAATTAAGCATACTAGCTTTTTCTACCAATGCCTGTGGTAGTTTATTTGGATTTTCACTACCATCAGTATAGTTTATGAAACCATCTGACTTGGTTTTTAGGTAATTTGTAGCTGCAATATCAGTTTGCTCTTGGGTAGCATCAGTTCTACCCGGAGTAAATGGAACTTGAATATTATAGCCAGCATTTTTAGCTGCTTGCTCAATAGCGGTATTACCACCTAAGACTATCAAATCCGCCAATGATACTTTAGTACCATCTTGTTTGCTATTATTAAAGTTTGTCTGGATAGCCTTCAGTTTTGCTAATACTTTAGCTAACTGAGCTGGTTCATTCATCGCCCAATCTTTTTCTGGAGCAAGGGCTATTCTGCCTCCATTTGAACCACCGCGATAATCAGTCTTACGATAAGTTGATGCCGAATCCCACGCGGTTCTCACTAACTGACTATTCGTAAGTCCAGAATTCAAGATATCTTTTTTCAGTTGAGCTATGTCTTGCGGTGAGACTTGTTTATAATTAGCTTTAGGTAAAGGATCTTGCCAGATGAAATCTTGCTGTGGAATCCATGGACCCATATATCTTGATTTTGGTCCCATATCGCGATGTGTCAGTTTAAACCACGCATTAGCAAAAGCTTTCTGGAATTCCTGTGGATTTTTGTAAAATTCCTCTGCATATTTGTTAAATACCGGATCTTCTTTTAATGCCAGATCAGTCGTAAACATCATCGGTTTATGGGTTACATCTGATTTATATGCATCAGGAACCATATTTTGTTGAGTAGCATTTGTAGGTACCCATTGATGAGCTCCACCCGGACTTTTTGTCAATTGCCAGTTTAGTGTGTATAAATTTCTTAGATAGTCGTAATTCCACATGGTTGGGCTTGATGTCCATGCACCTTCAAGTCCACTACCAATTGCATCTGCACCTTTACCGCTTTTATAGCTACTTTGCCAACCAAATCCTTGTTGTTCAATTGGAGCTTTGTCTGGTGCTGGACCAACGTATTTATTCGCAGGAGCTGCACCATGCGCTTTACCAAAAGCATGTCCACCGGCAATAAGTGCAACCGTTTCTTCATCATTCATCCCCATACCACCGAAGGCTTGGCGAATACCACTAGCAGCTCCGGCACGATCAGGTTTGCCATCTGGGCCTTCAGGATTTACATAAATCAATCCCATTTGCGTAGCAGAGAATGGTTTTAATAATTTACCATTTTTTACATTCGATGATAATACTTCTGGGCTAGCTCCCCAATTCGTATCATCACCCTGCCAATCATCTTCACGCCCAAAAGCAAAGCCAATTGGTTTCATCCCCATTGATTCCAGCGAAACTGTCCCTGCTAAAACAATCAGATCAGACCATGAAACGGCATTGCCATATTTCTGTTTTAATGGCCAGAGTAATTGACGGGCTTTATCTAAGTTAACATTATCTGGCCAGCTATTAAGTGGTGAAAAACGTTGTTGTCCACGATTTGCTCCACCACGACCATCAGAAATTCGATACGTCCCAGCATCATGCCATGATAAACGAATAAAGAATGGACCATAATTACCATAGTCAGCTGGCCACCAGTCTTGTGATTGGGTTAATAATGCTTGCATATCTTTTTTTAGCTGATTTACATCAAGCTTTTTAAATGCTTGGTGATAGTTATAATCTTTATCCATAGGGTTATCTACAGTATTTAAATTACGTAAAGGGGATAGATCCAGACTTGGTGAAGAGGCTATTGAGCTATTATTGTTATTTTTGTTTTTTGGGGAGTTACCTTCTGCCATTACATTAGTTATGGCTAGAAATACACCTGAGGCGATCAAGACTGAGATTATTTTCTTCTGCATGTTAAATCTTCCTTATAATAAAGTGAAAAAAAGCTACAACAAAGATGAATCCATCGATTGTAGCAGATTCAAATTTCCTTCAGGTCTTTTATGCCTGCTATGTGATTATTATAATTTACTTCATCTAGTCACCCTATTAAATTATTGCTATTATCTCGATAGTCTTTGTCTATAGATATTGATATTTGGATGACTTATAAAGGATTCTAGTTTCTTCCGCTAATTAAAGTTGTTGTAGCATCTTTACTGCACTTATAATAGTTTTATCAACTCCCAAAATTATATTCATCAATATCAACTAATATAAAAGATTTTTCCACTGAATTTATAAATATTATCTTATCAATTTGTGCCATAATTATGAATAACCTTTTATTGGATGGGTAGAAATGAAAAAAATTCAGATTAAAACAGTTTTAGGTGTATTACTTATTTTAAACATGCCATTATCTTCATATGCGGTAGAACAGGCGTCTTCAGCTATTGCTGCAAAGCCGCAGAATTTTGAAAACTGTCTTGATTTCTTACCCGGTAGATTAGATCAAAATTTGATGCTTGCACCAGCAAAAACTAGTAAACAAACAGCGAAAACATATATTCTACCAGCAACGCCGGCAACTACCCAATGGGGTTATTTTGACAATAAACAACCACCGGTACTTAAAATAAAACCAGGGGATTCAGTAGTTATAGAAACTGATGCTGCCTCTAATAATCAGGTAGTTCCTGGTGTAAGTGTCGATCAAGTTAAAAAAATGAATGATGCAGTTCCTGGTCGTGGACCACATACTGTAACTGGTCCAATCTACGTAGATGGCGCAGAACCGGGTGATGTTTTACAGATTCATATTAATAAAATCGTCCCACGCCCCTATGGCTCAAATAATAGCCTGCCAGGTAAAGGTCTTTTACCAGAAAAATTTCCAAAGGGTCAAATCAAATACTTCTATCTTGATACCAAAAATATGGTTGCTCAATTTGCTCCAGGCATTGAAATACCATTAAAACCATTTCCTGGCGTGCTTGCCGTAGCAAGTTCTACTAATGGAAAGCTGGATACAGCACCTCCAGGTAAATTTGGTGGAAATCTCGATCTGAATCAGTTGCAGGAAGGAACTACTCTCTATCTACCAGTATTTATCAAGGGTGGACTAGTTTGGACAGGAGACTCACATGCAGTACAGGGTAATGGAGAAGTAAACCTTACCGCACTTGAAACTGCGTTTGAAGAATTAAATCTTACGATTAATGTAATTAAAAATAAGAAACTTGATTGGCCAATTGCAGAAACACCTGATTCATGGATTACCGTTGGTTATGATACTAATCTTGATAAAGCAATAAATCTATTGAAGGCTAATACCATTCAATTTATTGCCGGGCAAAGAAAAGTCTCGAAAGCTGAAGCAGAGAAAATCATGTATGCAAATTGGAATTGTCCTGTTGCAGAAGTAGTTGATGGGGTCTTGGGCATGTATTGCATTGTGCCTAAAAAAGCAGATGCTCCCAAACCTGCTCCACTTTTATCTCAGGATAATAATGATTTTTATGTGACTACGGCGCAAAATAAAGATGCATTACAAGCAATGAAGGATGCTACTTGGGCGATGATAACCAAAATTGAAAAAGATAAAAAAATGACTCAACTTGACATTTATTCTCTGTTAAGTATGACCATGGATTGCCGTCTGTCAACCTATGTTAGTGGCGCCAAAGATTTTCATTGTGTAGTTCCCAAAAGTTTATGGGTAGATAGCAAATCTTCGGCACAAACTAGCAACTAAGCTAGGCTCTAGAAGATAGCAATAACTAATGATCCAGCGATTATTAATGCCCCACCCAAAATAATTGACCAGCTGAATTGTTCTTTCAGGATTAGGATACTAAGTGCAATGGTAATAGCTACACTCAGCTTGTCAATTGGTGCAACTTTACTCGCTGGTCCACATTGTAATGCTCGATAATAACATAACCATGAAAGCCCGGTAGTTATTCCCGATAATACCAAAAATAACATGTCTGAGTTTGATTCAAAACTTATTTTCTGCCATTCATTACGCGAAGTAATAATTAACCCACTGACAATCAGAATAACTATTGTGCGGATAAAAGTTGCAAGATTTGAGTTAATATGAGAAACGCCGATTTTTCCAAAAATTGCCGTTAATGCAGCAAAAGAAGCTGATGCAACTGAAAAAATTAACCATTTTGGTAAGGTGTTTATTGACATGAGATTACTCCTTAAAATACACTTAATTTCAGGAGCCATTGGTCAAATTGACAGTTATTAGGTGAGCACCACCACCTTGCAAGAACAAATTTTATCACATAATATCAAGCCCAATAGCGCATATATTCTGACCCGCATAATCTTTTGGTAATGTATTATTTTGACTATCCTTTGATCGATTTAAAAAATATTGACTGCAAAAATGGGAATAAAGTTTGCAAAAGTGGGAAACCAAAAACCATCTCATTTTGATATTATATTTGATGTAAGAAATTTTGTCAGAAGCTGTTTTTAATTATAGAGAAATACTATCACTATAATAGTAACAATTAATCATATGAAAGAAGAGCTCTAAACTATAATAACTACGTAGCATACATCAAAAAACTATTTTGGCTTTTTATTGTATTAGAGCTATTTAATCAATCATTTATAATTAACTTAAAAAGGACAAGGCTATATGAAAAATACTTTAAAATTAATTACTATTACGGCTTTAACTGCCGCAGTAGTAGCTTGTAATTCAGGTGGAGGAAGTAGCAGCAGCTCTCCTACGCTATCGATTACTTCTGTCACTGCACCAACAGGTTCAGCACCGGCGCAAAATTTGGGTGCTGGAATGGGTACTGGTTCGGTATTTGTCAATACTACAACAGGGAATCCATTATACTTATTGGGTAATGCTAATGGCTCTGTATATGCTCCATTAACCGCAGATACGGCTATGACTACTGGTACTAGCATTATCGGTGCATGGCTAACTTCGAGTAATATTCTGTTTGGACCAGCGCCAGCACCTAGTGATGTAGCTGTTTATTTTACTGCTAGTCTAATGTTGCCTTTAAATACTACTGGGAATACGGCAACATGGGAATCTGCTACACTAACCAATGTTAATCGTACCATTTGTTTTGGTAACCCACAAGCAGGGGCTAATGGTTGTGCGGGAAGCAATGCACCTACTGGAGCAAGACTAGTTAATAGTAATAGTGGTAATAGTCAATTCATGTTTGTTGGTTATGGACTACCGGGTGTTTCTGGTGCAGAATCCATCGGCTATAATATGCTTTCAAATAACTCCGGGCTAGGCACTCCAGTTGAGTCTGAATCATATGTTTCATTAGCCTCTTGTGTTGCAAGTGGAAGCGGTAAGGTTAGTGGTCAGGAAGCAACAACAGTTTCAGCGGTTGCGGCTTCAAGCTTCCAGAATAATCCATTATTCCTAGCTGGTACTAATTCTGGCGATGTTTGTGTAGGTATAATCCCAGCAAATGCTGAAGCAGATGCATTTACTAATGCTTCAATTGTTAACCTGACTGCAATAGTCAAAGCAGCTGGAGCGAGCTATACTTTCGAGTCATCACCAGTTGCAGCAAATTTATATCAGGCTACTGGTGGCTATAATACTCTTGGTGCGGTTAATGCGATTGCAGCAACTCCTCAAGGTAGCAATAATACTAATACGATAATTGCTTGGACTCAGGGTAGCAGTGCCGTTTATGAAGCTACATTAACTAGTAGTGCTAGCGGATCTTACGGGTTTGCTAATCTGACTGATAGTACAAAATATGCCAATGTTCCATCTAATGTATCGGTGATTTATGTGGATTATAGCAATAACATTTATGTAGGAACATTTAATAATCAAGTCTATGTATTACCAAATGGTTCTACTACATGGCTAAGTATTGCAGTTCCTAATCTTGCTGCTGGCTCACAGATTTATAATTTCTCTGCAGGTTATAATGGCAATGTATATGCTTATACGGCGAATGGGACAACTTCAGCAGTGTATTCACTAAGCTTCTAGTTCTTTCCCACCTTTCTCATTGAAGCAACATGGATTTTAAATCCGTGTTGCTTTTTATATCATATGGCTTCCCATTTACACCTTCTCATTTTCTAAATTTCTATAATAGACCTTATGGTCTGATGGTAGCTTCATTTATGGTCAGTTATTATCAAACCTGAAGTTAATGTATTGACAATTTCAGTTGTATATTCTAATGTTACGGCTGTATAATAACCATATATGAGAAACAAAATTAAAAATGACACGATTGTCATAATGGATGAGCAACATACATTACCTAAGAAAGCAGGTAATGGAATTTTACGATATTTCCTGACAGTTGATAATACTGGCAAGCTTTTACGCTATAGCTTAGCTTATATTAACTATCAGCCATATTCATTGGATAATGGTAGAGTAATCGGCTATGATAATGACCATAGCTATCACCATCGGCACTGTATGGGTGTCGTTGAACCAGTTAAATTTAGTAGTTATGAACAGATCTTAGATCAGTTTGAACAGGAATGGAGGGATTATCATGAAAGACTTAAATAATGTAATAATCAGAACTGGTACTACTCAAGAGTTCTTTGATAATGTGCGTAAGACTATGCGAAAATTAGATGAAGGTAAGCCTGTTGAACCGTCGGCTCATACTATTACCTTTGAAGACCCAACAGATATGTTACATTTTCTTAATCAGGCAAAACTGAACCTTATCAATGTAATTAGAGATCACCCAGATTCAATTACAAACATTGCTAAAAGAGCAAATCGCAGTAGAGAGTCTGTTTCTCGAGACATCAAAGAAATGGCTAAATATGGCTTAGTTAAGATAATAAATTCTGTTAATCCTGGGCATGGACGTCAGAAGATTATTGAATTTGTCGCAAATCAAGTAAAGTTAGAAGCTATAATTTAATGCTATTTTAGGGTATACAACATGGATTATCCTGGTGAAAAATTATTAATAAAAATGTGGGAGTCTCTTGTAGATAAAGGGGTTGGTAGTCTTTTAAAACCTTGGCAAATGAGGCGAGAAGGCGAAACTTTGCGCGAATGCCAACGCAAAGACAAATTGATGATTGCAAAAACAGAAGAGGATATTGAAAAGCTAAAGGATGGTAAATTAATCATAGATTCTAATTATAACCTATTGCCAGTAACATCAGGGGCAACTATTTTAAATGATGATAATTGTATAGATTTAAGCCGTCTAGTAAAGCAATCAATTATAGATGAAATACCAAAAGTAATTTCCCAAAAGGTAAATGTTAGTAAAGCGATACTACATGCAGAGGAAGTTCTCATGGATGATCATGATGAACCTTCTGCAGATCCTATTGACCTAGATTGGCTAAATCAATGGGCTGAATATGTAGGTAACATTTCTTCTGAGCAATTACAGTTTTTGTGGGGCAAAATCTTAGCAGGAGAAGTAAAATCTCCGGGGAAATACTCCCGAAGGACGTTATCCTTTATAAAGGATTTAAGTCAAAAAGAAGCAGAACTAATAGCAAAGATAGCTCCATTTGTTACCCAGAATTACATAGTAAAAAATGTTGGTAGCACTAAAACAAATATTTCTATTGATAATTTATTAAGTTTAGAAGCAATGGGGATTCTCAATGCGTCAAGTTCGGGAATTGGGGGAGTAAGTATGGTTTTTAGTTCAGATCGTCCTGATAAATATGAGAAAGCTTTGGTATATGGAAATACACTTCTTATAATTAATGCTAGTGATGCTGCTAAAAAGCTTGAGTTACCAGTCTACTCAATAACATCACTTGGTACTGAAGTTATTGGTATTGGAAATTTCTCAATTAATGAAGAGCACTTACTAAATATTGAAAAGTTTATAATAAGCAAGGGTTTTGAGGTGAAGACAACCAAACAATTTTATTATAATTCGGATGGAGCGATTGTTGCGAGGAACCTAACTAATATTACTATCTAGATTAAAAAAAGGACGCTAAGCGTCCTTTCTTTATTTACATTGCGGTAAACTATTTCCCACTAGCGGTGCATAATTATCCGCATTAAATCCTATATAGCCAGCGGTAGTGGCATTAACCCATGCTGGTTTAGTTAGTCTTAGAATAGAACCAGTGACTGTAACCGTAAATGCACCTTTATCAATCCGGACTTTTGCTAAATCAATCCCCGTATTCGCAAAATCCAGATCAATATTTGGCTTATCGGTTGCAATATCAAATCCCGCCCACCATGGGTTGGCACCACTCTGTTTTTTTACCGTACAGTTGCTAAGCGGAGTTGCTTCTACAAACCAGAGATAGGCGTTCTGAATATTTGAATTGGTTTTTACATAAATCCGGTTACTATTAGCATCTTTTACCGGAGTTATTTTGCCATTTGTATCGACTCCTATTGCCAGATCGCCATTTAGTGCATTAATCTGGTTTGCTAATGCATATGTCCATTCATTTGCTGATTGAAGGGATGAATTAATCAGCATGCCATTTGTTGGATAGTAAATGTCCTGTCCATTTTTAAATACTGCACGAATTGATATTTTATCGCCGACCTGTAGGGCTTTTGCTTCGTGAGTAAGTAAACCCAAATCACGCCAGACTGAGGTTACAGCTGGTTCGTGAATAATAACTTTAGAGGTACTTGAGTTACCATTTTTATTACTAACTAGAAGAGAGACTGTCAAGTCATTTCGTTCTTTTGGGTTAGCATAAAATAAAGTTGTTTTGGCAAGCTTTGCATTCTGGATGCTATATAAAGAGGTATTAGCAGCACTAATACTCCATGAGTAGCTAAGACTCTCACCTTGTGACGAACTTCCATTTAATGTTAATGAGCCAGCACCAGTAATTTTGTCACTGGATGGTTCAATATTAATCTTCGCGACAACTGGGGTTACTATAGTTGATTCGCCACCTGAAAATACCACATCCATGCAAGAATGGAACCGCTCATAAGTTGAAGGAGTTCGCCCCCATTCACCATAGATAACATGCCGTCCTTCTCTCTTGGGTACATTACAGAGCATTTTGAATTTGTTGGCTGCATAATCAGCTTGTAACGTTGATGTTGATTGACCTGTCCATTTTATCTCACAAAATGGTGTAGATTCAAAATCATTCCAGCTTAGTGGCTTACCTACCTGATATTTGAAATCAGGTTTAGTTATCCAGTAACGAAACTGATCCGTATCACTAAAGTGTGGACCAAAAGAAATATTCCAGACAAACTGGTTGGAGCCGGATTTCATATTACTAGTTGGCCAGTTAATTGGCTCATCCCAAAGAGTTTTACCATGTCCAAATGCTTCACTATCAAACCCGCAAACATTTTTTGGCAAAGGTCTGACTTCTTTTGCTCCTTTAGTATGACTTAAAATACTCATATAGTTATAGCCATCATTATTAATACTACCATCAGGCATGATAAATACTGCCGCACACTCCTTATATTGTGGCGTACCATATAAAATTTGATCTGGCTTGGTAACTGCACCGCAAAAATAATTCCGTGATGGTGGCTGTTCAATATAACCGTGGGCAAATACATTGCTACTAATTATGCTTGATGCTATTGCTAACATTATCAAATATGTTTTCTGGGTATGCATGAGATACTCCTTCCCTTGAGAGTAATTTAAAACCTATAGGCAGAAACTTTCAAACTATCTCCCTCATACATCTGAAAGTTTCTGATTTTGCCGGCAAAATGGATATAGGGTTATTGTAATGTAAAATCATGACAAATTTAAATAGCTAAAAATGTATAAGTCTTATACGTTTTTTTGGTATATCATAATGGATAGGAGGAATTATTATGCAATTAATCAGTGTTTGCGAGTATTTACTAGTTAGGCTAGCTGAGCTAGGTATTTCTGATATCATCGGTGTTCCGGGAGATTTTAATCTGGGGATTGTCGAGAAAATAGAACATGATGACAGATTTAGATTTATCAGTGAATGTAATGAGTTAAATGCTTCATATGCCGCAGATGGTTATGCCAGAACTCATGGGATTAGTACGCTGATTACTACTTATGGTCCCGGTGAATTAAGTGCGGTAAATGGTATTGCTGGTGCTTATGCCGAACGAGTTCCGGTACTGAAAATTACAGGTGGTATCGCGCTTAGTAAGATAGCAAAGAAATTACCGCTACATCATACACTTTTAAATGGTAAATATGATCAATCATTGAAAATCTATGAGCAGATAACTTGTGCCCAAGGATTAATTACTTTTGATAACCCCGGTGAACAGATAGATCGTTTGATTAACGCCTGTATCAGACATAAACAGCCTGTCTATATGCAAATTCCCCAAGATTTGGCATTACACATGATTCCTGCTCCTACGGCTAAAATTAAGCTTAATGTAAATGAACCACTAACTGATTCTGAAGCGAAGATTGTTGATCTAATTCATCAGAAGCTCCTCAATGCAAAAAATCCAATAATTATCGTTGGTGATTTGATTGATCGTTATAATCTAGGGCAAGAAATTGAGACTTTTCTTGCAATTAGAGGAATACCTTTTGTCCTTAGTTGGGCGGTCAAAGGGCTAATTCGTGAAGAGCTTGCCAATTATGGTGGGGTTTATGCTGGCGAATTTTCTGTGCATCAGGTACGGGAATTTGTTGAAAGTAGCGATTGCATTATTTCGCTCGGTATGTTTAACTGTGAGATTAATCTTGGTGAATTTAGCGCCAATCTCCCGCAAGATAAACTCATTGACATTCAGCTAGATAGTGCGGCCTATAATAATGAGTCATTTACAATTACTAATTTTACTAGCGTAATTACTGCTATTACTGAGCTTCAGATTAATCGTAGGTTTAATGAAATTACGCATAATCCTAATTATCAGACTAGCGCAAATCTGCCAGCAAATACTATTCTCCACGACCACATTATTGATGAGGCTGGCAAATTCCTTGCCGAAAATGATACCCTAATTCTTGAAACCGGGACGATCTCTTTTACTGCTGGTTATTACAAAGTACCAGCTAAGGTAAAGGTTATTAGCAGTGTCAATTGGTATTCAATCGGGTATGCACTAGCTGCAACTAGTGGGGTAGCCCTTGCCAAAAAAACTGGGCGGACACTATTGATTACCGGAGATGGTTCGCTACAAATGAGTGTCCAGGCAATTTCTACCATGTTACGCTACGACTTAAAGCCGGTAATTCTGATTCTAAATAATGAGGGTTACACGATTGAACGGGCATTTCTTGGCGAAAATTCCTCCTATAATGATGTTCAGATCTGGAACTATACTTCATTAGCAGATTCATTCGGTGGTAATGCTTATACTAGGATAGTAACTAATGCTACGGAATTGGAGCAGGTTTTAAATCAGGCAAAACAGCAAACTGATAAAATGTGGCTGATTGAGGTGAAAATGGGCAAATACGAATATCCGTCAGCGTTATTAAAACTTGCCGAATTAGTAGTCAAACAAAGAGAGAGTCAGGGAAAATGAAAAAATTTAATTCGGAAATGGCTTTATTGCTTTTATTTTTGGCGGGTGGGGCAAATGCGCTGACAGTTCAGTTGATTAACTGTTCAGAATCACAAGCCCAATATCAAATAACTACTGGGAAAGAAAAGTTACAAAATAGCGTCCTTAATATAAATGAGAGTAAAATACTTACTTTGCAAGTAGATTATACGCATCCTAAATCAAAGGCTAACCAGATGTTAACGGTTAGTTATATTGATAATCATAAGAGCATTACTTCTACTATAATTCCAGCGTTTAGTAAAATGTGTAGTCATCTACATGGGGTTAGCAAAAAATGTTATGCATTTGATTATACTCCTTACGAGAGTGAGCCGTTAGCACTACATTTATGTTCAAGAAAATAATATAATTTTAGCTAGGTTAATTTATGAATCCGAAGACAATAGTAGCATTAGATTTCAACGATATTAGCGAAATAAGAAAATTTATTTCTGGGATTAGCCCTGATGAGTGTAGGTTAAAAATTGGCAAAGAGCTTTTTACCTGTTATGGTCCAGAGGTTGTGAGAGAAGTACAAAATGCTGGGTTTGAAGTTTTTCTGGATTTAAAATTCCATGATATTCCGAATACTGTTTATAAAGCGATAAAGGCAGCAGCCAATCTTGGTGTTTGGATGGTAAATGTTCATGCTAGTGGTGGACGTGAAATGCTCCTTGCTGCAAGAAGGGCAATTGAAGAAAGTGATAATAAGCCATTATTAATCGCGGTGACAATTCTTACTAGCCTTGGCGAAGAAGATGTTAAAGAAATCGGCTTTAGCCGCGACTTGACTGAACAAACCTTATATCTGGCAAAACTTGCTTATGACTGTGGTATTGATGGGGTGGTATGTTCAGCGTGGGAGGCTCAAGCTATCAAAGACAAAACTAGTCGCGAATTTTTGACGGTTACGCCTGGGATTCGGTTGAGTGATAGCAAAACTGATGATCAAACTAGGATTATGACTCCACAAATGGCAATTAAGAATGGCGCTGACTATCTGGTGATCGGTCGTCCAATAACCCAATCACAAAATCCACTTCAAACACTGCGTGATATTAATCTAAATCTTTAAATTACGATTAAACTAAGAAGGGTTCTGCCCTTCTTTCCTATTTTCACCGCATAATAGGTCTAAATACTACACCTCGCCTAAATAACATTGACACGGTGTTTACCTTACCATTCATTTCTGCATGCATGTTATACGTAAATGTATATTTACATTAGTAAATCAATTGAAGTAAAATCTATACTAAGATTAATTTAAATGCAATATAAAAGTGTTCTGATCAGAAGCCATTATTTATGCAAAAATAAAAATTAGGGGTAAAAATGAATAAAAAAAGATTCTTGTCAGTATTGTTGATGGTTGTACTTACTGGTTGTTCATCTGGCGGAGCTTCAACAACTTCTGCTACACCAAGCCCGACAGTCTATGACTATGGCTATGCAAAATACACTGTTAGTCCATATTCAAACACTATGGCGGTACTTTCATATAATACGCCAGAAGGAATTGCAAGATTTAATTCTTCACAATATAAAGCGCCATTTTATAACCTGTCAACGCATTATTCCCCACAAAGCAATATCCTTAGTTGTGGTATTGCCTCAGGCGTAATTATGTTAAATACTATTTATGCAACACTAGGTAAACAGCCACCTTTATCTAAAACTGGCTCTTTTTATAATCTTGAAGATGGCTATATTGATGGCAATTTTACTTGGACAGAAGAAAATTTCTTTAATGATAAAGTCAATGGTTATTTGGATAAAGAAGTCATCTATGGACGTAAAAAGGTTGATGGTAAATACGTTGTCGGGGTTACGCTTGATCAACTAACTGAAGCGTTAAATTTACAGGGATTAACAGCAGAAGCTAAACATGTTGATACTTCAAGTGATGCTGATATTGCTGCATTTCGCGTACTACTTAAACAAATCATGACCAACCCAACTCAGTATATGATCGTGAACTATAATCTAAATGTAATGTCAGAACTAAATGGTGGACATTTTTCTCCTATCGGTGCATACGATGAAGCCAGTGACTCTGTATTGATTATTGAAACTTGGAATGCTTTTGCACCATGGGAATGGTTAAAAGTTTATGACCTTTATAAAAGCATGAATACTAAGGATGGTAATAATTATCGTGGCTATATCTTGGTTAATGCAAATAAAGCTTCCTAAACTACGGCATTAGAAACACTTTCTTTGATAGGTAAATCTAGGTAATAAGCCATGAATTTACCTATCTTATGATTGCCTAAATACGTACAAATATCAGTTGCCCAAATGTAAGTTTGTACTAAATCTAATCTCTTTTTTTATCTCAATTATCTAGTCTTTATCCAGCCGGATTAGATACAAATTGAGATCCTTCCACGTTCCTATAGTAATCATAGAATCAATAATCACAAAGGATTCACCCTGAATTTGTGCTATAATTCAGCTGATTTTTTCCAAGAGGAACAGTTGCATGCTCAAATATCCACGCATAATGTTAAAACTATCTGGTGAAGCCTTAATGGGAGATTCTACTGAATCAGTCGATCCGGGTACAGTTGAATTTATCATTAACCAAGTAAAAGAAATTCTGGCACAAGGTGTTCGAGTTGGGGTTGTAATTGGTGGTGGTAACTTTTTTCGTGGTTTAAGTGGAAGTGATCGTCTAGGAATCCAGCGGGCTAATGCTGATTTTATGGGGATGCTTGCAACAGCAATGAATGGGATACTGTTACGCGATGCTTTTAATGCTCGTGGTATTCCGTCTAAAGTTTATTCTGCATTTCCAATTGGCAATATTATTAAAGGATATAATAGAGACAGTGCAGTAAAGCGGATTTCTGATGGTGATGTGGTTATCTTTGTTGGTGGCGTGGGTAGTCCTTATTTTACGACGGATAGTGGCGCAGCCTTACGTGCAATTGAAATGAATTGTGATCTACTGATAAAAGCAACCAAGGTTGATGGAGTTTATGATAAAGATCCAAAGAAATATGCTGATGCAGTTAGATATGACAGGTTAACATTTGATGATGCGATTTCGCAAAATTTGGGTGTAATGGATATGGCAGCTTTTGCTTTATGCCGTGAAAATGATATGAATATTAATGTCTGTAGTATTTTTAAACCTGGTAGCCTCTTACGTGTTGTATCAGGTGAAGATGAAGGTACGTTGGTTTACTGCAAATAGGAAAAATGATGCAATTAGATAAAATTTTGATTCTAGATTTTGGTTCACAGGTAACTCAACTAATCGCACGGAGAATACGTGAATTAAACGTATATTGCGAGATACACCCTTACGATGTTGATGAAAAACTGATTTGTGAGTTTGCCCCTAAGGGAATAATTCTTTCTGGTGGGCCAAATTCGGTATATGAGACTGATACCCCAAGTGCTCCCGATGTAGTCTTTAATCTTGGTATTCCAGTATTTGGCATTTGTTATGGAATGCAAACTATTGCCAAGCAATTAGGTGGTGAGGTAGTTAATTCTGGCAAACGTGAATTTGGTTATGCGGAGATTAATAAACTCAAATCAACTTTGTTTGATAATTTAAGTGATGGTGCAAATGAAGAGGGTAACTACCTTCAGGTGTGGATGAGCCATGGTGATAAGGTTACTCGATTACCCGAAGGGTTTGAGGTTATTGCTGAAACTGATAGCTGTCCGATTGCAGCGATGGCGGATACTAAGCGCCAAATTTATGCGGTACAGTTTCATCCTGAAGTGACTCATACCAAGCAGGGTGACAAAATGCTTGGTCATTTCGTCTTAGATATTTGTAAGTGTGCACCATCTTGGACTATGCCAAATTATGTCGATGAGGCTATCGCCAAAATCCGCCAACAGGTTGGTGGTGATAAAGTGGTTTTGGGTTTATCTGGCGGTGTCGATAGTACGGTTGCTGGAGTCCTGATACATAAGGCAATCGGTGAACAGCTGATTTGTATTTTTGTCGATACTGGTTTATTAAGACATAATGAAGGTGATCAGGTAATGCAAAATTACCATGATAACCTTGGACTTAATATAATTCGTATCAATGCACAAGAGCAATTTTATACCGCTTTAGCTGGTGTAACTGATCCAGAACAAAAGCGTAAAATAATTGGTAAGCTGTTTGTTGACATTTTTCAGCATGAGGCTACTAAACTAGATGGTGTAAAGTGGTTGGCACAGGGGACGATTTATCCAGATGTGATTGAATCTGCGGGTAGTAAAAATAATAAGGCACATAATATCAAATCCCATCATAATGTCGGTGGATTGCCAGAAACCCTTAATTTAAAATTGCTAGAGCCGCTACGAGAGTTATTCAAGGACGAGGTGCGTAGTCTTGGAGTTGCAATGGGAATTGCACCAAAATTAATTTATCGCCATCCGTTTCCTGGTCCTGGGCTTGGGGTTAGAATACTTGGTGAAGTTAAGCCTGAATATGTACAACTATTACAGCTTGCTGATAATATCTTCATTGAAGAGCTTTATAAAAGTGAGCTATATCAAAAAGTAGCGCAGGCATTTGTAGTTTTCATGCCAGTTCGTTCAGTTGGCGTTATGGGTGATGGACGTACTTATGATTATGTGGTTTCATTACGCGCTGTAGAAACAACTGATTTTATGACCGCAAATGTTGCAAACTTGCCATTTGAATTTATTACCCGTGTCGCAAACCGGATTATTAATGAAGTCAAGGGTATTAATCGGGTAGTTTATGATATTTCTGGTAAGCCACCTGCCACAATTGAGTGGGAATAGCTACTGTGGCTTATGCTTTAGTTAAGTTTATAGTATAATTTTCAAAGTTAAACCGTAGGTTAGTTTTTAACCTGTCCATAATTAGAAGAGTAACCATATGGAATTCAAACCAAAAAGAAAAACTTCAATAATTGCCAGATTATTTTTACTAATTATTGGTTTGATTATTGCAGGGGTTGGTGTTGTTGGTGTAATGGTTATGGTGACTTATCCAAAGTTACCAAGCATGGATGAATTACGTAACTATCAGCCAAAACTACCATTACAAGTATTTTCGGCTGATGGGGTATTACTCGGACAATTTGGTCAGGAGCACCGGATTTATATCGATTATCAAGATACCCCAAAACTACTGGTTGAAGCTATTTTGTCGGCGGAAGATGAGCGTTTTTTTGAGCATGGTGGTATTGATTTTCTTGGTATTTTACGGGCTGCAATCGGTAATATTACCAGTGGACATTTACAGTCTGGCGCAAGTACAATTACCATGCAGGTAGCCAGAAATTTCTTTCTTACAACTCAAAAAACTTTTACTCGAAAATTCAACGAAATTTTGCTTGCTTATAAAATTGAGCATTCACTGACTAAAGAGCAAATTCTAACTCTTTATATCAATCAGATTTACCTTGGGCAGCGTGCATACGGTTTTGCTGAAGCCGCAGAAACCTATTTTGGCAAAACAGTCGATAAACTTACTATTGCTGAATATGCTGTTTTAGCTGGATTGCCAAAAGCACCATCCGCGTATAATCCAGTGGTTAATCCTAAACGCTCGCATGAACGCGAAATTTATGTTCTTGGCAGAATGTTAAAGCATAACTACATCACTCAGGAACAATATGATACAGCAGTTGCACAGAAGATTACCGTTATCAAAGGAACAGTCAAAGACTCAACTGATGCTGGTGGTTATGTAGCTGAAATGGCTAGGCAGTATTTATACCCGACTTATGGTGATGATGTTTATACCAAAGGCTTTAAGGTTTATACAACTGTAAATAGCAAACTTCAGCAGGCAGCTTATGCCGCATTACGTAAAGGTATTCTTAATTACGATATGTCGCGAGGCTATGCCGGACCAGAAAAGCGAGTTGATTTAACTACTCCTGATGACAGTACTATTGATCAGACTGCCTTAGGCGAGTTTGATAGTTTTAATGATTATGGAGATTTGCTTGCTGCCATAGTATTACACGTTGATGGGAATGAAATTGATGCCATTATCAGAAACGGAACGCATGTCAAGATAACTGGTAAACAGCTTGATCCGGTACGTAAATATCTTGGTGGTGGTGAAGCTAAGCAAATTCTTCCTGGTTCAGTTATTCGTGTCATACAAGGCACAAATGGTTGGCAAGTAGGGCAATTGCCACAAACGCAAGGTGCTTTGGTTGCTATGAATCCAAATACAGGTGCAATTTTGGCTCTGATGGGGGGCTATGATTTTACTGCCAATAGTTTTAATCATGTAATGCAAGCAAACCGCCAGCCCGGTTCAAGCTTCAAGCCATTTATCTATTCAGCTGCATTGGATAAAGGGTTTACTACCGAAACAGTAATTGATGATAGTCAGGTTTGTTTTCCGGGTGGTAATGATGGTGGTGCATGGTGTCCAAAAAATGATGATGGGCAGTTCCTTGGTCCGATTACTTTACGTCAAGCGCTGACTCTTTCGCGGAATTTGGTAACAGTTAAGATTCTTAATCAGATTACACCCAAAGCAGCAATTAGTTATGTCAGTAAATTTGGGTTTCCCGAGTCTCAGTTCCAGCCTTATCTAACGATGGCGCTAGGAGCAAATGAAGTAACTCCAATCCAGATGGCGCAAGCCTATGCTGTATTTGCCAATGGTGGATATCTGACGCAGCCTTATTTTATTAGTAAGATTACCGATGCCAATGGCAATGTTTTAGCCCAAACGCAAGTGGTTAATGCCAATACTACGCCACCAGTGATAGATAAACGGAATGCTTTTATTATGAATAGTATTCTGAAGGATGTTGCCAAATATGGTACTGGGGCACGGGCATGGCGTGAGCTTCACCGTAGTGATGTCGGTGGGAAAACTGGTACTACCAACGACTCAAAAGATGTATGGTTTGATGGTTATACTCCAGATATTGTTACGATTACTTGGGTAGGTTATGATCAGCCAAAAACCTTGGGACGCCAATTTGGTGCTACGCTAGCTTTGCCGATTTGGATTGATTTTATGCGCGTTGCCCTAGCGAATCTGCCAGAAAGGCAATTACCGATGCCAGATGGAATAGTCAGTGAGCCTGAAGGTACTTGGAAAGGTGATACTGAATATTACTACGTAGGAAGTCCGATTGGTAAACACGATGCATCAGGTATGGATTCTGAAGATTCCGTTGATGGTGAAATCGCTATTTCAGATAATGATAATGCTAGTGGAGTAAAAGCAAATAGTAGTAGTCCAGAGAAGTCCAATAATAGTGCGGATAAGGCGACTAATTCTGGCAAGCAGTCCTCTATTGATGATATAATAGAAAGCATTCAAGACTAAATTTTGTATATTTAATAAGATAGGAGTATAGGTTGAAGCATTACCCACATCCAATACTGGCTAAAGAAGGTTGGCCGTTTATAATAATCAGTGTTGGATTATCATTGTTAATCTGGTACTTAGGTAACTTTTGGGCAGCACTGCCTTTTATTTTAGTGGCAATTTTTGTTATTCAGTTTTTTAGAGATCCGCCACGGGTAATTCCGGATGAACCTAATCTGGTGCTTTCTCCTGCAGATGGCAAGGTAATAAGTGTTGAAAAAGCCTACGATGATTATCAGGGAGTTGATGCTTTAAGAATTAGTGTCTTTATGAATGTTTTTAATGTGCATTCTAATCGCTCTCCCGTTGATGGTGAAGTTGTAAAAGTTAATTATATTCCGGGCAAATTCATTAATGCTGATTTTGATAAAGCATCAAGTGAAAATGAGCGCAATGCAATTATTGTACGTATGAATAATGGGCATAAAATTACCTTTGTACAAGTAGCAGGTTTAGTTGCAAGGCGTATCTTATGTTATACTAAAGCTGGTGAGTGGTTAACTCGTGGTGAACGTTATGGCTTCATTCGCTTTGGTTCCAGGGTTGATGTGTATTTGCCATTATCAGCAACACCTTTGGTTAGCATTGGACAAAAAGTAAAAGCAACTGAAACAATCCTAGCAAGAATGGATTAATAAATATGCAAGAACCAGTTCAACAGCAGCGGGCTAAAGGCTCACCTATATACTTGCTGCCAAGCATGATTACTTTAAGTGCAATGTTCTGTGGCTTTTATGCTATGATAAGATCAATTGGTGGTGATTTCTATCATGCAGGAATTGCTATCGCTGTTGCAATGGTTCTTGATAGTCTTGATGGTCGGGTTGCAAGGCTTACTCATACCTCATCACCATTTGGTGCCGAGTTGGATAGTCTGGCTGATATGGTTTCTTTTGGAGCCGCACCAGCCATGCTTGTATTTAATTGGGGGCTTCATCATTTAGGGCGAATTGGTTGGCTTGTTTCTTTTGTCTATTGTGCTTGTGCCGCTTTGCGTTTAGCCCGCTTCAATGTTATGCTTGGTGTAACTGATAAAAAATATTTCCAAGGATTGCCATCTCCTTCTGCAGCAGCACTTGTTGCTGGTTATGTTTATTTATGTGCAGAATATCAGTTTAACTCGAAATTTATGATTATTCTTGGGTTGTTTGTTACTCTTATTGCTGGCTTATCAATGGTTAGTAATATAAAGTTTTATAGCTTTAAAGAGTTTCATTTTCACCAGACGGCCCCATTTAGAGCTGTTTTGGCAATTTTAGCGTTGATGATATTATTTTTCTATTATCCTGAAGAAGTTTTCTATGCTTTCTTTGTAATTTATACAGTAGTGAGCTATTTATTCTGGATATTACGTATAGGCTATTCTAAAAAAACATCTTCAATAGAAGCTCCTGAGCAGGAAGCTGCTGCTGATGTTGAAAAATCACATTGAGGCTCATCATGTATAAGAATGCGCTTGAAGAAAATAAAAAGAAATACGATACAGTTCAAATAGAGTTTGATAATAAAACAGATACGTATAAATTATCTGGTGAATGGAGCTGGGTCGTACTTGAAAAATCTACTGATAAAATTCTTGATAAGCTTATTGTTTCAGGAAAAAAAGTTATCATTGATGGCAGCAAAGTGTCATATATGGATACTACAGGTGCATTTTTTATTCATCGCTTGATTAGCAAGTTACAGAATGCTTCAAGTGTGGTATCTTCGGTAGAAATGC
Source organism: Aquella oligotrophica (assembly GCF_002892535.1). Taxonomy (NCBI): domain Bacteria; kingdom Pseudomonadati; phylum Pseudomonadota; class Betaproteobacteria; order Neisseriales; family Neisseriaceae; genus Aquella; species Aquella oligotrophica. The sequence goes on along the minus strand of NZ_CP024847.1, from coordinate 69,962 downwards.
TAGATGAAGATTTGGCATTGCTCAAAATGACTACAGGATTTGAGTTAAAACACGATAATCCAATTAATTTTGAATATAAAGCCGGGGTTTTTGAAAAAATAGGAAAATCAGTGGTTGATCTATGGCATACCACTGTTGAACTTATTGAGTTTTTTGGTCATATTTGTGTAGCCTTTGCAACTCTGTTTAAGCGTTCTCAGTCCTTATATTATCCTGGTATTGTTGAGACTATTTCCAGTGCGGGAATTGGCGGAATACTTATTAGTTCATTATTATGTTTCTTGATTGGTGTAAATCTAGCTTACCAGATGTCACCGCAATTTATCACTTATGGGGCAAATGTTTATATAGTTAATTTCTTAGGTATAGCACTTTTACGTGAAGTTACACCACTTTTAACGGCTATTATTGTTGCTGGACGAACTGGATCAGCAATTACTGCTTCAATTGGTACAATGAAAGTTCTTGAGGAAATCGATGCTTTGCAGACCATGGGGATTTCTCCGGTTCGTAGGCTAGTAATTCCCCGTCTAATTGGCTTACTTATCTCACTACCAATTCTAACGATGATAGCTGATGTTGCCAGTATGCTTGGTGGTGCAATAGTTTCAGCGACTTCGCTATCGGTAGGTTATAGCCTTTTTTTAAATAAATTGCAGACTGCAGTTTCCATAAATAACTATACTATTGGTATTTTTAAAACCTTTACTTTTGCTACCATTATTGCGATGGTTGGTTGTTTTTGTGGGTTTCGCGTAAAAGGCAATGCAGACAGTATTGGTGTGCAAACAACGAGAAGCGTGGTGATGTCTATTTGTTTGATTGTATTATTCGATGCAATCTATGCAATTATATTCAAGATTTTAGGAATGTGATATGCGAGTTGCCAGTTCAAAACCTATTATAGAAGTAAAAGAATTAGGTACTTGCTTTAATGGTGATTGGGTTCATAAAAATCTTAATCTAACCATAATGCCAGATCGGATAGTCACGATTATTGGTGCCAGTGGATGCGGAAAGACGACGCTAGTCAGAGAAATATTAATGCTACAACCCATCACTGAGGGTGAAATTTATCTGATGGGCGAGAAGATTTCAAGTTATGATTTAGAAAATCCATATACAAAACGGGTGCTTAGCCAGATGGGGATGATGTTTCAGCAAGGTGCGCTTTTTTCATCCTATACGGTGCTAGAAAATGTGATGTTCCCGTTACTTGAGTATACTGATTTTAGTTATGAAGATGTTCGTGAGCTTGCATTCATGAAGCTAAAACTTACCGGACTTAAAGAAGTTGCATACAATAAATATCCTAAAGAAATTAGTCCGGGTATGCTAAAACGGGTTGCTTTGGCTAGGACATTAGCACTTGACCCTAAGGTTGTTTTTCTGGATGAGCCGACAGCTGGGCTTGATCCTAACAGTGCCGCAAGTTTTGATGAACTAATTCTGAATCTTCAGCAACAGTTAAAATTAACTGTAATCATGATCACCCATGATTTAGATTCTATCTGGCATACTAGTAATGAGATAATTTATCTTGGTGAAAAAAGGGTATTACTGCATGATACAGTGTTAAACGCAGCAAATCAAACCGCAATAAAGGACTTGCATGAATATTTTAATGGAACACGTGGCAAAATTACTAAGGCATATTATTCTGCACAAATGGGGAGTCAATAATGAAAAATAATCGACTATATTTGACCGTAGGGTCATTTGTGGTTGTTGGATTTGCTATAATTATAGGTATATGGTTATGGTTTTCCACTTCTAAGCGACAGGCATATGATACTTATCAGGTAGTTTTTCATGAGCCAGTTGATGGTGTAACTACCAATTCTGTTGTCAAGTATAATGGTGTCGAGGTAGGTAAGGTTTTCTCTATTGATCTAGACAGAAATGACCCACATAATATCATGGTTCGAATTAATGTTAATCAAGGGTTACCAATTACTACCACTACCTATGCTACGATTAAGGGGCAAGGTATAACCGGGATGTCATTTATTAATTTGGGACTTAATAAAAATGAGTCATTTACTGTGATAAAGCCACATGATTCTGAGCCCTATCCTACCATTCCTTCGAAGCCTTCTTTATTATATAGTTTATCAGAGCAGGCGCAAAGTGTTACCGGAAATATTAAAGACATCTCAGTTGATATTAAACAGATGCTGAATGAAAGTAATTTGGTACATATTAATAGAATTGTAAAAAATCTTGATGTGCTAACTGCAGCATTAGCTGGGCAGGCAGGCAATATAGATAAAACAATGAATCAAATAAATGAGGTTTTGATTAACTTCAATACCAATGCAAAAAATATGAATGGTGCTATTTTAGAATTAACGGATCTTTCTAAATCATTAAAGAAAAATAGTGATTCTTTGGATAACGTTCTTGATACTTTTCAAAATAATACATTGAGAAGTATTAATACGGTATTATTGCCAAACCTTAATCAAACGGTAACAAATATGAGCCGTACAAGTTCTCAGGTTGATGAACTAATGCGTACAATAAATCAGAATCCAACTGTGTTAATCCGTGGTAAGGCACCAGCCCAACCTGGTCCGGGAGAGTAGTCATGTTAAAAAAAATCATTAAAAGTAGTGGATTGTTATTAAGCCTAATGTTAGGTTCTTGTGGAGTTCTTTCTCCGGTAGAGCAAAGACATACCGTTGATTATGAAATTACTGATCCATCATTTGTTTCTGATATAACCAAGATTGACAATGGTGGTTGTACCTCAAGTAACAGAAATGATATTCTTTATGTGGCAACGATGCATGCAAATGCACCTTATAATTCTACTAAAATGTTTTATTCAAGTTCCAAGTATGAACTAGAAAAATATAGTTATAGTCAGTGGGCAGCGTTACCTACAGACATGTTGACCCAAACAATGGTTAAGAAAATTGTATTATCTTGTGATTTTAAAAATCTGGTAACAAATAATGCAATTGCCAATGCCAATTATAGTTTGGTAACCCAGCTTATTTTGCTGCGCCAGGATGTGAACCCAGATAATAAGTCTTCTATGGCAATAATGGTTATATATGCTCAGTTGATTGATCTCGATCGAAATACAGTAAAAGCGAGTCGTGTATTTGAGCTACACAGTGATGCTCCTGCTGGTCCAACAGGATTTACTGATACCATTAATAATCTGGTTACCCAATTTGATAACCAGTTAGTAGCATGGTTAAGAAATACCAAATAAATTGATTTTAACTATGCAGCCTTATCTTAATGATAAGGCTTTCTTGTTTTAAAGGTAGTAGTCTTGTGAATCAATTTTTTACAAGTATTTTATTTGTTTGTATCTTGGTGCTTGCTGGCTGTAGTTCTTTTAGTTCAAATAAATCAAAATCTCATATAAAAGAAAGCGATATTCTTCCTGCTTATGCAAACGCATATAATCTTCCGGAATCGATAACTAGCACTTCGCTATTCAATGGTTATTACGAAGAAAGTAACTTAACTCTTTTAGCTGATACAGAAGAAATTTATTCCAATCTTGACGATGGAGATCTTAATAATAGTAAGCTTAATTTACCGATATTATTTGGACAGTTAGACTATAGCAAAGACAAAAATATTTATCCATTGATTTACACTGAGCTAGCACTAATAATTCCCAATAGCTATGAGAATAGAAACCAAAAATTGCCGGATATAAATAACGAAGTAATTAGCTTTACCCCTTCGAGTTATAACCTACAAACATTACAGGCCGATAATCTTGAAAGTGCTTTACGAAATTCAGCATTATTGGTAAACCGGGCGCAATTTCTTAATCATAATTTGAGTAGTTCAGACAAGATAAAAACACGCCAACAGTACTTGTCCATGTCAAAAGCTGCATTAAAAGTGGTTTATACTAAAAATCCTGATCTAAAAGCTAATTTCGAGTCTGCGGTAGCATTTGGCGTTTTTGAAATAAATAATTACAATGTACTTTTATATGTTGGTGCTTATGGTAAGGGCGTTATTTTTGATAATAAAAATAAAAAAGTTATTTATATGTATACTTCCCGTGCTGGTACAGGTCCAGGAATTGGTTATGAGTCTTTATATATAATTTTTGTTTTTAGAAATCAGTTTGCATTACAACAATTTATTGGGGCTAAAGGTTCTGGAGCAGACATTGGTGCCTCTGCGACACTGGGCGTTGTGGGCGGACAGTTCTCATTTAATCCTGAAGTATCAGTCTATCAGGTTTACAAAAATGGGTTTGATTTACAAGCAAATTGGGGGGGACTGTGTATTTTCCTGCATATGGGCTGAATGATTAGATAGTCAAAATGTAAAATGGTTAGATGAAATATTTGGAGTTATTGAGATAATAATTTTGCTTATTGGTGATGCTATAGATTTTAAAGGAAAGCTCACATGCGTGATAATTTATCAAAAAAACAAGTTTATCATATGCCAATAATTTATGGGTTTGACTCATCAATATTTGATTTGTTGCCAATTGGAGTTTGTCTTTCTGATGCTTGCAGTGAAGATTTTCCTCTTATATATGTTAATGATAAATTCTGTTTAATGAGTGGTTATGACAAGAGTGAAATGATTGGTAAAAACTGTAGATTTTTGCAAGGAAGTGATAGGGACCAAGCTGATATTTCAAAAGTTCGCATTGGATTAGCTCGGCAAGAGGAAATAAATGTAACTCTTCGTAATTATAAAAAAGATGGAACCATGTTCTGGAATCAAATACACATCTCCCCAGTTTTTGATAATGGTAAATTAAAATATTTTATAGCTGCTCAAATTGATGTTACAGATAAAGTTAATATGATAAAGCAGCTTGAATTTCAGGCGACTCATGATCCACTTACTGGATTATATAATCGAATCTTTATTGAGAGTAAACTTGATGAGTTAATTGCCAAAAGTCAGGATTTTGGATTGATCTTTCTTGATTTTGATAAATTCAAGCCGATTAATGATGAGTATGGACATTTAGTTGGTGATGAAATATTGAAAATAATTGGTTCACGGCTAAGTGGCTTTGCCTTTGCTAATTGTTATGTAGGTCGCATGGGCGGTGATGAATTTATTATCATAGCTTCAGAGCTTATACAAGCTCAACAGCTTCATGATATAGCTTCAAAGTTAAAAATAATTATTAATCAGCCAATTACTGTTAATCAATCACTTGAATTTAAAATATCTGTTAGTATGGGAATTGCAATCTATCCATTGCATGGGGATAATATCAGGATATTACTCAGTAAAGCTGATGAGGCAATGTATGCAGTTAAAAATAAAAAATCACAGGATATCTTTATTATATCTTAGTGTGTCAATAACTCCATTTCACCAAACTGTTATCTATGTTAAATGTTTAGATGAAATATTTAGTATTGAAGTTGGCTAATGATAAAATTATGTGTGATGCATATCAGGTGCTCGCAAAGAATTATATTTTTGTGTTTGAGGAGTAAATAGCTATAAAGATGGCTTGATTTCTTCAGATTGAATTAAAAATATTGCATTAGATGCAACTTTCTTATTGAAATTAATCGAAGTACAATAGATAATTCGCCTAGTTTAATATAAAAATAGTTAATACAGAGGTAATGATATGTCCTTAGGATTTGTAAAGAGCCAATATGCTATTATTGATGATGGAGTTGAAATTGGCAATAATACCAAGATCGGATCTTTTAGCCAAATATGCAGAGATGCGATAATTGGTCAGAATTGTAATATAAGAAATGGGGTCTATATTGCTTCAAATGCTAGAATTGGTAATAATGTAACTATTGGCAATAATGTGTCAATTTATGGTGGCGTATCTCTTCAGGATTATGTTTATTGCGGATCAAATGTTGTTTTTATAAACACAGCTAATCCCCGGATTAAAGCATATGATGAGTGCAAAGTCTTAGTTAAACACGGTGCAGTTTTAGGTGCGAATAGTACAATTCTAAATAACTTAACCATCGGTGAATTTGCCTTTATTGGTGCGGGAACAGTTGTCCGAAATGATGTCCTTCCTTATGCAATTATGGTTGGTGTTCCAGCCCGTAGAGTGGGTTGGATGTGTGTATGCGGAACTAAATTGAAATTTACCATAAATTTTAATATTAGTGAACGACATGTTGCCAATTGTAAATGCGGGCTAAAATTTATGATAAAAGACGATAAATGTATATTGATAAATAGTTTTGACTAGAAGTATTTATATTTGATTAGCTTAACTTAGATTTATTATTTATTCATATTTAATAGTATATTGGAGTTTAGCAAGCAGCTTCTTACAATGGGTGATCAAGTTTTGCACCTTGAGCTAGAAGTTCTGCATATAAATCCTCAGAGGCTTTGTAAAAAATATGATTTTGACTATAGCAATTACCAGCATAACAGCTTAAGCGCACATATTCATTATATTCTGTGCCTTTTTGGCTAATTACGGGTTGGATATTTTTCTTGACTAGAAGCACAAAGTCATAAGCAAAGCTATAACGGATAGTATTACCGTATATATAACATCCTTGGTTATTCGGTAGTTCAAGATAGTATTTTTTATTGTTAAAAATGCTATTATCATCACTTATTCTATCATTTCCATCCAGATTTCTTAATAATGCACAATTTCCTGCAGGCAGGTATGTTTGAGAATTAATGGATGTGAAATTAATCGCTTCTGACATATGTAGGTAAATAAGCATAAGTGGGCGCGACATCGTAATTGCTACAACCGCCAGAAATATAATTTTAATTTTGGATAATTTAAAAATACTATTATGGGTAAGGTGGGTAAGGTAAAGGCTGGATAATACAAAATAAAGAGCGATCCAGATGATAACTATCTGGATTTTTTGACTCCAGCTTACATTCTGATTAGTAAATACTATAATTCCGGCTATAAAGCTTGCTACTAACATGGTTATTTTTATTGTAAATTTTAAGCTGCTCGTACCTTTGATATAGCTACCAATAAAATTAACAATAAATATAATTGTTACTGGATAAATTATGAGGGTTATCAGACTTACAATTAACGTGAAAATAAAGAAAGATGCGTAGGCAGCAATACTGGTTTGCGGAATAAAAATAAATCTGGAAGCCTGCGCAATTACGCTAAAGCCAATAACACAGGCAGCAATGATAAATGGAAGAATAGTTTCTGTTTTAAATAAATGTAGAATTAAATGATTAAAAATAAATTTATTAAAATCAAGGAGGTTCATTTCTTTTAACTGTGAAAGAAAAGAACGATGTTGACGTTTGTTTTGCAATTCTGTCATACTTGATTTTTCCGCTATTATCGCTCCCAACGCTAATATTTATTTGATTGGGAGCAGTATTTAAATTTAACGCAAAAGGCTTCTTAACATCCAGACTGTTTTTTCATGAACTTGCAAACGCTGAGTTAATAGATCTAATGTTACCTGATCATTTGCTTCATCTGCTATAGCAATGATTTCTCTAGCAGTTTTAATAACTACCTCATGTGCTTCAATCAGATATTTAACCATATCGGTCGCATCTGTATCGCCTGAATGTTCCGTAACCTTGCTTAATTTTGCAAATTCACTATAGCTACCTGGGGCAATAAAACCAAGCGCCCGAATCCGTTCAGCAATTAAATCAACTGCCAAAGCTAACTCACTATAATGAGTTTCAAACATCAAATGTAAGGTATTAAACATTGGACCAGTCACATTCCAATGGAAATTATGGGTTTTCAGATACAATGAATAGCTATCGGCTAGTAATGCTGCCAGACCATTCGCAATTGTTACTCGATGCTCTTGAGTAATCCCATCATTTATCTCGAAAAATTGTTGCTTTAACATGATTGACTCCTTCTATTCTTGCTTAAATTGAACTTAATCATTACTATAAGCTTCTATTCATGATTATAACATTATTTGCTTAATTCGACTATTTGCACTGTAGCAAGGCTATGAATTACAGCAGCTATTTTTGCTAATAGTTGGATTGTTTCCTTAGCAACTTCATGTTGTTTCACTAGCACCTGTTCATGAGCGGTAACGCATTTGTGACAGCCATTAATAATTGATACCACTAATGACCACATTTCAAAAGTTATTTTATCAATCCCGTGGTTTGCTAGAATATTCATTCTTAAACCAGCAGGCATTGTTGCATAACTAGGGTCATTCACCAAATCAGTAAAGCGATAGTAAATATTCGTCATTGCCATAATCGATACAGCAGAATGAGCAGCGTTTATTTCAATCTCATTAAGAGTACTCGCAATTGACTGACGGATATGTTTTGATAGTGCACCATTCTTACTGGCTATCGCTGCGACTAGAACACTTCCAGCAAATTGTGCATCAGTAATTCCTGAATGATTATTTGCTAAACTACTTAAATTTAGTTTGATATCCTTTGCATAATCGGGCAAGGCATTTAGTATATTTTCAAAATTCATGATTACGTCCTTATCATAAGGGGAGAGTTCCTCCCCTTTCTAGATGTTATAAAGTTGCTTCACCTTTATGCCAGTTACATGGGCATAGCTCATCAGTTTGTAATGCATCCAAAATACGTAGTGTTTCATTTGGATTACGCCCTACGCTTAAATCAGTCATTTCCGCATAACGAATGATATTCTCAGGATCAACAATGAATGTTGCACGGTTCGCAACACCAGCTTCTTCATTAAGAATACCTAGTTTGCTAGCTAGATCTTTTTTAATGTCGGCAAGCCAAGGGAAAGTCAATGGTTTTAAATCATTATGACTACCGCGCCATGCCGCATGAACAAAATCACTGTCAGTTGAAGCACCAATTAATACCGCATCTCGGTCTTTAAAATCCCCTTCAAGCTTTCCAAAACCAGCAATTTCTGTTGGACATACAAAAGTGAAATCTTTTGGCCAGAAGAAAACAATTTTCCATTGTTTCCCATATGTTTCAAGACTTGCTTCGCTAAAGCTTTCTGGGCTTGTACCACTAACTGCAGTTAATTTAAACTCAGGGAATTTATTGCCTACTGATAACATAATAACACTCCTAAAAATTATTTATTAATCTGTTTCAGACAGGAGTTATTATAAGTCAGCAATCATAATTAATCCAATTAATGATTCTAATTGAAACAATAGGCATAAACTATTAAAAGTTCCAACTACTAAACCAAAGTAAATACTTAATAACATATGAGCGATAAAAAGGAACTCCAGAGATTACCGGATAAAACATAATAAACAACAATCCACATATAAGCAAGTATCCATAGACATATTTCTTATTCCCAACCTGCAATTGTTCATTTAAAACGTAGGTAATAGCTAAAATCCAGAAAGGAGTTACACTATAAAAATAATAGATAAAGCTAAGACGCCCAATAAAAATCCATGGAAGATACAATGATAAAATCATTAGTAGTAGTTGAGTTGTGAGTAATCTCTTGTCTTTGATTATACTTTTTAGAATAATAGCTACAGCCAGAATCCCACTCCACCAAATCGCAGGATTACCCATAAGAACAATAGAACTTGCCAATCCCGAATCATTTTGCCAATAGTATAGCGATAATGGCTTTACTAATAACGGCCAGCTCCACCAATTTGAGGAATATGGATGTGTGACATTTAAAGCGTAACTATGATGATAATTAAGCATAGCCTCTTGCATATTTATAACAAACGATAAGATATTTGTTTGCTGGTTTGTCATGAATGAGCTACTATAAGCCAGTAGATACAAGCCGATTGGTAATAATATAAGCATCACCGCATATAAACAAAATTTATTTATGAGTGTTTTAAACGCTAATTTATTTTTAAATAGCTCGGCATAAATCAGGCAAACAAATACTAATGGAGCCGTATATAATCCTTGCCATTTACTAGCCATGGCTAAGCCAAAAAATAAACCACAAAAGAGCAGCGAACGTACTGCATTATTTAGCTGCTGATTCATCCGAAAGCTAAAATATTTGTACAGAAAATAGTACTCACAAAGTATAAATAAAGTTGCACTCGAATCAATTGATGCCATCCGACCCATGGTAAAATGCATAAAATCAAACATCAATAGAAAACTACTGATAATAGCAGCTTTTCTTGACTTAAATAACTCTTTGGCGAATATATATATCACAGCAATCATGATAATCCCGGTAATATCCGGGATAAATCGCCAACCAACTGGATTCATACCAAAGATAATAATTCCAATCGCGATTAATAGTATGCCAAGCGGAGGATGAACCCACGAATATGGCGGCAAGCCCTGCAAATATTCATATGCCGTTCTAGCATAATAAACCTCATCAAAAAAGGTACTTGATAAATAAGAATTATCATAATGATTTATAAACTTTTTGCCAACTACCGCATTTAATTCTGCCGCTGTTTCCGCAGAAGCAACTATTTTAAAATCAGTAATCTGCTGATTAGCATTAAAGAATGTCAATCGCTTTAATTCAATGCCTGGCGTTTCAGGTTTAATAGTGAGTTGACGGATACTTTGTGTGATTGGAAAATTAATCGATTGCCATTTATAAAAAGACCATTCACTTCTAAATGGGAATGTACCTGTCTCACCACGATCAGTAGTATATTCAAGCTTCAAGTTACCATCACCAACACCATAATAGTAATAAATCTTCTCAATTTGTTGTGGTTTGTTAAAAACAATATCAAATGATTGATCAGGATTACCAACATGCCATGAGCCAAAAGCATTAAAAGCTCCAAAGTAACAGAAACTGATAACACCGTAAATCAAAGTTAATAAACCAATAATTTTTTTATCTTTGGCATCCAAAACTGCGGTGGTTTTTGCTGTTGGGTAGCGTTTTAGTACAAAAATAAAAATAAGCACTAATAGGCTAAAAATAACTATTGGCTGCAATAATTTGATGTAATCCATTTTTATTCCAGAGAGAGTTTCCAATTAAGATCAAGGATACTATATATATTATGACGTAATTGTACTCTTTCATGAATAATCCAGCCAGCTAAAAGTAATATACTCTATAATTAGGTTTTATTTCTAATAAAAGTAATAGTTATGCTGTATATTTGTGCCACGCCTATCGGAAATCTAGAAGATATTACATTTCGAGCAATTGAAATTCTAAAAAAATCTGACATAATTTTGTGTGAAGATACCCGCAATAGCCAAAAATTACTTGGATATTATGGAATAAATAATAAGAAACTTGTTGCTTTTCATGAACATAATGAAAATGAGGTTAGTGAGAAAGTAATTTCTTGGCTAGAAGAAAATTTACTTATTGTTCAGATTAGTGATGCTGGTACTCCCGGAATATCTGACCCGGGGGCACGTTTATGTAATAAGGCTTTACAACTTGGTCACAAGATTAGTCCATTACCGGGGGCATGTGCCTTCATAAGTCTGATTTCAGTTGCTGGCTTGATTGATACACCATTCTTGTTTCATGGTTTCCTAGCGAATAAGAGTTCACAACGGCAAAAACAGCTCCAACAATGGAAGAATGTAAATTATGCTGTTGGAATTTATGAATCTCCGCATCGAATAGTTGATTGTTTACAGGACATCTTTGATATATTGGGCGAGTCAACCACTATTGTAATGGGACGAGAATTGACTAAACAGTTTGAAACCATCAAAAAAGATACGATTAATAATATACTGGATTTTGTAAAGAATGATTCGTATCAACAAAAAGGTGAATTTGTCATAATTATAACGCCACACATAGATACCGATCAAAAAGAGCTTATAACTCCCGAACAAATAAAAATACTTGAACTACTTGCTGAAGAGCTTCCTGCCAAAAAGGCAGTTAACCTAACGAATAAAATCATTGGTGGCGATAAAGATGCACTATATAATTTTCTATTGGCTAAGAAAAATATTTAATGAAGATTTACTCTATCAGCGAACATGTTACTACAGAAATCATTATTGATAAATCAAGATTTATTGCTGATTTATTTCCGGTAAATGATAGTAGTGAGGCGATCAAAAAACTTGATTTAATTAAAGAGTTACATCCAAAAGCAAATCATCATTGCTATGCTTATATAATTGGCTATAGCTCAGAACAGCAGAAATTTAGCGATGATGGAGAACCAGGTGGTACTGCTGGGATGCCAATCTTAAATGTTCTCAAACATGAGAAAATCACCAATATAATTGCCATCATTACCCGCTATTTTGGTGGTATTAAACTTGGTGCGGGTGGACTTGTACGCGCATACACAGCCGCAGTTAAATCAGGTCTGGAGAGTGCTAAAATCGTTGAAAAGACAGCCAAAGACTTATATCGGATTCATGTTAGCTATACTCTTGCCGATAAGGTTAAATATTATTTACAAAATAATAGTGTTATTTCTAAAATAGATTATCAAGATAATGTTATTTTCGAGTTTTACACTGATTTAGAGCAAACTACACTTATAATTCAGGGGATTACAACAATAATAAATATGCCTTTAAATCCTGAATATCTGGGTAATTACTTCATCTAAGTGCGATTACAAGACATCCATATATATAAAATATATCTTGACACATTATATTAGAATAATCTAAAATAATGTTGTGAACGATATTAGGATATATACAAAATGGCACGAAAAATATTAATCATTGGTGGAGTTGCAGGTGGTGCATCCGCAGCAGCACGGCTACGCAGATTAAGTGAAGATGATCAGATTATAATGTTTGAGCGTGGTGAACATGTCTCATTCTCGAATTGTAGTTTACCTTATTTTCTTGGTGGTCATATTTCTTCAAGTGATAAGCTGGTACTGATGTCACCCGAGAAATTCCTGAAACAATATAATATTATTGCGCGTACCAAGAATGAAGTAACCGCGATTAATCGTCAAGACAAAATAATTACAATAAAAGATTTAAATAGTGGTGAGTTATATACTGAAAGCTATGATAAATTAATCCTGTCTCCGGGGGCTAAACCTATAGTCCCACCGATTCCCGGCATTGAAAAAATAAATTTGTTTACAGTGCGTAACGTAACTGACATTAATAATCTACATAATGCAATTCAGGACAAATCCAAAAAAATTGCTGTTATTGGTGGTGGATTTATTGGTGTTGAGGTTGCGGAAAACTTAAAAGAGGCTGGTTATGATGTTAGCTTGATTGAGGCAATGCCACAAATCTTGCGAACTTTTGATTATGATATGGTACAGATTTTGCATAAAGAAATTCTTGATCATGGGATCAATTTGCTTGTAAATGATAAGGTGGCAGGATTTGACACAAATACTGTTCTTCTTGGCTCAGGTAAAAAAGTTGCGGCTGATATTGTTATTATGGCAATCGGAGTTAGCCCGGAAACACATTTGGCAAAAGAGGCTGGATTAGAAATTGGCAAGACTGGAGCAATTGCTACTAGTCCAATGTGTCAGACTAATGATCCGGATATCTATGCAATCGGTGATGCGATTGAAGTTGATGGTAAATTATTCGATGATAAATGGAAACTTGCTCTTGCCTGGCCAGCACAAATTCAGGCACGTGGAGTTGCAGATCATATCAATGGACAAGACTTTCTAAATCCCGGCTATATTGGTTCGTCCTGTATCAAGGTATTTAATCTCAATGCTGCGTCTACTGGATTAACCGAGGGGTTTATTCAGGCAACAAAAATGGATATTGATTATGAAACAGTAATTATTACTCCAAATGATAAGGTTAGTTTGATGCCGGATAATAGTACTATGTTCTTCAAACTGATTTTTGATAAAAACACCCGAAAAGTTCTTGGGGCACAGGCAATTGGTAAAGGTAATGCCGATAAACGGATTGATGTTATTGCTACCGCAATCAAGTTTGGCGCAACTATTGATGATTTGACGGAAATTGAACTTTGCTACGCACCACCATATAGCTCCGCAAAAGATGTAGTAAACATGGCTGGTTATGTCGCAGCAAATATTGCGGATAAATCTTTTAGTCAAGTTAGTCCTAATGAAGTCCGAAACCTTGTTGAATCTGGTGCATATATTGTTGATGTGAGAGAAACTCCAGAGTTGGAGAAAGGTAAAATAATTGGTTCATATCATATTCCACTAAGTGAGTTACGGAGTCGCTATCAGGAAATTCCTAAAGATAGACCTGTTTATCTTCATTGCCGAAGTGGGCAGCGTAGCTATAACGGAGCTTTGGCTTTACAAAATCTTGGCTATAGCAATGTGGTAAATGTAGCTGGAGGATTCTTAGGTCTTTCATACTATGAATATTTTAACGATAAAACTCTTAATCGTAATCCAATTTTAACTGCATATAATTTTAATTAAGAGGATAGCAATCATGGCTAAAATCAGATACATATCAGCACAGGAATTAAAACAACTCTACGATACGGATGAGGTACTAGTTTGTGATATTCGTGAGCATGATGAATTTAATCGTGAGCATATCCGTGGTGCGCTAAATATGCCACTTTCAAAGTTTGATCCAAAGCAGCTTGCGATTGCCGGAAAAAGCATGGAACATGTTGCAATTCACTGTCAATCAGGTAATCGTACCAAGATGAATGAAGCAAAATTTGCTCAAATTGATCGAGAAGAAGTTCTAATCGTCAATGGCGGTATTTCTGCATGGAAAGCCATTGGTTGCATAGTAAATAAAAATAGCAAAGCTCCATTACCAATTATGCGTCAGGTACAAATTGTTGCAGGCTCGTTAATTATGCTTGGGGTTTTATTGGGCTATTTTGTTGCGCCCGGATTTTTCCTCTTGAGTGGTTTTGTTGGTGCCGGGTTGACTTTTGCCGGAGTAACTGGATTTTGTGGGATGGCAAATTTACTGATGCTATTACCGTATAATAAAAAACAACAGTGTGGTGTTTGCCAATAGAGTAGGTATAAAGGCTTTTGCAATACTCATGTACTCTGTTTCTTAAAGCCTTTATTTTGGCATATGAAGCGGGGAAAAATGTCACAATATTACTATACTGATTTTGATTAGGTTATTACAGCTAAATAATTGATATTAAAGTATTTACTTGAATTTTAGTATGATGTATTGATTTAATTGGTTGCGGGGGCTGGATTTGAACCAACGACCTTCGGGTTATGAGCCCGACGAGCTACCAAGCTGCTCCACCCCGCGATTGATAAGGTAGGTATTATCTCATATCAAACATAGTATTGTCAAGGCTTTTTCTTGATTTGTGGTAAATAACCTACTAAAGAATTGATTTTTCAATTGAATTTCAGCCAATTAAAACAAGTTAGAGCGGATTGCACGATCCATTTTCAATCCGATACATTTTGCCACAAGATTCGCAACAAGCAACTTCAGCAGTAGCAACTAATTTCACACCGCAGCTGCAAACCCAGCCAATCTGCCTAGCAGGAACACCAACCATCATTGCATAAGGTTTTACGTCTTTATTAATAACTGATCCAGCACCAATAAAGGCATATTCACCAATGGTTACACCACAAACTACAGTGGCATTCGCCCCAATTGTTGCTCCTCGTTTCACTAGTGTTTTGCGATATTCATGCTTTCTGATTATATGACTTCTGGGATTATAAACATTGGTAAAAACCATCGATGGTCCGCAGAAAACATCATCTTCAAGATAAACGGCATCATAAACTGATACATTATTTTGAATTTTTACATTATTACCGATAATTACATCGTTACCGATAAAAACATTTTGTCCAAGCGAGCATTTCTCTCCTATTACCGCTCCACCACAAACATGGCTAAAATGCCAAATCTTGGTCTCATTACCAATTGTTGCCCCTTCGTCAATAATGGAAGATGGGTGCACCTGAAAATTAATTTTTGTCATTTATGAGCTATCCTACAGTTTTTGTTATTTATACTAAAATGGGTTGAGATTCTTGGGTTATTATTTTTCTTCTTACTAATTGCTCTTTTAAATCATTGAGTTTTATTATCATTGCTTCTTAAATATTCTAATTAATTTTTTAACGATATTGTAAAATATAAAAAGCTACCGATGCATATACCGATACAACTGCAACGATTACAAAAATATGCCAAACCATGTGCGAATATTTAAATTTACTAAAGGCATAAAATAGTGCACCTAGTGTATAAACCACCCCACCACCTAGTAGGAAAGCAACTCCTGTAGCTGGTAATTTTGCAATTATTTGTGGCATTAATACCAGAGATGCCCACCCCATCAAAACATAAATCAAAGTACCGATTCGTTTAAATCGCCCTGCATAAATAGCCTTGAAGATAACGCCAAGTATGGTTAGGAAAAATATTACTGCATAGGTAATGTAGGCTCTTTGGGTTTTAAGAAGGCTAAATACATATGGCGTATATGAACCAAGAATCAGGATAAAAATTGCTACATGATCCATACGCTTTAATACTGAGCGGGCAAGATGATTTACCATAGAATGATAAACTGTACTCATAACAAACATGAATAGCATGGTCAAGCCATAAAAGATAAAAGCAAACCCATCAAGCCAGTTACCATAATGCCCAGCTATCCAAGCTAGGCTGATTAATAGCCCAAGAGCAATAAATGCACCAACACAATGGCTAACTGCATTGCCGATGTCCTCTCCTAGGCTATAGGGAAACATTCTAGCTAATTGCTCTTTAGTATATTTGCTTGGTTTATCATAAACATGAGTCATGGTTTAATTCCTTATGCTTTTTGTCTTAGAGCCTATTTGCTAATGTAAGCGAGAAATTATGATAAATGTGATAAAAATTTATAAAATTTGAGGCGAATAGTTATTCTATTTAACGAGAATCTTATAATTTTTTAACCATTTGGTTATATTTCGTAGCTCATTGGAACTTAGCAAACAAGCTCTTATATTAACAGTTTTCGTACAATTTACCACGTGCTAGTCCCGGCTGAGTTTTGAAGCGTTTATGTAACCATAGGTACTGAGCTGGGTGCTTCATAATCATGGTTTCAATATAGCGGTTCATTCGTGTAACATCTGCGACTTCATCTCCAGTCGGATATTCTTCTTTCCATGCTGGGAAGAGTTCAACCACAAAATGGTTTCCTTCCCGATAAGTTGCCATTGGTACTATTTCAGCATCAGTTAATTTTACTAGTTTGGGGAAAGTAGCCAGTGTAGCACAGTTTGGATGAGCAAAAAAAGGCACATATACCGAATCACGTTCATCCATATCTTGATCGGGTAGATAGTAAAACGGAATAAAGGTTTGTTTCATTTTACGTACAATTGTCCGTAAGCCTTCCTGCCGAGAAAAAATCTCACCACCCTTATCTTTGATAAAACGTAACCTAGCATCCTTAATTCGCTTCGTTAGATATTCATTTCGTTGTTGGGCATAAACACTATATCCGGGTGTTTCAAGAGTTAAACGATTTGCTCCAATATCTAGCCCTAAAAAATGCGGTGCAAGATATACGACGGGGCGTTTACCGCGAAACTGGTCAAAATTTTCATAACCACGTAATTTGATTAACTTTCTTAATTTCTCTGGCGAAGCATAGAAAATCAACCCATAAACTAAGCTAAACCTTACCAATTCCTGAAAATGTTCGCGAATAAGTTGATGCTTTTCTTTATCATTCATGGTTGGAAAGCATAAGCTTAGATTTACGAGCCCTACATTTCGGCGTTTTTTCAGAAAGATATAGAGTAGATTACCAAGTCCAGTGCCTATCATATTTACTATTGGCATCGGAATCATGCTACATAGGCGAAAAAATCCTAATGCAAGATCAATGGGTAGTCGTTTTAACCAATTCATTTAGCTACTACTTCTTCAGGTTTTGGTTTGGCATTATCCGGATGACGAAAACGGTCGTATGACCAATAATATTGTTCCGGGGTTTCACGAATTAATTTCTCGAGTTCGAAATATAATTCCTGCATAATATCATGAGTATCATCGTTACTTGGTTTAAATGGTATGCAACGAGAATGGAATCCTTTTTTAGTCCGAGTGTTGGCAACTATTACTACATGAGTATTTGGTATCTGACAAATCTTGGCTGCCAATGAGGTCGCATAAACATCTTGTCCGAAGAACTTAACCCACTCTCCGTCGCCACCAGAAGCTACATTATCGGGCAGAATTCCGATTGAACCACCAGATTTTAAGTGTTTCATCAAGCTTAATACACCTTTACGATTAGTCGGTACTGGTGTAATGTTTGGTTCACTCCGACCTTCAACCATGATTTCTTCTAAAACCGGATCTTTCGATGGTTTATACAAAATCTGAATATCCATTGGCAAATAATACGAGAAATATTTTACTGCTACTTCAAAATTACCAATATGCGGGGTTAGGAATACAATATTTTTGCCTTCCTCCATCAATCGCTTTACGGCATAGAAGCTTTCATCTACCTGAGATAATTTGCTTATGCGCTTTTTATTCTTTTGCCAAGCGATTAATGCTGCTTCAGTAAAGGTCATTCCTAGTGCTTGCGCAGTTTTTTTAGTTAGTTCATCAACCGTTTCTGGTGTTGCAAGTCCAGTAATTAGCAAATTATGTGGTAGCCTTTTAGCTGACTTTTTGGAAAATTTCAATGAAATTAGTCCTATTGTTGCACCTATCCAGCGGATTACTGATAGTGGCAGAAGTGACAACAATTTCATTAGGGTTGTGATAAAAAATTTTTTCATAAACAACAAGCGCTTACCGAGTTTAAAATTAAGCCTCAATTTTAGCACATTAAAGTTTCCCTTCTAGTCATATCTATATTAAAATACTCGTTTAATTCCGAGGAATATGAAGGAAAATTAGATGCGTAAATTAGGCTTTGGGAATCAATGTTTATTAGCTTTGGTATTAGGGTTAGTCGCTGGGCATTATTTACCACAAAAAGTAGTAGATTTTATTGTTCCATTTGGGGATGGGTTTCTTCAGTTATTGAAGCTGATTATTGTACCGCTTACCTTTTCAACTATTGTTGCTAGTTTCTCAAAGCTTGAAGATATGAGCCTAGTAAAAAAACTAGGTAGTAGAACCTTATTATGGTTTGTAATAACTGCGCTTTATGCTGCTACAGTTGGTATTATTGTTGGAAAGATAATTAATCCCGGCAATGGATTAACACTTGCTTTGGCAGCTACGGATTATCAACCACGCCAGATTCCAACGATAAGTAGTACCTTCCTAGATATGTTACCGGGTAATTTAATCGCACAGATAGCCAATGGCAAAGTCATCCCGGTAATCATCTTTGCGATTTTCTTTGGACTAGCACTGACTTCAACTGGTGAAAGAGGCAAAACGGTACGTACCTTCTTTGACGAATTTTCACTAGTAATGTTTAAAATCACGCGTAAAATTATCCGCTTATCTCCGTATGGGATTTTTGCCTTATTAACAGCGGTTGGCAATGAGTATGGATTAGATACCCTTTTACCACTGGGTAAATTTATCGTTGCGATTTATGTAGCCTGCTTTATTCAGCTAATAATCTATGCTTTATTAATTAGTATAGTAGCCAAACGAAATCCAATTCGTTTTTTCAAAGAGTTCTGGCCTGCAATGATAACTGCATTTACGACATCTTCCAGTCTTGGAACATTACCTGTTACTCTTGAAACCCTAGTTGATCGGGTAAGAGTTAGTGAACGCGTTGCCGGATTTGTAGCGCCTCTTGGTGCAACTATGAAAATGGATGGTTGTGGTGCAATCTATCCCGCAATTGTCTGTATTCTTACCGCTCAAGTTTTTGGCATTGATTTATCGGCCACACAATACTTATTAATCGCATTAACTGCGGCAGTTGCAACAATTGGTACTGCTGGAGTACCTGGGACCGCATCAATTATGGCAACTGTGGTATTAACTAGTGTTGGTTTACCATTACAAGGCTTGGCATTAGTAATTGGAATAGATAAAATAATTGATATGATGCGGACAATGACCAATGTCACTGGAGCTGGAGTCTGTGCTACTTTAGTAGATAAGACTTATAGGGAATAACATAGCATTCATGAAAAACTACTATCGAATTTTAGGTTTAAGTATTGACGCTGAGTATGAAGAGATTCGTGCTGCCTATAAAATACTTGCCCAGCAACATCATCCAGATAAGGGCGGCTCACAAACCGAATTTACCCTGATTCAGGAAGCTTATACCATCCTTAGTGATCCTAAAACCAAGCGGGTATATGATAATGATTTATTAAAATATATCAGTGATAGGCAACTTTCAACGGTAGTACGTCCTTCTGGTAATAGTTCCTCAATCTGGTTATGGTTAATGGGGTTATTCACCTGTGGAGCATTAGCTTTTGCTTATTGGGCTTATCAGCAGCATAAGGAGCAGGAGACTATAATTAATGCATTAAATAAAAAGCCTGTAACTACAAGCTCTGCTCCTATTGCAACTACACCTAAAAAAGCCAAACGTAAAGCTGTAACGCCTTCGGCAAAAAAAACTAATTCATCAGTACCCGTAGCAACTTCCAATTCAAGTAATAATGATTATAATCAATTGGGCGGTTATACTGGTACACTTTACTTGATTAATACTGGTAGCTTTAGTGATTTAAATACAGCTAAGGCGCGACAAAAACAGCTTACACAGTTTGGCTTTAGCAGTAAAATTCAGAAGATTAATGCTAACACTGAAGGAGATACCAGCTATAATGTTTTTATTGGACCATATCAGACACTGGATAATGCCAATAAGACTCTTGATACACTAAATAAGCAAAATATTGATGCTACACTAGAGCAAGTAGTTAGTGAATAAGGGAAAATATGTATCAGCCTAAATCTTTTATTGAGTCAGATCAAGATAAACTATACTCATTGATAGAAAATTATCCATTTGCTACCCTAATTAGCAAAAAAGATGGTGAAATAGAAATATCTCATTTGCCATTATTACTTGATCGTGAAAATGGACAATTGCTTGGACATATTGCTAGGGCAAATCCATTACTAGAATATATTCTAACTGGGCAACTGGCGACGGCAATTTTTCATGGTCCGCATGGCTATATTTCACCAGCTTGGTATCAAGACCCTACGGATAATGTACCAACATGGAATTATGCTGTGGTACACATTGAAGGAAAATTAATTGCAACTACTGAAGCGGAGCTAATGAAATTACTTGATCAGTTATATCTGCTGCATGACAAAAGCAAAATGCCAATTAATTGGCAAAACCCGAAAATATCTGCAAAATTGAACGGTATTGCGGGGTTTAAAATAAAAATAGAAAAAATGACTGGCAAATATAAACTTAGTCAGAATAGATCATTTGAGGATAGAAGAGGGGTTATTCGTAATCTTAATAAAAATAATTCTGAGTTATGTGATATCATGAATAATTGCTAGCTCTTTCTAGGCTTTTAGGCAGTGAGTTGTAAAGCCGGAGTTTCTTAGTCGGTCATAGGCTTCAATGACCTGGAATGGAATTTCCTGAGGTATTTGAAACCCTTTGTCAGGATAAACTATAATTCTTTCCAAATCCCCAATTAGCTCTGAAATAATTGATTCTGTATTGGTCTTCAGCAATATATCATCAAAATTGTAGCTCGGTGAAGTAACCAGTAATTTATCTTTTACTTCTGGCCATAGTGCAAGCGTAGTGGCATAGGCTCGTCTGGTGGTATTAGGCTTTGTTGCTAAGATGATATTGTTATATATTAGATTGGCTTCATTAATTAACCTTCTGGAAAATAAAATATTCTCACCGATATTTCTAGCTTCTTTTTCCAGAATGATATCCTTTTCAGGAATAAAAGACTTAACCCTGTTTGCAAAGATTTCTGCCTCAATGCATTGTTCTCCCCATAAGTCAGTTGTCCAGTTACCATTTTTTCCGGTAAAAATTATCTGGTTTCCTGTTCCACTCCTAAAAAGTCTTGCACAAAAATCTGCAACCCTTAATTCATAGCTACCGAGTCCAATAATTATTGAATTGTTTATTGTAAGTATATCCCTACCTACATTGTGATATCGCCATAATATTAGGGCATCCTGTAGATTTTTTTCACTAATTTTCATTGATAATAGACCTAGAGTTTATAGGGGAGATAATTCATAATTATATCGCCAAACCTGTAAAAGGTTCTAGTTATATGCTTACTCAAGAATTTAATCACCTAGCAATCAGATAAATGCTGAAATATTTTTTAGTAGAATCAAGGCAAAAAATTAGTTATTAAATCGGGCTTATTGTTATAATAAATGGATGTAATGAATGCATCATGAGTGAATGATTATGACCAGACTAGCAACAAAATATTCCTTTATAATCTTTTTTGTTCTTTTTATATCTGTAGCAGAAGCAGATGAATCAGCAGTTATATCTTCTGATATTATTGAAATAAATGAGTCTGGGCATAAAGTAAAGTATAAACGGATAAAAGAGCCTTCTCAGGAAGCTATTGATAACTCACAGGCTGAAGCTGGTGAAGATATCGATATTGAAACTTTAAAAAATGCCTATATTTCACCATATAATTATACCCAAGATCCAATTGCTTATAATATGGGTACTAGTTCAGTTGCAGGACCAAATGGAACCTATCACGTAGGTTTAAGTCAGATTAACACAACAAACATTAATCTTAATAGCCAAAATGAAGCTCGTTTTGATGCAACTGTTGAAGCATGGGGGCAAACTCAACGTTGGGGTGGTTTTGCTCTTGGCGGTGCACTACAAAGTGGTGCTGTTGTCGAACAAACAGGGCAACCAAACACTTATGGCACGACTGGAATACTTTTTCCTACTCAAGCATATGCAGACTGGGAGTATAAGGATGTTTTTGAGATAACTGGTGGGAATATCCTTCTGACTACGCCATGGGTTAACTCAATTAGTAGTTTCCCGGGCGCAACTTATGCCAATCAGAATAATACTTATCAGGGTGTAACTGCCAATTTGCAGATAATGCCTAATTTACTTGTTACCGGATTTCGTGTATTTAGCTATTTGCAATTTCCTGATAATGGTTTTTATTCTACTACCTTATATAACACTATGGGTGGACCAATGCAAAATATAGGTAGTGCCTCCACCCCTGGTGCTACCGGTGCTGGTGCTATTTGGAGTCCGAGCAAAAACTATACGCTTAATGCTTGGTTTTATCAGTTTTATGATTATGCTGATATGTGGTATGCAGATAATAACTATCATGTGCCATTAGCCAATGATGTTAGTTTTGACTTTGGAATTCAGGCACTAACCCAAAATGCCAATGGGAGTTCAATTCCAGCTAATACATTAATGCCAGATAGTACTACCCAAAATCTGGGTGGAGTTAGTGGAAATGCTTTTGGTCTTAAATGGGCAATCAATGTAGGGCATAATACGGTTACATTGGCGTATAACAATGTATTTGGTGCTAGTGGATCATACCTTAATGGTGGAATTGTAACACCATATACCTATGGATTAGAAACGGACCCACTTTACACAACCCCAGCTTTAAATAGTATTGCCGAGTTGGGTTCGGGTAGTGCATATTTGATAAAAGATTCTATGGCTTTTCTTGATAATAGTCTGAAAGCAAGCTTGGCTTTTTCACAGTTTTTTGTGAATCAGGTATATGCAACACAGGCAAATCAGATAACAGAGTATGATGCTGCCCTACAATATACAATTCCCCATACGACATTGAATTTCTGGAGTCGTTTAGTTTATGTCTCTCAGCCCGACTACGCAGGTGGTAGCTTTCTTCAACCTAGGCTAATTGTAAACTACACTTTCTAGTATAGTTATTATTAGAATGCTTCATATTTATTTTAAATTTTAGAGTATGCTTTAGTAATAATGCTACAGTTTGCCCCGATAAATATTTATGGGGGATGCCAATGGTTGTTTCTGTAATATATTGATATGAATTTGTAATTTTATTTATATTTTGGCTTTCTTATGGCATTATGTACTTTATGGTTATATGAAGGGATGTATAATAATTGACGTATAACTGATAGGTGTCTTAACTAAGGAATGATCATGAAAAGAATATTATTAAGTTTATTACCAGCTTTTGCTTTGGTTGCGTGTAACAGTGGTTCGAGTAGTTCAACAAAATTAAATTATCCTGCGTCTCAGGCAGAAAGTACTACTAATAGCTATTATGGCACTACGGTTGCCGACCCATATCAATGGATGGAAAACACTAATAGTACGCAAACTTTAGCGTGGGTGAATAGCCAAAACTCTTTTAGCAATAGCTATATTAGTAGCTTGCCGGAGTATAACACGGTGAAAGCGCTTTTAACGCCATCGACAACGGCCAAATCATTGAAAGATAATAATGTAAATCGCCATTTCATTAAAGTAAAAGATGTCTATTATTATACCAATGATAAAAAAATTATCATTGATACCAAACCAGTTGGTGCGGGTAGGGTAGAGAATGTTTCGGTTGATAACAAAATATATATCACGGATAGCCTAAATAATGTCGGTAGAGTGTTTTTAGATCTGCAAAAAATGGGAATTGTTAAAGGTGAACAAAAAGTAGTTCAGACTGCTAGCACTGCCGATAACGCTTATACAATTACTAAAACTCAAGATAGTAATCTTGATCTAGGAACTATTACAGTTATCAACAATCAAACCCAGCAAATAATGCCCGGTGATGAAATTAAATATACTTCAGGTTCGTTTACTGTATATGGTGATGGGTTTTTCTATGTCAAACCACAAAATGTAACCGATATTTATACTTCAAATTATAATTATCAACAACTTTTTTATCATCAAATTGGAACTGCTGTAACCACAGATAAGCTTATTTTTGATGGTGGTGCAATGTTATCGGTAAATTTGGATAAAACTTTATATAATAATATACTATATTTCCAAACAAATATAGATCAAACTAGTGAAATTTATAGTTTGAATCCAGCTAATCTTAATAGTAAGCCAACTTTGTTTTTAGGTGACAACTACCAATCAGAGTTTTCAATACTTGGATCAGCAGCAAATAATAATTTATTGATTCAGACTACTCAGGGTGCAGCACAGAAGCGTCTTGTTTCAGTAAATCCAAATAATCCAGAATCAGCGAATTGGGAAAATATTCTTCCAGCAAGTACTAGCGATATTGTGAATAGCATTTCTATTTGCGGTAACTATTATTATGCAGATGTATTAGTTAATGGGGCAAGTACCTTATCTCGCTACGATGGCAATACTCCTACGCCGACTAATATTGCATTACCCGGTATCGGTGGATTAAATGATGACGGGTTTGATTGTACTGAATCGGGAGTATTTAAGTATGAATATTCTAATCTGATCACGCCGTGGGAAAAATATGATTACAATCCTACTACCCAAACTAGTACTCAAATTGGTGGTGGTTCAATTGTTGGCTTTAATCCCGCAGATTATGAAATGAAAGAAATTTTTGTACCATCTACTGGTGGGGCGCAGGTTTCAATTTTCATTGGGCATAAGAAAGGGATAAAACTAGATGGAAGTAATCCAACATTGATCTATGTTTATGGTGGCTTTGATAGCGCAACTAAACCGTTCTTTGATCCGAATACTCTATTGCTTTTGAAAAATGGCGGGATCTATGTAGTCGCTCAAGTACGTGGTGGTGGTGAATATGGAACTTCTTGGTATAATGCTGGACGGTTATTGAATAAACAGAATACTTATAATGACGTGGCAGCAGTTGCTAATTATCTGATTAATAATAGTTATACAAGTTCTGCTAAGCTGGCATTATGGGGAGCCTCCAATGGTGGTCTTACCACGGCTGCAACAGCACTGCAAAATCCAAACTTATTTAAAGTGGTGTTTCCTGCTGTTGGAGTGCAGGATGTACTACGTTATCAATTATTTACCAACGGCTATACTTGGTATTCAGACTATGGTTATAGTTCGGGTGAGGGTTCAACTCAAGAGCAGTTTAATAATATAATGACTTTCTCGCCATTGCAAAATGTAAAAAATATAGCATATCCAACTATGTTAATTATGACGGGAATGGAAGATGGACGAGTGGCGCCATCACATAGCTATAAATTTGCCGCAACTATGCAAAATTCAGGAGGTGGTACTAATCCATATCTATTGAAGTCGTATGCTGGTCAGGGTCATGGTCCATATAATACTACTGAGGCTCAGATTGATATGTGGACATTATTCTTTAATCAGACTAATACTCCAATAAGTCAAAATTAGTAGTATTAAATTAGTTAGTAAAAGCCCAAATAGAAAATTTGGGCTTTTTATTTATGAGGGCTTTTTGATAATATAGAATACTACAGGTAAGAAAGAAATCACTGTCATAACTATCATCCCTGTAAGTGGGATATCATGAAACATTACAACAAGCGAAGCAGTTATACTTGATAAAGCGAATTGAGTAAACTGGGCTAGCCCTACTGCAAGAGCACCTTGTTCTTTAGCCTCTTCAAGAAGTTTTACCTGTGTTGGAGCTATTATTAATGCTGAACCTCCACGCATGATCAAAACGCCGCTGGTTAAAAATAAAATGATTAAGAGTTTGCTAGGTATCAGACAAGCAGAAATAATCAGGATAAGCCCGGCAATACTAATTAATAATCCTTTAGATATGATTTTATCTGTCGGGTAAGAGTTCTTATTTAGATACATCATCAGACTATTTCCAGCAAAATAGCCAATTGCAATAATGATAAAAATATATGAATAGTTAATTGGTGAAATACCAAGTTTATTTATATAAAGATAGCTAGATATACCGATAAATACAAAGTAACTTGCAAATGAAAATCCGATTATCATTAGTAAACTGCGTTGAGCTTTATTAGTAAAAATACTAAAATATGCTGAGATATATTTGGCTGGTGATTCTAATTTTTTTACTGGTGTAGAGTTAGTTTCTTTTATGATAAACCAGCCAGAAATCAATAAAAATATACCAAGAAAACTACTTAACTCAAAACAACTTTGCCAGCCAAAATGAGCTGCCATAAATGCACCAATACTAGGAGCAATAGCTGGCGAGATAACTATACCCATTACCTGAATCCCATTGGCATGGATTTGCTCTTGTGCATTCATAATGTCTTTGAAAATTACCCTAGTGATTACCGCTATTGCCGAACATGCAGTTCCCTGTAATACGCGCATAGCAATCATCAGGATTATTGATGAAGTATGTGCAATAAAAAAAGATGAAACAACATATAATGCGATTCCCCATAGTAATGTTGGTCTTCTGCCAAAACGGTTACTAAGGATGCCAATATATAATCCGCCTAATGCCATTGCTAGGGTGTAGCATGAGATAGTCAGATTTATCATGCTAGGGCTAGTTGCAAAGTCTGCTACCATCTGTGGAAGAGACGAAATATAAATATCTGTGGAAGATACACCTAATAGCGTAGCGCACAATGAGAACCACATGATGTGTGATTTATTAATTTTGCTGGAAATACTATCTTTCATCGATTCGCCTTCTAAGAGTGATTTTATACGGCAGGATTATAAATGACAGTAAATTATTTAGTAACCATCCAAAATGGATATTTAGGATTTGTTATTGATTTTATTAGCTATTTGGCGAATTATTGATTCATCGTTATTAAGTATCAATAGCCGTTCACCAAGGAGGCTTGGTGGAAAATAGAGATGCAAATTAAGCTTAATGCTAGCTTCGATTAACTTCTGACTATCATTATCATAAATGTTAAATTTATCCATTAGGCTTTCATTGATGGTTTTTTGAACCGTGGCTCGCGAAATATTCAGAAAATCCGCTATTTCATATTGTGAAAATTTATGTGCTAATAGAAAGATTATCTGATGTTCCCGTTGAGTTAACTTGGGAATATTTATTAGCCATTTCTTATCTTCGCCACAATTAGGAAAATCATTAAGAAAATTTATCAGAAAATTAAATGGATTGGCAAACCAGGACAAAGTATAGCTGCCAATTAATTCCTGATCAGCACTAATTAATGGAAAAACATTTGCCAACCGAATATATTCATTGCCGTTTCTATCTTTAGCATATGCAAAGAAGGTTATTTTTTGGCGAGTAGTATGGACTTCTTGATAAATACGATCCAACTCCTCTGGGTAGCCCTCATAGTAGCTGTAATTTTGCTCAAGAATAAATTCGCGGATAGATTTACCCAGCGCATTTTTTTTGCTAATAATACTATTTTGTTTTTCAAAATAATCATTAAGAAATACTAGCTTTCCATTTATATCCGCTACTTGACAGAAAATATTCTGGTGGTTAAAAGAAACAAAAAAATTATCAATCAAAAATTGTAGCTTTGGGTTAACCGTCATTACTTTCACTTGAATAGTTAATTGTCTTGGGCTCAATTATATGCTAAACTTGCCTCTAGAAGAAAAATTTATGGAGAGTTTTATTATGAGTGGATTAATTAGTATTGCAATTATTGTTTTGGCTATTATCATACTGCTACTAGCAACGTTATTTATTGTTCCCCAACAACGGGTAGCTGTGATTGAGCGCTTCGGTAAATTTAACCGGACAGCTGCGGCAGGTCTTAATCTGCGGATTCCTTTTATTGAGCAGGTGGCGGCTAAAGTCTCAACGCAGATTCAACAGCTGGATGTGACGACAAATACGAAGACTAAAGACAATGTAACTTTAGAAATTATTACTTCAGTACAGCTATTGATTGATGAAACCAAGGTTTTTGATGCTTTTTATAAGCTGGCTAATCCGAGTTCGCAAATTCGCAGTTATATTTTTGATATCGTTCGAGCACAAGTACCTAGCATGACTTTGGATAAAGTTTATGAAAGTAAGGACGAAATTGCCAATAATATTGAACAGGCATTATCAAAACAAATGGCGGACTTCGGTTACATCGTAACCAAAAGCTTAGTGACAGATATTAATCCGGATAAACGGGTGCTTGATGCAATGAATCAAATCAATGAGCAGGAACGCTTGCGTGATGCGGCTCAGGCAAAAGCTGAAGCCGAGAAGATTATTAAAGTTAAGCAAGCCGAAGCGGAGGCTGAAGCAATGAAGCTTGGTGGTAAAGGTATTGCCGATCAACGGAAAGAAATTATCGCCGGTTTGCGTGAATCCATCATGGAATTGCAAGAGGTGCTAGGTAGTGGCGTTGATCCGAAAGAAGTAATGCAGCTGGTAATTACTACCCAATATTTTGATGCTTTAAAAGAAATCGGTGCTAATAGTAAAACTAATACTTTATTATTACCACATACATCACAAGGAATGCAAACATTGACGGAGCAAATGTTGGCAGCTAATTTAAGTAGTGACAAGAAATAATTTAAAAAGCCAGACTAATTAGTCTGGCTTTTCTATAATCAACCTAATAGGTGTTTAATTGAATCACGTTCTTCGCATAATTCTTTATAGGTAATATCAATGTATTTTCGGCTGAATTCATTGATTTCAAAACCTTGAACTACAGTGTATTCACCATTTTTGCAAGTACATGGATAACCAAACATAACACCTTCAGGGATACCATAGCTTCCATCTGATGGAACACCCATAGTTACAACTTCTCCTTCAGCTGTACCAAGTACCCAGCTACGGATATGGTCAATAGCAGCATTTGCAGCAGAAGCAGCAGAAGATAGTCCACGTGCTTCAATAATTGCAGCACCGCGTTTTTGTACCGTTGGAATAAAATCATTTACTAGCCAGTTTTCATCAACTAGTTCACTAGCTTTTTTACCTTTGACCGTAGCGTTGAAAATGTCTGGATATTGAGTCGATGAGTGATTGCCCCAAGCTACAACATCTTTAACGTCAGTAGAATGAGCACCAACCTTGTTTGCAAGTTGAGTCATTGCACGGTTATGATCAAGGCGCATCATTGATGTAATATTTTTAGGATTTAAACCTGGTGCATTTTTAGATAAAATTAGTGCATTAGTATTAGCAGGATTACCTACAACTAGTACTTTTACATTTTTATTAGCTACGGCAGCAAGAGCTTTACCTTGTCCGGTAAAAATCGCACCATTTGATTCAAGTAGATCTTTACGCTCCATCCCTTTAGAACGTGGACGTGCTCCAACCAGTAATGCAATATCAGCATCCTTAAATGCTACCATTGGATCGTGGCTGGCAACTACACCATGTAATAATGGAAATGCACAATCATCAAGTTCCATAATCACGCCTTTTAACGCATTCATGGCTGGTTCAATCTCAAGTAATTGCAGAATTACTGGTTGGTCTTTACCCAGCATATCGCCACTAGCTATGCGGAATAACAGACTATAGCTGATTTGACCCGCTGCTCCGGTTACTGCAACACGAACAGGTGCTTTCATAAATGAACTCCTTAATGTTAATAATAAGTGTATATTGTAGCAAAAAAATGGCTTATCGGTTAGAATAACGTTTTATTATTAAATAGTGAATTGATCTATTGACCATGGTTAGCATGTGATTCCTATATAAGATGAAGTATTTTAAGATTGAGAGAAATTAATGTTAATGTATCCCAAGTTTGATCCGGTAGCTATCAGCCTTGGACCGATTAAGGTTCACTGGTATGGCTTGATGTATCTTTTAAGTTTTTTGCTTGTATTATATGTTGGTAAGTGGCGGATTCGTAAATTTGGACATCCCGTACTTACTGAGAAAATGGTAGATGATTTCTTGTTTTATGGGGCATTAGGAACTGTCCTTGGTGGACGGATTGGTTATTGTCTATTTTACCAGCCTGCATACTATCTTACTCATCCATTGGATATTGTAAAAACATGGGATGGCGGAATGTCATTTCACGGTGGTATCATCGGTGTTTGTATTGGTATTTATCTTTTTACCCGTAAAGAAAAAATGCACTTTTTCGTCTTAGGGGATTTTGTTGCCTTGATTATTCCTCTTTGTCTGATGTTAGGGCGAATTGGTAATTTTATCAATGGCGAATTGTGGGGGCGTTTTTGTAGCCCTAACTTGCCTTGGGGTATGGTTTTTCCACAATCAGGTTCAATGCTTCCGCGTCATCCATCGCAGCTATATGAAGCTTTAACCGAAGGTATAATCCTATTTACTGTCATATTGATCTTCCGTTTGACGAAAGAGCGTAATTTAGGTCAAACTTCAGGAGTTTTCTTGATCGGTTACGGACTTGCTCGCTTTGTACTTGAATTTTTCCGGGCACCAGATGCTTTTGCAACTGGAGTGGTTCAAGCAACTGGATTATCTCTTGGTCAACTTTACTCTTTTCCGATGATTCTAATTGGAATTATTGTTTTTGTCTGGGGGCTAAAAAGCCGCTCAACAGTTGAGCATTAGTTCATAATTGAGATTATTCAATATCATTTTTCTTGTGGTGGCGACTATACTTATAGCTTGCCATCATAGTCGCTCTGATCATAAAGAAATCAAAGAGTCTCCAATACATCTTAGTCAAAAAATAGAATCTGCTACGGATAGCTTAGTTCAGAGTGAATCTGCTCTTCTTGGGCTACATGATAGTGTTTATAAGCTATTTTTTTATCAAGGGATATTTGCTGGACAGGATGGTCACGGTAATATAAACTTGAAATATCAGCAATGGCAAGTGCCTTTGGTTATGGGGACGATGCTTGATTTTAATCAGGTTTATCTAAATCAATTTCATGATTTTTTACCTGTTGTAGCAAAATATCAGCCACAGTATAGAAATTACCCTGAACTCATGTTTCTACTCTATAAGATTAATAATTGGGATAGTTTTCCCAAAAAAGAGCAGTTGGGTATTTGCCGATTAAATGGTTATTGTCCAATTATTGATGATAGATTATGGTGGGTTAATTTCTTTATTAGCTATGCCGATGGTTTGATGAGGTATGAATCATCGAATGAAAATATAGATATTTTAATTGGCTATTCATATAAAATTTTCAAATCCATTAGTCGTCCTCAATATTTGAATAAGCAAGGTACTAGAGGAAGTTATAGCCTAATGTGGCATTCCGGAATTGCTGAGAAGCCATATTACAAGGCAACAATTGCCAATTCACTATATGTAACAGCAGGTGCACGGCTTGCGCAAATAATTGACAAACGTTATACCAATAATAGAACTAAATATGGCTATAAATTTGTTTTAAATAATACACTTAAAGTTGCTGATGGGTTTTTCCTTGACTATTCAAATCGGCTTAACACTCATCTTAAAGAAAGCGGACTTCTCCTTGATGGAGTTGGTACCGGAACTGGTAAGCCAAATGATTATAGAAGCGGACAGGTTGCTTCCTATATGTTTACCTACAATCAGGGAGTTGTATTACCGGGGATGGCAATTTTGTCTAAATTAACCGGGAATCAGAAGTATCAAAATTATGCAGAGGATCTAATTGAGTCAACTATTATATATAGTAGTAAAACTGGTGGAATTTGGGATGATTTTGCTTATCAGCAGCAAGGTGGTTGGTTTCCTGATTATGATGGAATAGCATTTCGACTAGCTTATTGGCAGTATTTGGGGCTTTTTATTTGCGAGCTATCACCTGTAAATGATAAGTTACTCTTCAAAAAACTTAGCCTATTTACTCGACAAAATAGCAAAATGTTAGAATTAAGAATGATTTTACCTGAATCCTATGGTATAAGTCTTAGCGAAAGTATATTAGTGGGTGCAAATCACCCTCTATTAAAGCAATTCCCAGCAGGAAATCCATTTAGTGCTTATCCAGATGGCTATTCTGTACCGGGAATTGCTTCGCTATTGGAGCTTTTATTCCTTCAGCATAAATTAGCTGCCTATCACTAAACTCTGCGTCTATCTCGTAGAGGTTGCCGATTTATCTCATTTCTATGATTCTGCTGCTGTAACTGTAGATTTCTTCTACCATGACTTTCACTATTTTTTGTTGCGTATTGTTCATCATCATAGTCTTCTCTTTCGGCGTAATCATGACGGTATCTGTCCGCTTCAATATATGATTCTTTGCGTCTAAATAGCCACCATGCCCCGATTCCGATAAGAATAGCAGCCCCGAAACCAGTAAGAATTAATCCTGGAGGTGTTCCATCATCATTAATTACAGTATTATTTGTGATTTGTTGTTGTGGTTGTTGGTCATTTGGGTTATTATTATCGCCAGATCCAGAATAGGTACTACCTGATGGATAGGAATTAACATAGGCAACAGTTGGAGTTGAATTATGATTAAATAAATAGTTAAATAGGCTAGTTGCGGCAATTCCGCCGATTAGTCCTTCTACAAGTCCAGTTGCCCAGCCACCATTGTTATTGCCATTGTTCCATCCGCTATTCCAGCCGTTACTCCAGCCGATTGGTCCTTGGTTCCAGCCATGATATGGATAATAACCATTATTATATGGTCCACGATAATTATTCACATTGATTGTATCATTGTTGTAACGTGGCACATTTGAGTAATTATTAACTCTTGGCGTGTTATAGTTATTCAGGTGTTCAGAATAACTATGCACATGTACCTCACCATTATGCTCATCAACGTGATAAGAGTGTTCGTCAATTCTTACGGTATTGGCATTTGCCAGATAGATTGAAGAAGCAAGTGCAGTTAGAAGGAAAATTCTTTTCATAATTCAATTTATTCTCAAAATAAGATTGAGTGAATTATATCAGGAAAACGCGAATTATATTTTTGATTTTGTAGTAAGAATTATATTTCAATTGTATTTTCGTGTAAAAAACCTTCGGGTATTGTCTTATCATAGTTATATTTTAAAGCAATATCTAAGAACCTGTTTGGAATTAAATTGCCAAAAGGATTAAACTACTGGCTGTTAGTAATAAAGAGCGAGTACAATGAGAAAATCATATCCAAGCGACGTAAGCAGAGAACAATTTGAGTTAATATTGCCAGAATTAGAATTAGCACGTAAAAAGACAAAACCTCGCAAAATAGATCTGTACGATGTATTTTGCGCAGTCTACTATGTTCTCAAAAGTGGTTGTCAATGGCGAATGTTACCAAGTGATTTTCCAAAATGGGAAACAGTTTATTTTTACTTTAACATGTGGGCAAAAAAGCCAGAAAGCAATGAAGACAGTATTATAGAGATAGTCTTAAAAAAAATTGGTAGGCTTAGTACGTACCGAAAATGGCAGGAACGCAATGACGAGTTTTTGCATAGTAGACGCACAAAGTGTGAAGAATACTGATACAGCCGAGAATAAGGGCTATGATGCGGGTAAAAAAGTATCAGGAATAAAGCGTCACATTGCAGTAGACACGCAGGGACTACCGCATGCTATTCATGTTACAACTGCAAATGTAACTGACCGCGCAGGAGCAATATTAATGTTTGAAGGAGCCAAATGTAATCTGGCTGGGGTGCAAAATATATTGGTAGATGGAGGTTATAGAGGCGATAGCTTTGCAACCGAAGTCCAGCAAATATTAAATGCTACAGTTGAAGTTGTTAAAAGAAATGAGATGCATCAGTTTGTGGTTTTACCCAAGAGATGGATTGTTGAGCGTTCCTTTAGCTGGTTAGAAAAATGCCGTAGATTATGGAAAAATTGTGAGAGGTACTTAGGTACTAGCCTACAAATGGTATCTCTTGCTTTTGTAGGCTTAATTTTGAAAAGATTCTAAACGGGTTCTAAGAGCTGCTCTTTATTACTTGCACCAAAAATTACCTTCAGGTTTCGTAAATGTTCATTAACCCTACCAGCAGAGATTTTATACCCAATTGTCGTCATATATGTCGAAATTTCAGTATTTGAAAAACGGTGCAGATATAAAAATAAAATCATTTGCTGGCGTTCTGTTAGTTTGCGCTCGGCAGCGACTTCATTTAATTCTATCGGTGTATTATTCAATTTTAATAGTAGTCGTAGCAGATGAGGGTAAATAAATTCCGTTGCTATAGCATAGATCCCGAGGATATTTTTGCTAGCTGGATTAATTATCGGTGTGAGTGTCCAGATATCTATTACTAAATGGTTATCCACTTTTACAATATCTAAAGTTTTTTTGGGGTTCCCGGTTGTCAATATTTCCAGATATTGAGAGTTTGCCTTCTGTATGAGTTTTTTCTGGGGGCAATCTTCACCATCTAGAATCATCTTTCGCCAGCTATTAAATTCTTCGGGTGTATTTACCTGTGCCCAATCCAAAACCTTTTTTCTTGCTACCAATGTATTCAGGTCTTTATCTTTTATAAATGCAACACCATCTTGAAATGAATTTAGCATGGCAAATGCATCAATTATTTGCTCAAAATATTCTGAATCATTTTTTTCAAACATGGTTAATAATGCTTTCTGATTTTTTCACTAATTTTCATCAGATCATCATAGTTTGCATATTTGCTAAGCTTTCTTAGTGCAATTAGGGACGCAATGGTCATTAGCAAGAAATAGCTAATTAAGCCGATAAAAAAGACATGATGGTTTTTAATTTGATTATGAAAAAAATAAAATACTAAATGACCTATTGCAATGTTGAATAAGGGGATTAAACCACCAAAAAGTACAAAACCATTTTGATGGCTGAATGTTACCCCGTAGAGCCTGAGAGCAGGAGGGAAGAGTCCACTGATTACTCTCGGTACCGTAAGGGTAAATATATTACTTAGCGAGGCAATTGCGAATACACTTAGATAGATAAGCTGATTATTTATAAATGACCAAGCTAGCAATAAGATTGTGGGGAGTGTCATGAAAATACTCAGCTTAATAATAGTTGGCGAATTGACGAATGTAATTAATGGGTTAATAATTATGACGAAGATAGTACTCAGAATAGTAGTTATAAAAATAATATGACTAATTTTTTGGTAACTATAGCCCATAAAATACCACATGCAAAATGGTACTAAAACCAAATATAGGAAGATAAATCCTCCTTTTAGTCCGGATAAGGTCATCGCACTGAGGGTTTGTGCTGGCATAAAGCCTAGTAGTTTGTAGCTTGGCATGATTGAACGTTTTTGATAGTTATCACTGATTGGTTCACCATAGATTACCCTGATGATAAAGACAATCGTGATTAATGCGCAACCAATAAAGAATGGGATTCTCCAGCCGTAGGCTTCAAGCTGTGCTTGATTAAAGTAATAGGATACGCCACGATAGGCGAAGACTCCTAATAATTGCCCAATTTCGTTGCCAGTTATAAAACCTAAGATTGCAAAAGAATGGTTTCTAGTCATTTTGATGCTTAAATGATCGTATTCTCCCTGAAGTTCAGCACCACTGGCAATGCCCTGTAATACCCGGGCAATCATTAATAAAATCGGACTAAAGATTCCTATTTCTGAATAGGAGGGTAAGAGTCCAATTACCAGCGAGGATACAAATAAGGCAGTAATTAGGGTTATATTTATCCGTTTAGATGAATAGCAGGTAGCACATTGGCTATATATCTTCATACCAATTGGTTTAACCATATAGCCAAGTATAAAAATCATAAAAAGAATAAATACATTCCAGCTCCCCATGTCGGAATATCTGAAAATCACTCGGGCGAAATAAATTCCCATTAGCCCAAAAATAATAAAATCATAAAACTCGACTAGTCCACTTAGCGAGGACATAAAAATAGTTTTTCGTTCTTTTGGCGTTATATCCAAAAGATAGAGGAGTTTTATATTCCGGATTATCATTATTGAATCTGTTGTAGTGTTTTAGAAATTATCTCATAAACATCTCGGGAAAGATTCTCTTTTGCCATTATTTTTTGTAGCTGCGGTTTTACCAGTGTTTGATATTTGCTTTCATAATTGGCAATACTACTAAAGCCATTTGCAATTCTTCCTGCTACTCCCGGATTAAAACTATCAATCCGGATAATCTCTTCAGCGATAAAGTTATAGCCTGCATCGGTATTGAAGTAGATTGGGTTTGCTGTAAATGCTCGTACTAGTGAATAAAGCTTATTTGGATTTTCTTTATCGAAGCTTGGATGATTTAATAAATTAGCCACATTATCAATCGTATCTGGCAACTGACTTTGGCTTTGTAGACTAAACCATTTATCCATTACTAGCGGATAATTTGCGTATTCTTGTGCAAAATTATCAAGTAATTGATGGCGAACTGGTGAATCAATATCATTGATTGCCGATAAAGCACCAATTTTATCAGTCATATTATCGGCATTCTTATATTGTGCGGCAACTAATTCAATAGATTTGCCTGTATTATTACCTTGCATTAGATAGCCAAGTAGAGTGTTTTTTAATGCTCGTTTACCAGCATCATTAAAATCATAGCTAACAGTCTGATTATCTTTATAAACCGCTAGTAGTTGTGTTTCAAGCCCATTAGCAATTGCAGATTTTAAGCGTTTAATCGATCCTACCAGTTTCTTAACATCAGTATTCGGATAGCTAATACTTAATTCAGCAAATGCAGGTAAGTTAATCGATAATGCTTTTAACGCCGGATCAATTGTTGCATCATTTAGAAGTTCACTTATTATCTTCGTGATGTTCTGATTTATCTCAAATTTATCTGGGGATTCTGAATGGTAAATCCGATTTATCTCTGTCTTATAAATGCTTTGTAATGCTTCCCAACGGTTAAAACTATCATTATCATGCCGCGCCAAGGTATAAAGCTGCTTCTCGTCATAAGCATAGTTTATTATTACTGGAGCTGAAAAGCCACGGAGGATTGATGGCGTTGGTTTCTCGCTAATTCCGCCAAAAATAAAAGTGTTTTCAGCTTCGTTTAAAAGTAGGATGACTTCGTTATCGCGAACAATTGTGTTGTGGTTTTTTATATCCGGAATAATATTCTTACCGTTATCTAAAATCAGACCGATACTAACTGGGATTAGCATTGCTTTGGCAGTAGGGTTATTTGGGATACTCTGCTTAAATGTAATCGAGTATTCTTTTGTTGCCTCGTTATAGTGATCGGAAATGGCTAGATGTGGGGTACCGGATTGCGAATACCATAGCATGAATTGGCTCAGATCAATCTTATTAGCATCTGCCATTGCCTTACAAAAATCTTCGCAGGTAACCGCGTAACCATCATGGCGCTCAAAATAAAGCGCTAAACCACGATTGAATCCTTCTTTGTCAAGGATGGTTTGGTACATCCTTACTACTTCAGCACCTTTTTCATAAACAGTCATGGTATAGAAGTTATTGATTTCCATGTATGACTCTGGGCGAACCGGGTGAGAAAGTGGTGAAGCATCTTCGGTAAACTGCATTTGACGCAGATTTTTTACATCTTGAATCCGCTTAACTGTCCGCGAATGTAGATCGGCGGTAAATTCCTGATCGCGAAATACCGTTAGCCCTTCTTTTAGTGAGAGCTGAAACCAGTCGCGGCAGGTAACCCGATTGCCTGTCCAGTTATGAAAATACTCGTGCCCAACGACTGCTTCGACATTGATAAAGTCAGTATCGGTTGCGGTTTTGGTTTCAGCAAGGACATATTTGGTATTAAAAATATTTAGCCCTTTATTTTCCATCGCGCCCATATTGAAATCACCACTGGCAACGATCATGTAAACATCAAGGTCATATTCCAGATTAAAGCGTTTTTCATCCCATTCCATTGCTCGTTTTAATGATTCTAGACAATGTTGACACTGATTTATTGATTCAGCTTCACTATAAACTTCAAGTTTCACTTTGCGCCCCGATTTAGTGGTGAAAGTATCATCGATAAATGCAAATTTACCCGCTACTAGTGCAAAAAGATAACTTGGCTTCTTGTATGGGTCTTCCCAGATTACTTCGATCTGATTATTGGCTAATGTTTTCTCACTGATTTTATTCCCATTAGAAAGAAGCACAGGATACAGATCTTTATCGCCGATTATTGTAGTTGTGAATTTCGCCATTACATCCGGGCGATCAAGATAATAAGTTATTTTTCTAAAGCCTTCTGGCTCGCACTGGGTAAATAGATTGCCATTAGATGCATAAAGCCCCATGCAGCTTTTATTGTTAAAAGCATCGACATGCGTTACTATTTCAAGAGTAAAATTTGCCGAGAGATTATTTAGAGATAATTTATCATCAGCCAATTTATAATCAGTTAGCTCGTTGCCATCAATTATTACTGATTTAAGTTCGGCACTACCAGCTAGTTCAAGTGAGTTACTAGCACCATTTTGCTGATACTTGGTTTTTGAGGTGACGATTACAAAGGTGTCTTTGATCTCAAATTTTAGATCAATAGTATCTACTAGATAGCTCGTTGCTTGATAATCTTTCAGATATTTTGTTGCGATATTTGTCATTGCTATTTTACCTATTTATTAATGGTTATTGGTGATATTTATTTGCCAAATCAGTCAGGTTTTTGCCAGTTACACGATAAACTGTCCATTCGTCCATCGCCTCTGCGCCAAGATTAAGATAAAAGTCGATAGCCTTTTTGTTCCAGTCTAGACACCACCATTCAAGTCTGCCGCAATCGCGTTTAACTGCTAGCTCTGCCAGATACGAAATAATCCGATTGGCAACTCCATTACCTCTTGCTTTGGGGATTACATATAAATCCTCAAGATAGATGCCGGGTTTACCAAGGAAAGTCGAAAAGTTGTGAAAAAATAAGGCAAAGCCAACTGGTTTATCTCCGAGATAGGCAAAGATTACTTCAGCATACTGTTTATTACCAAAAAGCTTTTCGCGGATCATTTCTTCTGTCGCAATTACTTGATCAAGTAGCTTCTCATATTCTGCCAATTCCCGAATAAACTTCAGGATTAATCCACAGTCTTCACTAGTTGCAAATTTTATGCTTATTTCTGATTGTCCGATATTCATGTCTTTAACCCAAGCTTGAAACATTAGATTATATAATAAAACGTAGTTAGGGAATTAATGAAATTGATATCTGAATTTTTAAGCTATTCTTGGAATATATATTCATAGATATAGTTAGTTGTTGAAGAGTTAATGGGAAATGATGAAATCTAGTTTAACCGTGTTATTGATCGGAGGAGGGGGTTTTATCTTGCAATAACTCGTATGGCTGGCAATTAAATGCACTAGCTAATCTTTCTAGCATTTCAGCACTTATCCAGCGTTTCTCTGTTTCAAGCCAAGCTATAGTTAACCTGCTTGCATTAATTATTTCTGCTAGTTGCTCTTGACTAATACCCATGTCAAGTCTTCGCTGTTTTATATTTTGTGCAAGGATAGTAGGAATTTTTTTGTTCATTCACGAATTGTATTGGAAATGTATTTCATTATCCATATACTGTTAGTATACATATACTATTGGTATATGTTAAAATGGAATATTAAAGATTTTCAACTTTTCTGAATGCATTTAAACAAAGTTTGTACATAGTATTTATGTAGCAAGGTTTTTTGCGTAACTAAGGGGGTATTATGATTAATAATGTCAAGGTAATAGGTGAGCTGATATATGTCTATGATGAAAATAGACAGCTCCTATTTACCAAAACTGGCGAGCCAATTAGCTATAATTTGGAGTCAATAACCATACTTACTGCTGGTATCATTTATATATATGGTATTTCAGGAGACTTACTGTCGGTAGCAGATTAATACATTGGATTATGTAGTAAAAGTCTTTATTGTAAAACAAAAAAGTATATGCTATAATCACAAGATGCCCTCATGGGGTTAATTGGATTCACCTTCTTTACTTAATGTAACATGGGTTTTTATTACCTCAATAATAAAAACACTTGAGAACTTATTTTTATAAGGGTGATCCTGTGGGAATGGCTACAAATAACAAGTTTGTAGCTTTTCTTTATTAAGGAGATAGTATGTTATTGGGACAACGTATTGCAAGATATATTAAAGAAGAGGCTGAAAAATTAATTGAACGCTATAATTTATATCATAATGTTGTACATGTAGAATATGTAAGAAATAAAAAACGGTTAGGTGATAACTGCCCTAATAAAGATATAAAATTTCCAGATTATTGGCAAGATAATAGAAAATTTAATCCTTTTTACGTCAGGAAAAAATATAAAGCTATCGCTAAGTCGATTACAAAAAAAATAATATCTAGAGAATATAAGCCGAATCAACCTTATGTGCGGCAAGTCCCGAAGTCAGATGGAACTACTCGAGATGTTACAATTTTTCAAATTCAAGACGCTGCTATTTCAAAAATGTATTTCGATAAGTTACTTACAAAAAATAAACATCGATTTAGTTCATTTTCATATGCATATAGAAATGATCGAAATGTACATTTTGCCATTCAAGATATTTTTGTGGATTTTCAGAATCATAATAGAATGTTTGTTGCTGAGTTCGATTTTTCTAAGTTTTTCCCGTCTATCTCCCATAAATTTTTAAAACTTCAATTTGACGAAAATGGTTTTAATATCAGCGATGAGGAAAAATTTATTATCAATTCCTTTTTAGCTATAAATACCAATGATAATACAGGAATTCCACAGGGAACCTCTTTAAGTTTATTTTTAGCAAATTTATCATGTTGGTATATTGATAAGGAATTAGAGAAGTTAGGCGTAAAGTTTGCCCGTTATGCTGATGATACATTAATTTGGTCTAGCGACTACTCAAAGATTAATGCGGCATGTATTATCATAAATAACTTTTCTAAAACTTCAGGGATTAAAATAAATGTTAAAAAATCTGCTGGTGTTTCATTAATAACCCAAACTAATTTACCCTCAGAAATAAAAAAATCAAATTATATTGATTTCTTAGAACCTGTTTGGAATTAAATTGCCAAAAGGATTAAACTACTGGCTGTTAGTAATAAAGAGCGAGTACAATGAGAAAATCATATCCAAGCGACGTAAGCAGAGAACAATTTGAGTTAATATTGCCAGAATTAGAATTAGCACGTAAAAAGACAAAACCTCGCAAAATAGATCTGTACGATGTATTTTGCGCAGTCTACTATGTTCTCAAAAGTGGTTGCCAATGGCGAATGTTACCAAGTGATTTTCCAAAATGGGAAACAGTTTATTTTTACTTTAACATGTGGGCAAAAAAGCCAGAAAGCAATGAAGACAGTATTATAGAGATAGTCTTAAAAAAAATTGGTAGGCTTAGTACGTACCGAAAATGGCAGGAACGCAATGACGAGTTTCTGCATAGTAGACGCACAAAGCGTGAAGAATACTAATACAGCCGAGAATAAGGGCTATGATGCGGGTAAAAAAGTATCAGGAATAAAGCGTCACATTACAGTAGACACGCAGGGACTACCACATGCTATTCATGTTACAACTGCAAATGTAACTGACCGCGCAGGAGCAATATTAATGTTTGAAGGAGCCAAACGTAATCTGGCTGGGGTACAGAATATATTGGTAGATGGAGGTTATAGAGGCGATAGCTTTGCAACCGAAGTCCATCGAATATTAAATGCTAGAGTTGAAGTTGTTAAAAGAAATGAGCTGCATCAGTTTGTGGTTTTACCCAAGAGATGGATTGTTGAGCGTTCCTTTAGCTGGCTTGAGAAATGCCGTAGATTATGGAAAAATTGTGAGAGATACTTAGGTACTAGCCTACAAATGGTATCTCTTGCTTTTGTAGGCTTAATTTTGAAAAGATTCTAAACAGGTTCTTAGGTTACTCCGTAACGATTGAAAACATTAAAATAAAAAAAGCTTCACTCCAAAAAATAAAACATCAAGTGTCTTATTTGTTATATCGCAATTTAATTCAGCCATTTAGGAAAAGTCTAATTATAAATCATAACGTGTCAACAAAAACTGCTGTTGCTATAGCAATTATGCAAATTAGGCGGTATCTTTATGGAGGCTTAACAGATAAACATTTAAAAGATTATATATCCGGTCGAATAGCAAAAATATACTTTAAGGGCATCATGTCATTTTATCCACTAGTAAATGATGAGGAGCAATTAAAAAAATTGGACGGATGGATGATTTCTACTATTTTTAGAACATTAAAACTACATAGTAAGTTAGTTCACAACAGTGATTTTAGCTTTGTTGATATTAGGAACAATAGCGAATTATTGAAATTTTTTAGAACTCAAAAGATTAATATTTCAGATAAAGAAATAGATTTACAAATCCCGAGCTTCATGAGAGTGTATCGAGCGATTAATAGAGGAATACTAGATTTTGGTATTGAAGGTATTATGAACCCTAGATCACTAAACTATGATTATTAGACATAATTCATTTTTGGCTATCTATCTATTTCTTTAAAGGTAATTTCATCGCGGTTTAACAGTTAATTATTATGTGTTTCCATCTGCTTACAAAAATAGCGGTTAATATCCAGCTCTATCCAGACATCTTTTGCTGAATGGTTGCTATAAATAAACCGTCCGCTAGCCAATTCACCGATTAGCGTATAGTTTGTTACCTCAGCTACAGGGTAGCGAACCGACATTCCAGTTTGATATACTCCTCCATCATCGAGAGGAGTTGAAAATAGCGTTTTGAGTTCATCAATGCCAATCTCAGAGTGTTTATCGAGGAAAGCATCGATATGATGATACCTGACACAAGCATAGCTTGGTGTGTCTTTTACTTTTTCTATACAGTTATTCATCGTTATTTTGGCTTTTGGAAAATTGGTTCGGTATAAATTGGTGAAGAAATTCGCCGTTGATCTTTGACCATTTAAAATCACAGCTGGGTTATTCACCGCATGTTCTATTGCTAAAGAGTTATTAACATCGACAATCGCTGTAAAATTGGATACAAATGCAGGATGTTCTTTTACATACTGGATAAATTCTTCTTTGTTATCCGAGTCAAGCATAGCATAGAAGGCTGTATTTAGTCCGATATAACCAGAAAAATTAAATCCCGGTACCGAGCGCCTTCCATCATTATATTCAGAAAATAAATTCTTACTATTTATCCATGAAAAACCGGGAATAAATCCGATAAAGCCAAAGCTGGCGACGCTATTTTCTTTGCCATTTGGTTTATAGATTACGAGGCTATAATAGGGGTCTAGCTTGGTAACTGGGGTAGATAAATCAAGATTTCTGGCTATTAGCATCGATTTTGTTTGTGATTGATTTCCCCATACCGATAAAAATGAACAATATCCGGTTCCGCTTGTATCGGTAAGCTTATCGCCATTAAAGCCATTATAGAGAGTAATT
The DNA here is from genome assembly GCF_002892535.1 of Aquella oligotrophica. NCBI lineage: Bacteria > Pseudomonadati > Pseudomonadota > Betaproteobacteria > Neisseriales > Neisseriaceae > Aquella > Aquella oligotrophica. The sequence goes on along the minus strand of NZ_CP024847.1, from coordinate 26,066 downwards.
AGCATTGGTAGCATCTCAATAGACAATAATTGACGAAAAGATAAACCAGAGGTTTTTGTCATGCCGCGTAAAAGGTCTTTTTCTCGATTATCCATCTTGAAATAATAAAATGCTCTTAAGATATCAGAAAGAAGTGCACGGAAATTAATTCCATCAAAATATTCTGGGACTATTTGCTGATAGATTTCATTTAGTTGATTATAGGCTAAAGCACCATACTGTTCGCCCATTTCATTAAATGATCCTGATAAATTCAGGATGCTAAGGCTGTCTTTTTTCTCAAAATATCCGCTACTTCCGCTTGCGGTTACATATTTATCTGACTGTTGACGACTATTATTATTTACTTTGCCATTTGACGAATAAAGCATAAATGCTAATATTACCCCAAAAAATACCAAGAAAAATATTATCAGATATTTCAAGATAATCATACTAATTCTATCCTTATGCCAAAAAAGTATCCTAGAAAGCTCTAAGACCAATAGAGTACATTTTAGCAAACTATCGAAGGTACTAACTAATTTATTACTTCAATAGATAAAATTTCAGTAAAAGGCTTCTCTTTTCATGACCTTTCGCGCCTGCACAATAGTAAAAATTTTATAAACCAGCTATTTGGTGTAAAATAATGCGGTTCTATTTTGTTAGCTACCTGGAATAAACTAGATTAGCTAAATAATGTAAATTATAACAATTTGTTATCCTTGAAAGGGATATATGAATTATACTCCGTTTTATCCATGCCATACCGAATGTGGCGGCAAAATTGTGGATTTTGGTGGGTGGGCACTCCCGGTTAACTATGGCTCACAAATCAAAGAACATGAAGCAGTACGTACTGATGCCGGAATGTTTGATGTGTCGCATATGCTTATCACCGATATTCATGGTGTTGATGCCAAAGCTTTTCTCCGCTATCTGGTTAGTAATGATGTAGCCAAGCTTGAGAAACATGGTGTTGGCAAGGCATTATACTCAGGATTACTAAATAGTGAAGCTGGTGTGATTGATGATTTAATTGTTTATCTAATGCCTTTTGGTTACCGGATTGTAACCAATGCTTCTACTGAAGCAAAAGACATGAATTGGATTCGTCAGGTCGCAGCTAACTTTAAGGTCGAATTATTTAATCGTCGTGATCTGGCAATGCTCGCAGTTCAAGGTCCAAATGCTTTGACTAAAGTAGCGAGTATTCATCCGCAGGTGGCTGATCATTTGGCGGTATTGAAGCCATTTACAGCAGTGGAAAACGTTGGGTTTTTCTATGCCCGAACTGGTTATACTGGCGAAAATGGTCTAGAAGTAATGATGCCACGTGAAGAGGCTGCCAATTTTTGGAATCAGCTAGTTGCAGTTGGCGTTCAGCCTTGTGGGCTAGGTGCACGCGATACTTTGCGCCTTGAAGCAGGGATGAACCTGTATGGGCATGATATGGATGAGTCGATTACCCCATTAGCCTGTAATATGGATTGGGTAGTAGATTTAAGTGATGAGAACCGTGATTTTATCGGCAAAAAAGCCTATCAATTAGCCAAGCTTTCTTCTGAGTCAGACAAGCAGGTTGGGGTTATTCTTGAAGGTAAGGGCGTTTTACGTGAAGGGCAGAAGCTATTTGTCGATGGAGCCGAATATGGTACAATAACCAGCGGTACATTCTCGCCGACACTAAAGATTTCAATTGCAATTGCCCGGGTGCGGCATGATCTTGGTGAGAGTGCCAAGGTTGATATTCGTGGTAATTTAGAACCTGTTAGAATTATTAAGTTGCCTTTTGTCAGAAATGGCAAAAAAATGTTTGAATAAAATAATTAAGGATTATCTTATGTATACAGCTGATATGAAATTTGTCGATACTCACGAGTGGGTTCGTTCTGAAGGTGGTAATGAAGTTACGATCGGGATTACCCATCATGCCCAAGAGCTTTTGGGTGATCTGGTATATGTTGAGTTACCGTCAATTGGTCAAGCGATTAAAACTGGTGATACTATCGGTGTTGTAGAGTCGGTTAAGGCGGCTTCGGATTTATACTCTCCGGTGACTGGTGAAGTTACTGCGATTAATGATGAAGTAGTAAGTGATCCAACGCTTGCTAATAGTGAGCCACATGCAGCTGGCTGGTTATTTAAAGTGAAGCTAGCTGACGTTGCCGAACTAGATGGTTTATTAAGTGCTGATAAATATAAAGCATTGATTGGTGGATAAGGTAGATTGATTTGTAAGCCCTGTTGTCTAACGGGGTTTTTTTATTTGATTAGATTGAGGCAAACATGAGTGAATTTATAAAACGGCACATTGGTTTAAGTCATGGTGAACAAAAACAGATGCTCGCAGATTTGGGTTATGACTGTCTGGATACTTTTATTAATGCGGTGATTCCGGCTGAGCTTTTAAGTAGTAGCAAAACCACCCGTGAAGTTGGATTAAGTGAAGATCAGGCGCTAGCAAAATTAAGAACCATGATGGATGCGAATATTCCATTAAAAAGCTGTGTCGGGCTTGGCTATTATGACACGATAACCCCAGCAGTTATTAGACGGAATGTTTTTGAAAATCCGGGCTGGTACACTGCTTATACCCCATATCAGGCAGAAATATCGCAAGGTAGGCTAGAAGCATTATTAAATTATCAGCAGATGATTATTGACTTGACTGGGTTTGATCTAGCAAATGCTTCTTTACTTGATGAAGCAACCGCAGCTGCCGAAGCAATGGCGATGGCAAAAAGGATAAATACTGCTGGAAGTAATAAGTTCTTCGTTGATAGTAAAGTTTTTCCGCAAACACTAAGCGTGATTCAAACTCGGGCTAAATATTTGGAGATTGAGCTGATTATTGGTGATATTAAAGATTGCGATGCCAGTGAGGTATTTGGTGTATTTATCCAGAATCCTGACTTACATGGTAATGTGGTTGATCATAGTGCATTTATCGCTGATTTGAAAGCCAAATCACCAAAACTGATGGTGGTAATGGCTTGTGATCTATTATCGTTAGTATTATTCAAATCGCCAAAAACTCAGGGTGCAGATATAGCAGTTGGTTCTTCGCAACGCTTTGGTGTGCCACTTGGTTTTGGTGGACCTTCCGCAGCCTATATGGCAACCAAAGATGAATATAAGCGTACCATGCCAGGTCGGATTATTGGTGTTTCTATCGATGCTAAAGGTAAAAAAGCTCTCAGGATGGCGTTACAAACTCGCGAACAGCATATTCGCCGCGAAAAAGCTACTTCAAATATCTGTACTGCACAAGTACTACTAGCAAATATGGCTGGTTTTTATGCAGTTTATCATGGTGTCGATGGCTTAAAACATATTGCAAGAAGAGTAACTCATTTCACTAATCTACTAGCATCTAATTTACGTCGTGTTGGAATTAATCTGTTAAACCATGGGAGCGTATTTGACACAATTGCCATCAAACTGGATAATCCACAAGCATTGATTGAAAAATGTGCTGATAATGGTTATGCGCTAGGGTTATATCAAGGCGTAGTATATGTTTCTCTTGGTGAAAGTATTACTCTTGCTGATGTAGAGCAATTATATACACTGATAACGGATAAGACTGACTTTGAAAATATCAATGATGCTGAATTATTGGCAAATCAAGCAGTCCTTTATCGTCAGGATGATATTCTAACTCATGAGGTATTTAGTAATTATCAGACTGAAACCAAGATGATGCGTTATTTGAAACGTCTTGAAAATAAAGATATTTCGCTGGTGCATAGCATGATTCCACTTGGTTCTTGTACCATGAAACTAAACGCAGCTGCCGAGCTTGAGCCATTGTCATGGGCAAATGTTGCGAGCATTCATCCGTTTGCGCCGAAATCATCGGTGGGTGGTTATCTGGCGATGGTTGAGGGGTTAAAAAATCAGCTAAAAGCAATTACCGGCTTTGATGATGTTTGCATGCAGCCAAATTCTGGTGCGCAGGGTGAATATACCGGATTATTGGCGATTCGCCGCTATCAAGATAGCATCGGTCAATCGGCTAGAAATATTTGCCTGATTCCCAAATCAGCTCATGGAACCAATCCGGCTACTGCCCAGATGATGGGACTGGAAGTCGTAGCGGTAAATTGTGATGAAAATGGTAATGTTGATGTGGCTGATTTACGTTTGAAAGCTACCGAACATAAAGATGATCTTTGTTGTTTGATGATTACCTATCCATCAACGCACGGTGTTTTTGAAGCTGCAATTAAGGAAATTTGCCAGATCATCCATGATAATGGTGGGCAAGTGTATATGGACGGTGCGAATCTAAATGCATTAGTTGGGCTAGTTAAACCCGCTGAACTAGGTGCCGATGTTTCGCATATTAATTTACATAAAACCTTTGCTATTCCACATGGCGGCGGTGGACCGGGAATGGGACCAATCGGTCTAAAACAACATTTGTCAGCATTTTTGCCAAAAAATCCGGTATTTGATGGTGATGAATACAATAACCTTACTGCGGTAAGTAGTGCTCAATTTGGTAGTGCTTCGATCTTGGCTATCTCGTGGATGTATAATACCATGCTTGGTGAAGCCGGGCTTGAGCTATCAACCAAAACCGCAATTCTTAATGCCAACTATATTGCTAGCCATCTGCAAAAAGCTGGTTATCAGGTGCTTTATAGCGGGCAAAACGGTAAAGTCGCGCATGAGTGTATAATTGATTTACGCCCAATTAAGGCAGAAACCGGAATTACTGAAGTTGATTTTGCTAAACGACTGATGGATTATGGCTTCCATGCTCCAACTATGTCGTTCCCAGTGCCGGGTACTTTGATGATAGAACCAACCGAGAGTGAAAGTAAAGATGAGTTAGATCGCTTTATTGCCGCAATGGTAAACATTCTTGCTGAAGTCGCTAAAGTAAAAGCTGGCGAATTTGATAAAGTAAATAATCCACTTAAGAATGCGCCACATAGTATGGCGGATCTGATTAGCTGGGATAAACCTTATTCGGCAGAAATTGGCTGTTTCCCATTGCCAGCATTGAAAGAAGCGAAGATATTCCCTTCGGTGAATCGGATTGATGATGCGCATGGCGATCGGAACTTTATCTGTAATTGCTTTGATTTTTCATAATCGTAAAAGCCGAATTTATATTCGGCTTTTTTCTTATGTAGCCTAAATTTAACTAATTAGAATCAATTGCTTAAATAATAAAGATTGAATCAGTTTATGATGGTAGTTGGTAGCAAAAACTTTTTGCTGCAATTGATGAATATTCATCACCTCAAATTTTTTAAATAATTGCCCATTGATTATATTGTGAATGGTCATGTGGCTTATGGAACGCTGCTCTACTTCTGAAAGATAAGCCGCAATTTCTTTAGCCGACATGTTTTTCAAAATTAATACCAGTACATGCTGTTGGCGCGGAGTGAGTTCAAGTTCGGTTGGTTTCCCTCGCTTATCTGCTTTGGTCAATTCAAAATTTGCATGATCAATTAATGTGTGTAATTGCTTGACACTAAATTCGGGGTTTATTTTGTAGCTACACATAAATCCAGCTATATTCTCAGTGTCAGGATTTATAATTGATTTGTTGGTTGCAGCAAGAATTCCTGGTATAAGTTCAAAATCTTCATTAAAATACTGATCGACCATGATTAGTGATATTTCTTTTGGTCGTGGCATGATTGTTTTTAAATAATCATGCTTTTCTGCTGCAATTGGATGAGGTAACTCATGAATTGCTTTACCATGAAGTAAGTCTTCTTTATCTTTAGCTTTAGGTCCTAGTATGAGTTTACTCATAGGATTTGTTACATAAATAATCTGATGCTGATTATTAAAAATCATTACATATTCATCAGCATACAACATCTTAATAGATTCTACAATTTTACCAAGATATTCAACGTCATTCATGTCTATATTTACCGCTATGGATTACTTATTTTTTACTACTTGCTGTTATTTATTGCTTATAGTAAATTTTACTATAGATTTGAAACGAACGTTTGATTATAATACAGTCCTAACGATGTTAGCAAGATGGCTAGCAGATATAAAATAAAATATAACAATAAGATAAAAATTTTCTAAGGGATTATAAATATGAAAACTAAATTAATTACTATCATTCTAGCAACAAGTTCAATTTCTGCATTTGCTGATGGCTGTATAAATCCGGCAACCCCAAATGAGGCCATTCAGTGCATGGTTAATGACTTTAATTCACGTGTAACAGATGTTAAAACATCAGCTCAGGAAGTTTATAACAATAATGAAACTTTAATTAGTAATGCATATCAAATGAGAGAGGGTAGTGCTGCTGCTTTCAATTTTAAAGCTGCGTATCAGTTAACACCATTCCTTTTCACTTGGGCTGGTAGTGCAGGAAAAGATGCTGCAAAAATTGGTTCGGCTATTAAGGATGGTAATTTTAATGCAATTCCGGCACTATACACTCAATATAAGACAGATCGTGCTGCGTTATTTACTAATTCTGAAGTTCAGTATGCTGCTTATGACACAGTATTTGGTGAAGCAGAGTTAATGGCTAAGGCGCAGGGTGTGGCAAAAGAATCTAAGGCTGTACGTAGTGCTAATTATGCTGCAAATATGTATATTGGTTACCTTGTGCCAGCAACTCTTATAAATGCATATCAGTTTGCCGCTACAGATGCTCCAAAATATATTAATGATAGTTTAAATACAATGACTCAGCAAATGTGTCAGTCTCAAGCACAAATCTTCCAGAATGACGCAACAGCTTTGGCTGATTCTGATACTAATATTCAGATGTTACTTGATGCTGGAGCACCTGGTTCTGTGGTGAAAAAAGCTTTTGCTAATCTTCATGTGAACTATGTAGTTGATGCATTAAATACAACATATGCCTATGCAACTGGTAAATCTCCACTAGTTAAAGGTCAGGCATATGATGTATGTGACTATGCTACTTTCCAGAACTCGGTTCAAAGTGGTAATGTTTTTGCTATTCAGTTAAATAAAACAGTAAATAGCATTGCTAAGCAGACAGGTAATAAAGTTCCTGCCCAAAATATTTATTGGGCGCTGACAGCAGTTTCTTCTCAATATATGGATAAAGCAATTACTAAACCCGGAATGACTCCAGTTGTGGGTGCAGCAGTACTTCCTTACTAGTATCTTATCCGCTAACGAATAGATAAGATTTATATTAAAAAACAGGTCATAATTTTGACCTGTTTTTTTATTTGTACCAGTGGAAGCTTGTAATAACCGAGAATTTTAACATGACGTTAATTTGCCATCAATAAAGGCATCAATCATCTTACTGGCTATTGATAGATTTGTTGATGGGCGACCAGGTAACTCATCCTTACGGTAAAATCCAGCTACACGCATTTCTGTAGTATCAAGAACGATTTCCCCACTTGCATAATCAGCAACAAAACCTATCATCAATGAATTGGGAAATGGCCAATATTGAGAGCCCCAATAGCGAATGTTTTTTATTGATATTCCAACTTCTTCCATTACTTCGCGAGCAACAGTTTCTTCGAGATTTTCACCAACTTCACTAAAGCCAGCCAAGATACTCCACATTTCTGGTGCATAATGATTTGCTTGAGCCATGAGTAATTGATCATCTTTGATGACTGCAACTATCATTGCTGGAGATATTTTTGGATAAATATCTCGCTTGCATTTTATACAGGTCAGCCATTTTTCCTCACTATTAAGTGAAGTTGGAGTACCACATTTACTACAAAAGCGATTATTTACCTGATAATAGATAATTTGCTGCGCATAAATAATAGTCGGGATAGATTCTGTAGGAAGAATATTTAATGCCATCCTAAGATTAAGCAGTTTTAATCCTGAGTCAGTAGCTATATCTTGCGCGGTATTGATATAAGCAACTCTTGCCGCATCCTGAATTTTTATTTGGCTATCGGTAAACGAAATATTTTCTAATTCATGAGCTTCGGGAAGTCGATAACTATTTTCATTCATCTGATATAAGAGAATGCTTTGTTCATGAAAAATCAGATTCATTTAAATTATGCTCTTAATAATTCATTGATCGAAGTTTTGCTTCTGGTTTTGGCATCAACGCGTTTTACAATAATTGCCGCATAAGTTGAATGACTACCATCGCTTGCTGGCAGATTACCCGGAACAACTACCGAATAAGCTGGTACTCGCCCATAATGAATTTCTCCAGTTGTTCGATCAAAAATTCGCGTAGATTGACCGATAAATACTCCCATACTAAGAACGCTACCTTCTTCGACAATAACACCTTCGACAACCTCTGAGCGTGCACCAATAAAGCAGTTATCTTCGATAATTGTCGGATTTGCCTGTAATGGTTCAAGTACGCCACCGATTCCAACCCCACCAGACAAGTGTACATTACTTCCGATCTGAGCGCATGAACCAACGGTAGCCCAAGTATCGACCATTGTTCCTTCACCAACATAAGCACCAATATTTACATAACTAGGCATTAATACCGCATTTTTACCGATAAATGAACCTTTTCTGACAATCGCACTTGGAACTACACGGAATCCACCATTAGTGAAGTCATCCACACTGTAGCTATCAAACTTTAATGGAACTTTATCATAAAACTTCGTAAAACCAGCATCTAGTACTTGATTACCATTCAAACGGAACGATAACAGTACTGCTTTTTTTAACCATTGATGAACGATCCATTCCCCATTAATTTTCTCGGCAACCCGTGCTTTGCCATTATCAAGTAAATCCAATGCCTGATTAACGGCTGTATGTAACTGTTTATCTTGAGTATCTAATTCTGGTAATTTTCCGAATGCAGATTCAATTATTTGTTGTAAGCTATCCATGATTTATCCTTAACAAAAATTCAGGCAAATATTATCGCATGGATAAAAAACTTGATGCTGGAAGTTTAGTAACAAAGGATAGTTGCATAGAAAAGTATTCGGTTTATTATTGGATACTTAATCTTCGTTGATATCCAATACTTCATCTGGACGTAAGGATACAACAAATGGACGATACAGTGATTCAGGAATTTGTTGGAAAAGACCAGATTCAACAGCAATTTGGGTAAGTAGATGTGTGTTTGCCCCCGAGATATTAAACTTCTCGCTTAGTTGATTGGCAATCAGATTAGCAATTGTACTTCGACTAAGGTTTAGTGTCTTTGAGATTTGCTCTTGTGTTAGTCCATTGGCGAGTAGAAATATAACCTCTTCTTCACGCTTAGTAAGATTTGATTTTAATGAATACGATTTATCTACTGTATGTTCAGTTAGTTGGAGAAAGTGTTCTTTGAAACCAAAGAATTTAGACTCATGGGAGAAGCTTTGTAGCGCAATTACTTCGCCGTTTGGATGGAAAATAGGGGTGTACAATACGAGATATGATTTAAATGTCCCATTATAGGGCAGTAAATCAAACATGCTACTAACTTGTCCTGTGTTTAGGACAAATTCCTGAGCTTCAAGAATGGTTTGGATATATTTATCGATTTCTTCCCGATAACTACTATCATATTTATCTTTAAAGATTTTTTTAATTAAATCTTCGGAAGGGTCTTTATAGCTTAGTCCAATCATTTCCTGCCAGTTTCCATAGTCCAAGGAGTGTGCGTTCATATTGGTACAGATTACAAGTTTATACTCATCATCACAAATGAATGAATATAATGGCTTATCCACAAGCGGCAAGAACCCTGGAATCACGACTTGTTCCAGATAGTTTTTCTTTTCTGCTGGTGTCAATTTTTGCATAAACCCATCCGAGATAATTAATTCATGCCAGAGTATTTTAATAATGCATCAATCTGTGGTTCACGTCCCATCATGGCTTTGAAATTTTCCATCATTGGACGAACGCCACCCTGACTTAGAATCAACGTTCTAAACTTATCACCAAGTTTAGTCAATTCATCTCCATTGATGCCATCGAAAACACTAAATACATCACAGGCAAGCACTTCTGCCCACTTATAGCTATAATAACCAGCAGCGTAGCCACCTGCAAAGATATGAGCAAAACTATTGGGAAAGCGATTATAGCTTGGTGGTATAACTACAGCAATCTCACGGCGTAGTTTAGCAAGTAACTCAAGATAATTTCCTTCTGTATAATTAAAATCGCTATGCAGTAATAGGTCAAAAATTGCAAACTCAAGTTGGCGCAGTGTCTGCATCCCAGATTGATAGTAGCGCGAAGCGAGTACCTTATCAAAAAGTTCACGCGGTAAAACTTGTCCACTCTCAATATGCGCTGTTAATTTAGCAAGTATCGAATAATCCCAAGCAAAATATTCCATAAATTGAGATGGTAATTCAACTGCATCCCATTCCACACCATTAATACCGGATATGCTTGAATTATTAATCACGGTTAATAAATGATGTAAACCATGCCCCATTTCATGAAATAACGTTTGTACATCATCAAAAGTCAATAGGCTTGGTTTCTCACCGACTGGTTTGGTGAAATTACAAATTATATAGGCAATTGGTAATCTTACTTCCCCACTAGTAACTGACCTATCCTGCGCTGAATTCATCCATGCTCCGGGCTGTTTGCCCTCTCGTGCATAAAGATCAAAGTAAATATGCCCGGTTATCTCACCATTAAGTATGACATCGTAAGTAGTTACATCAGGATGCCATACCGGAATATTTTGATTTGGTCTGAATTCAATATTATATAGCTGATGAATTAGGGCAAATAAGCCATCAAAAACTCGCGGTAATTGGAAATATTGCTTTAATTCATTACTTGAGTAACTATATTTATGGAGCTGTAATTTTTCGCTGTAGTAGGCAACATCCCAAGCTTCAAGCTTCTCAATTCCATCCGTATCACGGGCAAACTGTTGTAATTGCTGCCAGTCATTTTCTGCATATGGGCGCGATTTATCGGCTAGCGAATAGAGAAAATCCAATACCTGTTTCGGTGTTTCAGCCATTTTATTATAAAGTGACAGCTCTGCATAATTAGCGAAATCGAGTAGTTCAGCCTTTTGCTGGCGTAGGCGTAAAATCTCACGAATTAGATTGCTATTATCAAATTTACCATCGTTACTTAATTCACTGGCACGTGTCGAATAAGCTTGATAAAGTTCCTCACGCAGTTTACGATTACTCGCAAATTGCATCACGGGTAGGTAGCTTGGCATATGTAAAGATATTTTATAGCCTTCTTTTCCATCTTGTGCAGCAAGGACTTGATAAAGTGCAAGGCTATCTTCTGGCACGCCAGCTAGATCCTCTTTTGTTACGTATTTAGCGTAGCTATCAGTAGAATCAAGTACATTATGCTCAAACTTGGTGCTTAATTCAGATAACTGATTCTGGATTTGTTTAAATTTGCGTTGCTTATCTTCTGGAAGGGTAATCCCACTTAGGCGAAAATCGCGCAGTTCATTATCGATGACCTTTTGCTGTTCAGAATCTAAGCTGCTAAATTCGCTATCTTTAATCTTTTGTATATGTTTATACAGATACTGATTTTGTCCCAAATTTACGTATAATTCAGTCAAAATCGGTAGATATTTTTCGTGTAAATCACGTAATTCAGGTGAGTCTTTTACTCCCTGTAAATGTCCGACTATCCCCCATACCTGATTTAAGTGATAAAGACTATGCTGTAATGGGCTAATAATCATATCCCATGAGCTTATTGACTCTTGTTCAAGTTTCTGAATGGTTGCTTGTGTGTTGGCTAATTCCTGCTCCAGCTTGGTTTCAAGATAAGCGCTATCTATCGAATTAAATGGTATAAATTGGGTCATGTCGGTTTCCTTAGCGTTGATTAAAATTCCACCATTTCGAAGTCTTCTTTGCGTGCTTGGCAGTCTGGACAGCTCCAGTTCATCGGTACATCAGCCCATTTTGTCCCTGGAGTGATGCCATCCTCAGGCATACCAATTTCTTCATCATAAATAAAACCACAAATAAGACACATATATTTTTTCATATAAACCCCTAAGAATAAATAATATCAGGCAGATATTATCGCATACTTCATTTTGACTGCGCTTGTGAAGAATAATTCGGTTCTGGTTTTACGCGTTAATGCTTTGGTCAGTATATTGAGACATATGTATAAATTAATGTAGGTAAAGTGAATAGAAAAAGCATATAATAATGGAATATACTCAATGTTAATAAGGGTTTTAATATGTTTTTCCATTATTTTAAGCAAATAATTACACCTGAGAAATGTGATGAAATAAATCAAATTATGGTTAATATGTATAATCAAAAGCGTTTAAATTATGAGGGAAACGATCCGCATTATAAAAACTCGTTTGGTGCTTCAAGCATTCCTGAAGTTGATGCTTTATATACTGAGTTTACGCCGCAGGTTATAAAGGCACTTAAAATGCGTTTTATCAAGGAGGCAAATACATACTCGCGGGTGTATTTAAATGGAGCAGAACTTAATCCGCATGTGGATCGCCCAGGTCTTGACTTGACAATGTCATTATGTACTTTTAGTAATCTGGATAATCCATGGCCGATATATGTAGAATTAGAGCCGGGCAAGGTGAAGGCTGTAGATATCAAGCCTGGCGACGCAGCGGTTTTCTTGGGTACGCGAATGAAACACTGGCGTGATCCCTTGCAGTGTTCGCCAAATCAAATCATGATTCAGTCTTTCTTACATTGGAGTCTTGGGCGTTGATTTTGTGTGGTTTTTACTACAAAATTACAGTTTATTTTACGCTGTTAGGGATGTTTTTATTGAAATTTATTGACTAATCAGCGTTGGATACGTTAAAATCTTGGTTAGTCTGCGGAAACTTATAAACTGGAGATATACGTATCCTTTATAAAATGTTGCATCTAATTTTTAATTGTGGTAACATTCCGCCCGTTGTCCGTATGCTATGCGTTTGCATGTGCATATTTTTTAATTAACCTTAAAACTAAATTTATATTTCTGTTTTTTTAAGGATCCTTATATGAAGAAATCAAATATCAATTTGTTATTGGTTGCCCTAAGCTCTGCAGCGGTTTTGGCAGCTTGTAACTCTGGTTCAAGTCCGAGTCCATCTCCGACTCCTACACCAACTCCTACACCAACTCCTGTACCTACGCCTACGCCTACGCCTACGCCTACGCCAGTCCCTGGTGAGAACATGGTTAGTACATTTGCTACGACGGCTCCTGCTACTGCTTATTTGTCTGGTGCGGCTTCTACTGGTACTTGGGCACAATATCGCTCTGGTGTTACTACTGTTGATGGTGTAGCGGAAAGTATTGCTGTTAGCCAAGCTTCTACGACAATTGCATTTGGTCAAGCTGGAAATACATCTTGGAATCCGGTTACTTTGGCTACTTTAGCTACTCGTGCTGGTGCAACAACTGCTAATACTCCAACTGGTTTTGTTGGTTTTGGTGGTAATGCTGCTGCTGGTAATGCAATTATTGCTACAAATGCTGGTTCAAGCTATGTTATTCCTGTAATAATGGGTAATATTGGTGCAACAGCTCTTGGTTTTGTAAGCATTGCTAATGGTGCATCTACCATTATTTCATCTCCTACTTGGACAGCGTGGAATGGTACTGCTGGTACTGCTCCTACTACAGCTCAAGTACAAAATATTGTTTATGCTGGTTCACAGTATGTATTAACTACTACGACTGGTGGAATTTGGTATTCTACTAATGGAAGTGCATGGGCTCAAGTTTCTAATAGTGCTGGAACTGGTGCCGCTTCTTATAATAGTGGCGCGGCAGTTTTGGATGTTAAGTTCGTAAATGGTTACTATTTTGCCAACGTTAATGGTGCATTATATTCTGGTCCTAGCCTATCTACCCTATTACCTACGCACAATGCTACTACCCAGGTTGCAATTGCTCCTAATACTAATAGCCAGTCTCTTGCGGTAGTTGGTTCTACTTTATATGTGGTTACTAGTGGTAATGCTGTTACGGGTTATCAGGCATCCGCAGTTGCTTCTGGTACAGGTTTCTATAATATTGCATCTGTTGCGTCAGTTACTAATGCAACAGGTATCGCTCCTACGAGAATCGTAGCTGCGGGTTCTAGTCTATATGGTTTTGTAAGTGCTGCTGGTGGTGCAACTACTGTTGAAGCTATTCCTACTACAACAGGTGCGCCTGCTGCTACTGTGGTTAATATGTCTACTGCGCCTGCTGCTTACACAATTCTTGGTACTCAGGGTTCTGGTTTATTGTTAGGTATTGCCTCTAATGGTGTTCTTACTAGTTATGTTGCTTCTGTTGAGTCTGCACTAGTTTCTGGTAATGCTACTTATGGTGCTATTGCTGGGGTTGCTGGTTCGACTGCTGCTAATAGCTTTATGGGTGTTACAACTGGCGGTGCTACTGTATCTGGTAATGCTACTGGGTTTACTACATTAACTACGCTATTTGATACTAAAGTTACTGGTAATACAACTAATCCTGCTCGTGTAACTGTAGCTGCTGGTGGTAATCAGTTCGTATTTGGTAATAACACATATGTAGTTGTTGCTAACGCTGGTGCTGCAGGTAATACTATATTTGTATCGACAAATAATGGTACTTCATGGACGCAAGTTACTGCTGCTTCACTAGGAACTGGTAATATTACAGCAGTTTACTTCTCTAATGGTAAATTCTGGTTTAATGCGGCAAATGGATGGTATTCAACTGCTACTCCTTTGACTACTGCGACATGGCAGCAAGTTGCTCAGCCTGTATCACAGCCTGGAATTGGTTCAGTTTATCAGTTTGAAAGTACTACTTATATGTTTAGTACGGGTTCTACTTCTGTTTCAACATGGAATGGAACTAGCTGGACTACTACTGCAAATGCATTGCCAACCAACTTTAATACTAATAATGTTGCGTACAATGGTTCTACGTTTGCTGAAGTTTCTGCTACAAATGTATTGTATACTTCAAGTTCATTGACTGGTACTTGGACTCCTGCTACTGTTACATTTGCTAATTATATTAGCTCTGCGAATGCACCAACAGCTTTTGCTGGCACTAACCTAGTGTGGGATGGCTTGGTGTGGGTATCTACAGTAGCAAATAATAATGTTTATTATAGCACTGCTGGTACAAGCTGGACTCCTGCTTCTTATACAGCGTTTGGTGCAACTAGCACTTCTGCTGTTTCAGCAACAGGTAATCTAGTTGTTATGCCATAATTTACAATTTAGTATTGTGAGTAAAAAGAGGTTCGAAAGAACCTCTTTTTTTTATACAGGTAGAGATTTTAAGTAAAGTGGAATTAAGGCTATTTTATTTAAAAGCTTTATGCAGGATATGAAATATGCTCTTTCCCGTTTTATTTTTGGTTTCACTGGTGCTGATATCATTGATATTAGTATGCTATAAATCTCAAAAGTTAGCTAATCTAAATAGTTTAAATTCGAGAGACTGGTTGATTGCTGCAGGTTTATTTGTGCTCTCCATGACTATTAATGGTTATAGATTGGGGGAAAATAATCATAAAAATGCTATTTGGCAGGCAACTGAATTGGATAAAGTATTAACGGTAAGTTTTGAGAGCCAGATAGAGATTAGTAAATTATACTACTATACAGGGCTTGCTAGTGGTAAATTAATAGTAAAGTCTGAAGATCAAAATGGTAATATAAGCATTCTTAATAATCCAGCTTTTGATGCTGGTTTTCCTCCGCACTTTCGCTGGAATCATATTGAGATAAATAACCTTCAGTCCAAAAAAATAGTCTTTCAGGCGCTTGGATTACCGATTGAAATTAATCAAATAGCAATTTTTGATGGGCAGCAAAATTATATTGGTAAAGATAGGATTAAAGTCGCTTCTCAAAATGTTATATATAATGATTTAATCAGCGAGAATAAACCAAATAGTTTTGATAATACTTGGTATAGTAGTACTATTTTTGATGAAATTTTTTATGCTACTAGTGCATATCAGTATCTCCATCATTTGAGTCCATATGTGACGGTTCATCCTCAACTGGGTATATTGATTATTGCAATAGGCATTATGATACTTGGTACTACTCCATTTGGTTGGCGATTAATGCCTTTTCTATTTGGAGTGTTGACTGTGCCAATGGTTTATCTTTTTGCCAGAAAAATATCTGATAATCGTCGTTATGCCTTAATTGCAAGCCTCCTAATGCTTACTGATTTTATGCGCTTTGTACTTTCTCGTTTATCAATGATTGAGGTAATTTCAGGCTTTTTTATCTTGCTGGTTTATTATTTGCTTTATAGTTATCACTATGAACGCCTTGCAGATACTCAAAGTAAAGCATATCAGAAGATTTTGTTGTTACTGGGTATCGCATTGGGTGCTGCAATTGCTGTAAAATGGAATGGGTTTTATCTTTTAGTGCCAACTTTGCTTGTGTACCTTTATACTGAGTATAAAGCTAAACAAAATGCCTGGCTCATCATTGTTTGCTATCTATGGTTTTTAATAATTATTCCTTTAACCGTCTATTGTTTGTCCTATATTCCATATGCCAGAATAGAGGGAGCAGACAATTTATTTGACTTTATCTGGCAGTGTCAAATAAATATTTATGATTATCAGGTGCATGGGCTTCATAATGCCACTCATCCATATGCTTCTAAATGGTATGGTTGGCCACTTGATAAGTTACCTATTTCAGTTTATTTTTGGCAAGCCAATAATGATCCAACGCAAACTTCATCGATTGTACTTATGGGTAACCCAATAATTTACTGGGTAAGTATTCAGACCGTTCTTTTTTTCTGTTATCTGTGGTATAAAGATGAGAAAAATTTTAAATTGTGGTTTTTATTACTGGCTCTTTTAGCTCAGTATCTACCTTATGCACTGGTTGAAAGAATTAGCTTTATCTATTATTTTTATAGCTGTACCCCGATATTGATCTTGATGCTTGCATATATCCTTGAAATGGCAATTAGTTCGAAGGATAAAAGTTATCGTAATACAGCAATTTTATATCTCCTAGCAGTAGTTATAGCATTTATTATGTATTACCCTGTTTTGACAGGAAACATAATTCCACGGAGTTATACGGTAAAATATCTATGGTGGCAACATGGGTGGGATTTTTAGATGCAGTTTATAAAAATTAAAAATAATACATATGCCATTGAGGTTCTGGTTGGGCTAGTAGTATTTGGACTAGCCTTATATACTAATCCGCAACTTGAATTGTATCTAGATGCCTCATTTCATCTATCAGTAGTTATGCATCTATTGCATGGGCATCCGGCATATGCTTATTCGCCAAGTTTCTATGTTTCTCGGCATTTATGGCACTTAATGTGGGCATTTGTTCTAAAGCCATTTTATCCATTACCTGCTTTAATCATATATAAGATAATCTATACGGTACAATTTTGTATTACCATGTG
The DNA here is from genome assembly GCF_002892535.1 of Aquella oligotrophica. Lineage (NCBI taxonomy): Bacteria > Pseudomonadati > Pseudomonadota > Betaproteobacteria > Neisseriales > Neisseriaceae > Aquella > Aquella oligotrophica. The sequence goes on along the minus strand of NZ_CP024847.1, from coordinate 8,742 downwards.
GTTATATTATTTAGCTACTCGTCATATTCTGAATGCTTTTTTTAGACAGATTTCAAATTATTCCTCTATAGTCATCAGCTTCTGTGCCATGTTTATGACTTTATTTACTTCTGCTTTGCTTGGGTTTTCATGGTATAGCATGTATATGGTTAGTTATTGGATTACAATTCCTATTGCTGCTTATCTTTGCTGTTTATCACTGGATTGCTTCGAAAATAATGTGGTTAATAAATGGATCGTATTAAGAGGAATAATCTGCTTAATATTGATTGCAGCTTTTCATGCATTTGAACTTGCATTTGTATTTATATGGTGGTTTGTAATTATTATTTTTTATTTTAATAAAATTCCATCAAAAGCCTTATTGGGATGTGTGATAGTTATTGGAATCATTCTTATATTGCTACCGCATATTCCAATCCTATCTGTTCATTATACTTCATATGCCGAATATAAGAATGTTTTTGAAAAAGATAGTAGTAATATAATTTTGCCAGTTACGGAGTTGGTTAAAGTATTTTTAATCGCAGGCGGGGTACTACTCTTGTTGTCACTACTATTTGCCAGAAGATTACAGCTAAAAACCCGTCCGATTCTATTAACTATGCTACTGAGTCTGGGATTAACTTATTTTTCTTTAAACAAACCAGTTCGAGAGTTGTTGTTTTTTGTCAGTCCTGCTCTGACTTCGCGGATGGTATATGCCAGTATTTGGTATGCCTACATTCCGATACTCATTTATATCGTATTGCATAGAATAAAATATGAACTGTTACGAAATGCTCTTATAATATTTGGAGTGATAACTGTTTCTTATCAAGTATTTCAATATTCACGTACTCATGATGAGCTATTGAGTAAAGTTGCTATTCGCCTTTGGGTATCACATGATCCAGACTATATAAGTGCCATGCGCTACAGCGATTTTAGAAAAGCAGAAAATTATATTAATGCTCCTGCATGTGATAATATTCTTTTTATTGCTCGTCAGGATATTGCTGCCGCAATAGGAATGATGGGATGCTATGCTAATTTTGATTATAATACTTTTATCACAATGAATAGTCAGTTGCTAGAACAATATAGATTACATTATAAAACCGAGTCTGTTCCAGATTTATTTAATTGGGGAGAGAACCCAAAATATAATCAAATGTGGAATATGCATTAACAATGAAAACAATTAACCTATATAAAGTTATAAATATAATCTGCCGTGAGGGCATGAAAATAGTACTAGTTGTTTTTGTTTCTTTATTGATCGCCATGCTATTTTGTCATTCTCATAAGCCACAAATCAATTATTTAGCTTCAAGTTTAGTAAGTATGAAACCCTTTATCGGGCATTATTCTACAAAACAACAAAATCAAATGAGAGATAAAGATGTTATTGAATTGGCTAAAATTCTTGATTCTAAATATATTCAGATGGAAGTTGTTGGATCGTTAAACTTAAAAAATCATTACAGTGTACCAACCTTTTTACATGCAACCCAGATTCTTAAAAAGAATACAATAATTGCTTTATCGCAGTCTAATCAATATTCTATCTCTGTCCTAGACTCTAATCCTTCCGTAGCGCAAAAAATTCTACAGAACTATTTTTTTAGAATAAATCAGCTCATGCCATCTGCTACTATTTCTCTTGGACGCATTCAAATTTCTAGTTTATCGTTATACCCATCAAAAAAATTGATCATCTTTACGAGTGGCTTCTTAAGTTTTGTATTTATACTGGTAATTATATTGATTATAAATAGAAAAGATTATATAGAATGAACTCTAATATTTATGACTCAATAAATTTTATTATTTGTTTTGGAGTAACAGTTCTTTGTGCTATAAGGTTTGATTTTAGTAAAAAAGTACTTTTTTTACTGTTGTTACATTTGCTCTTGGTAACCTTTATAGACTTGGGGTTATCGTATAATTATATGCCAGATCAGTTTCGTTATCTCATCGCTACTCAGGAGTTACGCGATCATTTTAGAACTAGCGAACCCAGTACGATAAAGTATACTGGAATATTTTTCGCTGTTTTTCCATTATTTATTGTCTCGGTAAAAAGTATAGCTTATATAAATTATCTAATTTATCTTGGGATGTTTATTTTTATCTTAAGAGAGCTAGAAGACAAAAATCTTGCTCTATTTTTTAAGGCTTTTTATTTATGTTATCCAAGTTTAATTTTATATAGTTCACTTGGATTAAGGGATATATTAATTTTATTTTTAATGTTGATGTCTTTATATTATGCAATAATAAATCCCAAGCTTATTTTTGCCATAATCACTTTGGGGGCTTATTTGTAGTAAAGCCACAAAATGTTGTTGTGTTATGTTTGACTATTTGTATAAAAAATATTTTAGAATTAAAAAATGGTTCACGAGTAATATTATCATTTGGACTTATAGTTGGCGCTTATTTATTCTTAAATGAATTTGGGACTTTATTAGAGTATTATAGAGTTCGTATGTATGCGGAGAATACTGGTTTACCTAAAGAGCTAGCCCCAAAATTCAATTATTTTGATGCATTTAATTTCCTGATAAAACCATTTATATTAACAGCCAAGAATGATTTGCAGATTATTCAGTCTTGTGAAAATATACTACTGTTTTTTCCCCTACTTATGATTGTCTATATCCGTATAATAAATAAGCAGTTTTGGAGTTATTGTTATCTTGAATTTATGTTGTTATCTTCTTGTATAATATATTCTTATGTTGTATTTAATTATGGAACATTAACCAGATATAAATTTCCGTTTATTGTGTGTTATGTGGTTATGAATTTGATTCAGCTTGATATTAAATCTAAAACAACTAAACTTAAAATAACCTAGCTGTAAAATAAAGGTAATAATGTATCAATTTTTGGTAAAAAATAGAGAGTTAATAATAGAATTAACAAAAAATGAATTAAAAGAGCGGCATACAGGACAAGTGTTAGGTGCTTTATGGGCATTTGGTCAACCACTGTTTATGATATCAATGTATGTTATTCTCTTTACATATGTATTCCCTAATCGCTATACTTATAGTGGTCACTTGGAAAATTTCTCCGTATGTGTGCTTGCTGGTATAGTACCATGGCTTATTCTACAGGATATTCTTAATCGCTCTTCAACAATACTGATTACCCATTCAAAGTTAGTAAAACAGGTCGCTTTTCCAATTGCTGTTTTGCCATTGAAAGTTGCGCTTGCCAGTTTTTTAAGTTATCTACCTATTTTTGTAGTAATGATCTTTTTCGCTATTGTTAGTGGGTATTTAAATATACTGATGATATTGTTGCCATTATTGTTAGCTCTATTGCTTCTGATTATGATTGGCTTTGCTTACTTTTTATCTGCATTTGGAGTTTTTTTTCGTGACTTAAAAGACATTATATCTGTGTTCTGTTCTGTAAATCTTTTTTTGCAACCAATTTTATATAATCCATCTTCAGTACCTAGTAAGTTACAATTCATTTTTTACTGTAATCCTTTTAGCTATTTGATCTGGTGTTGGCAAGACATTATTTTTTGGGGTCATCCTGTTCATCTGATAGCCTGGTTTGTTCTTCCTTCTTCTGTTGTATTTTTACTGTTTGTGGGGATTCGTTTTTTTAATTTGACTAAGCGCTATTTCGGTGAAATTATATGACCTCGGATTCTAAAGTTATTGAATTGAAGAATGTACAAAAAAGTTTCAAAGTTTACGATTCACCTTTGGCGTTATTAAAAGGTATGTTTAACTGGGGGAATTTAAAAGAGAAAATAATATTAAATGATATCAGCTTTTGCGTTGAAAAAGGTGAAACGATTGGTATTATGGGCAGAAATGGAGCAGGGAAGAGTACTTTGTTAAAGATATTAGCTGGTACCTTAACTGCTGATGGCGGGGAGATTTTTGTTAATGGTAGGGTGACAGCATTATTGGAGTTAGGTACCGGCTTTAATCCGGAATATTCGGGTAGAGAAAATATTTATATGGGTGGGTTATGCTTAGGGATGAGCAAAGCCGAAATTGATACTAAAATTGATTCAATTATTGAGTTTAGTGAGTTAAGAGATGTCATTGATCAACCATTCAAGACTTATTCGACAGGTATGCAGTCACGACTGACATTTAGTACTGCAATTAGTGTTGAGCCAGATATTTTGATTATTGATGAAGCTTTATCTGTTGGTGATGCAAAGTTTCAGGCCAAATGTTATCAGTGGATTCATAGCTTAAAAGCAAAACAGGTAACCGTATTGATTGTATCCCATGATGAGAATACAATTACTACTTTTTGTGATCGAGCTATAATTTTAGAGGAAGGTAAAGTTCATTCTATATCTTCTCCACTTGAGGCTACTAAAATATACCATAATATATTATTTAGAGGTGGTGCTGATCAAGACCTGCTAGTCCAAAATAGATTAGAGCCCAGCATGCGTTATGGTTCTTCTGTTGGTGCTATTTATGAGTTTGGTTTACTCAATTCTAAGGGTGAATTGATAAATAGGGTTTTGTCTGGAGAAGAGTGTTATTTGTACTTTAAATTCGGATTTGCTACGCAGATGGCGGATATTTCTGGTGGGTTTGTAATTAAAGATGTTAAAGGGCGGATTGTGTGGGGCACCACCAATATTTTGCAATATTCTGAATCTATAACTGTAGCAGCAAATGAGTTGATAGTATTTAAGGTAAAATGTAGAATGTGGCTAGCAAACGGAGAGTATTTTGTTACTCTTGGGATTGCGAATTTTAATACTGGAAATAAAGTTGATTTTATTGAAGATGCTACTTATTTTAAAGTAGATGGAGCTGATTGCATACTTGATGCCTCAATTGTCAATCTTGAATCTAGATTACTAATAGAAAGAGAAGAAACATATGCTTAGAACAAAGATCAGCAAATTATTTACTTTGCTACAAAAATTAACTCTGATTATTAAGATTATTTTAGTAAATTTTAGAACGGTTATTTTAATTAAAGATGAAGAGTTAGAAGAGCTTTTATCAAGGAGTTTAACTAGCTTTGATACCAATGCAAAAGAAATTGATAAGTATAATGCAATGGAAGCTCTTAGTAAGATTATTTATTCCAAATACAAGTTTAGTGAATTTGGAAGGCTTTTTCTTGAAGATCAAGAATATTTGAATGATTATGCAAAATTGATGGATAGCCATAACTGGCATAGTTTGGATCGGAAGTATGTATTAAAGAACTTGCTAAATTTAATTAGTCATATCGATGGAGATCTTGCTGAATGTGGGGTTTATACTGGACAGTCTGCATATTTTTTATGTAAATATTTTACCAAGGCACAAAAGATGATTCATTTATTTGATTCATTCGAAGGTCTGTCTTCCCCATCTGGCAAAGATGGTGTCTATTGGACTAAAGGAGATATGAAGATTAGTGAAGATATGGTAAAAAATAATTTAGCAGAGTTTGATAATTTCATAACTTATAAGGGGTGGATCCCAAGCAGATTTAATGAGGTTGGAAATTTAAAGTTTTGTTTTATTCATCTAGATGTAGATTTATATCAGCCGACGTTGGATGCCTTAATATTCTTTTATCCTCGACTTGTCGTGACTGGCATTATTCTTTTTGATGACTATGGTTTTAACTCATGCCCAGGGGCTAAGGCAGCAGTAGATTTCTTTTTACAGGATAAACCAGAACGGATTGTGATGCTTCCTACGGGGCAGGCTTTTATAATCAAGCAGCATAATAATCTGTTAGAAGTAATTGATTCCGAAAATGTTTCTAAAGATTACTTCAATGTACCAAAGTATATTGAATGGGATAATCTTCTTGTAAATAAATTTTGGGATGGTGTAGCTAGAACAACACTTAGCGAATTAAGTTTTTCTCGGCAAAGTGGTGCTAATCTTGCCGTAATTTTGAAATACTTTATTAACCCTAATAATAAGATACTTGATTTTGGAGCTGGTAATGGAGATCTTTTAAGGGTTTTGTGCTCAAAAAATCATGATGCTGAATTTTATGCGTACGAGCCATCACCCGAGCGTGCACTGCTTTTGAAAAAAAATCTGAGTGAGTATACAAACTTTAATGGTATTGCTGAACAGAATCAAAAATTTGATATTATCTTAATGATAGAAGTTATTGAACATATTCTGGAAAATGATTTTGATACTGTTATTAATAGCGTATTAGAGTTATTAAAACCACATGGTAAACTTATTATTACTACTCCAAATAATGAAGATCTTAATGGTAATATGTGTTATTGCCCATCGTGTAATAGCATATTTCATCGATGGCAACATGTTAGATCTTTTAACCCAGTAACCTTAAAAAACACTATGCAAAAATTTGGACTACAGGAAATTGTTACTCATCAGTTGGACTTTGCTGACAATACCTTTTTTTCGAGTTTATCCAGTGGTAGTACTAGTTTAGTTATTGATTTTCTTGATAAGCTAACCAATAATGTTCCAATTTATCAGGGATATGGCTCAAATCTGGTGTATGTTGGGTATAAAAAGGAAGATTAAATGTATGTAATTAGTCTAAAGCTTACTGATATAATAAAATTCTTTAATTCATTGGGTGAAAGTAGATTTTATTTAGTTATTCCTTTTGAAATGAACGAAGATATTTTTATTGATAATAATGAAAATGACATTTATCTTGGTAGTTATACACCAAATTATAATTATTTAGATGTTAACTTAACCAATGAAGGAGTGAACTGGCGAAGGATAGAATCTTTTTTATTAAAAAGGCAGCCTATTTTTTTCTTGGGACCGAAGGAGCTATTAACTAAAAAAATCTTTATGCAAGCAATCATAAGCTTACAACCTAGAATTTATTTTGCTATTTATCAAGGAATTACCCCGTACCTACTATCTAAGTACATTAAAGACAGACTAGTTTTTCTACTATCTAGGGCTAAGCGTTATTTATCAAGATCTAGTCTGATAAATAGGGTCATTTCTGATAAGTTAAAGGTGGAAATAAGTAAATTTTTCTTCAGATATAAAAATATTGAAGAGAAATCATCTTCTCATCTTTTATTTGCGGAGTTATTAGCCAAAATTTATACTGAAAGTAGTTCATGTTTTGAAGCTTCTGACTTAACTATTCTTATTAATAACAGTCTTGCGGCAGGTGGTGCTGAACGTCAGTTAGTAAATACGCTATTTGGGTTGAAGGAAAAGGCTGAATATCAGACCCTAAAGTTGTATTGTAATTATCTGGAACCATTATCAGAATATGGGTTTTATCTACCTTTATTAAAAGATAAGAATATTGCTGTTGAGTCATTGCAATATGACAAATTTAGAAATAAAATCGTTTATTTAAAAAATTATGATCATGCTAGCCTTATGAATTTCTTACCAATTGAGATTTTTCATGAGATTTTAGCTTTATATATGAGGTTTAAGGCAGATAGGCCTAAAATAGTACATGCTTGGCAGGATAGTACTTCAATTAAAGCTGCAATCGCAGCTTTAATTGCAGGGGTACCTCGGATTATTATTTCGCTCAGAAATGTTGCACCAGTAAATTTTGCCTACTATCAACCTTATATGGATAGCTGCTATAAGGCTCTTGCTGAATTGCCACATATCACTTTTGTAAATAATAGTTCTGCTGGTGCAGAAAGTTATGCTAAATGGTTACAAATTCCTGTTAACAGGTTCATTATTTTACGTAATGGAGTTAATTTGATGCATCTAACAAGACTGAGTGAGCATGAAGTTAAATTGAAAAAGCAAGAACTTGGGATCCCTTCAGATGCGGTTGTACTTGGTTCTATGTTTAGGTTCTACTCTGAAAAACGTCCAATGTTATGGGTGGAAATTGCTATTCACTTTTTACAAAAAATGCCCTCTACTTATGTGGTTTTAGCTGGAGATGGTCCATATAAAAAAGATATGCTCAGACTTATCAAAAAAAATAATCTAGAATCTAGATTTATTTTTACTGATAAAGTTACAAACATAGCTCCTATTTTGTCTATTATGGATGTTTTTTTACTTGCTTCCAAGTATGAGGGTACACCAAATGTTGTTTTAGAAGCAGAATGGTTAGGCATTCCTGTTTTTACAACTGAGGCAGGCGGGGCGGGAGAAGCAATAAATGACAAGATTACTGGGATACTAGTCAAAGATGAAAATCCGGCATTAATATCTGATCAGATAATTAATGCAGTAGCTAATAATGAATTTAGAAATATAAGATTTGATGGTCCAAAGTTTGTTAAAGAAAACTTTGCTATTGATACAATGGTAAATAATACTGTTAAAATATATCAATTAAGGATGGAACATGTTTAATATTAAATTTTTGCATGAAATAAGAGATTGGGAAATAAAGCAGATCATTGAATTATTTCCTCCAAATGCTAAGATTTTAGAAATTGGTGGTGGTAGTGGGTTCCAAGCAAAACAATTGTCGGATCTGGGCTTTGAGGTGATTTCGATTGATTTGCCAAGCTCAAATTATGCTTCTGAACGGGTTTTTCCGGTAATCGAATATGATGGAAATTCGTTTCCTTTTGAGAGTGAATCATTTGATGTTGTTTTTTCCTCAAATGTTCTTGAGCATATTCATGATCTTGAGCCAATATATAATGAGTCAAAAAGAGTATTGAAGCCTGATGGTTATGCGATACACATCATGCCTTCAGGATCTTGGAGGTTTTGGACTATCATAGCTAACTATATTGAATATTTTCAGCGGATAGTTAAAAGCTTGTTAAAACTATTAGTAAATATACTGAGAAAT